>NZ_JAPNXU010000012.1:0-328599 GCF_030397555.1 Neptunomonas sp. CHC150
GTGTATAAGAGACAGACGATCAACAGCGCAATAATGCAAACAGCCCTATGTGGGGGGCGTTACCATTAACGTATGATGATGGTAGCTACACCGATTATGATGCGTCTACTTCCACAGCGGCGGATTGGTCATACTGGGATACAAAGAAAGAAACCTATTTTGCCCAGTGGCAGCACTCATTTGATAACGGGTGGGAAGCGACGGCAAGCGTAGATCACACGTCCACCAAGCAAGACTCAAAGTTGTTTTATGTCTATGGCTCACCCGTTGCGGGCAGCGATCCGGAAGTAGGGCTTCTCGCGTACCCATCCGCTTATGAGCAAGACTTATCGGTCACCCAGTTCAATGTCAATGCGACAGGCCCTTACACCTTAGCCGGGCGGGAGCATTTGTTAGCCATAGGCGCAACGGCGGCGCGAATGAAAAATAGCCAGTTATCTGGATATGGGTCACGTTTGGGGTATCCCGTTCCAGATTTGAATACATGGGATGGCTCTTTTGAAGAGCCAGATATTTATGGTAACGGGACTAGCGGCGGCACGTTTAATGACCGCTTGCGCAGCACGTACGTAGCGACTCGTATTGATGCTACCGATGCGTTAAATCTCTTTTTAGGGGGAAGCTACACAACGGTTAATACAAAAGGTGACTCGTATGGTAGTGAGCGAGATCGCGATGCATCGGAGGTGGTTCCGTATTTAGGCGCGATGTACAACCTAACCGATGATGTGGGTGTGTATGCGAGCTATACCGGTATATTTAATCCCCAAAATAAGCTGGGTACGGATAATGAATTACTCGATCCAGTAGAAGGTAAGGCGTATGAAGTAGGTGTTAAGGCCAGCTTGTTTGATGATCAGTTACTAGCGACCGCCGCTGTTTTTTACGCTGATCAGGATAACGTAGCCGGCAGTTCGACGGTCGGAGGAAACGGCCAAACTGTTTATACTACCGACGACACCAACTCACGGGGTATTGAGCTGGAAGTTTCTGGCCAACCGACCCCACGGATTAATCTCCTCGCCGGTTTTACACATGTTGATATAGTGGAATCAGGTACGAATGACAAAGTTCGCCTGTTCGAACCACGAAATGTGTTGCGTGTCAGCGGTACTTATCAAGTTCCCGGTGTTGATCAGCTTAAAGTAGGGGGTAGTGTGCGTTGGCAGAGTAAAACAACGACTGACTCCGAACTTTATACGCAAGATGCTTATACACTGGTCGACCTAATGGCGAGTTATGAATTTAATGATAATTGGACGTTGTCTGGCAAAATTAACAACCTTACCGACGAGCGTTATATTAACTCGTTGTATTGGGAGCAAGGGTTCTATGGTGAGCCTCGTAACGCCACTGTTACCCTGACATGGAACTATTAAGTAGTGTTTAGCTATTAGCCATTCAGCAATTTATTAGCCCGCTCTATGCGGGCTTTTTGTGTGTAAAAATAAACACGATGCTGAGTAAATAAGCGTTGTTTGTTAAATCACAGCTCGCATAGAATAGCTTCTTTTCTTGGTTGGAAGCAGGATCATGCCTAAAGCATCAGAGCTTAAAAAAGGCCACGTCGTTGAGATCAACGGCACCTTGTATGTCGTTCAAAAAATAGATGTGCACAGCCCGTCATCTCGTGGTGCACAAACACTCTATAAAGTGCGTTTCAATCAAGTGCCTCATGGTGGGAAGTACGAGGAGACCTTCATCGGAACAGATATGATTAAACAGGCGTCACTGGAACGTCGTTTAGTCTCCTACCTCTACCGTGAAGATGATCTACTGACGTTTATGGATCAGGAAGATTACAGTCAATACAGCTTGAATGAAGTGACCATTACTGACGAAATCGATTTTATTAGCGATGGTATGACAGGCATATTAGTTTTGCTGGTAGATGGTAACCCCATTGGAATCGAGCTGCCCAATACGGTTGTTATGGACGTTGTTGAGTGCATGCCGGGCATGCAATCGGCCAGTGCTACGGGGCGTACTAAACCGGCTAAATGTAGCAATGGCTATGAACTGCAGGTGCCGGAATACACAAAAGAGGGCGATAAAATTAAAGTGAATACCGAAACGGGTAAGTTTATTAGCCGTGCTTAAACTAGCTTATATAAGCTCTTCTTTTTGATGGCTAGGTAAAGGGTGCAACACCTTTGTTTGAGTTAGGTGTTGCCTCTTTATTTTAGGTAGTTCCATCATTCTTTACGCTAAACTGACGAAAACTATGTTTTAGCTTTTTCTTTTAAAAAGCAATAAGTTACTATGCATTAAATGCCTGTATGCCGTCATAAAACTATCTTGATTTTTTGTTAGCATCGCGTGTTTTAATTTTAATCTGAAGGAAATAAGGAAGTTACATGTCTGATGCTCACACACTATTGAAATCTAGTAGCGGCTTAATAGCTAAAGCGGTAGTTGGTGTTATTGTTATTCTCGCGCTGGTTTACGTTATGTCTAAGTCTTTCTTTTATGCAGAGCCGGGTTATATCTACCATGTGCGGACGGTGACAGGGAGTGAGGCTGTAGTCACTGAGGTAGGTTATAAATTTTACCCTTTTGGTCGCTATAACTCTTGGAAGCGAGCGATGACAGTTCAAGCGTCATCTGGGTCGAGTGTTAACGCTATTCGAGCTGAGAAAGACTCCGATAACGAATCCGCGAGCCTTCCTCCACTGAGTATAATGTTTTTAGATCAGGTGGATGCACATGCGGAAGCCACGGTGCGTTTTTCGATTCCTTCAGATGAAGTTTCATTTTTAAAACTAGCGCATGAATACCGTTCGCCAGAAAACTTATTGCGTACGGCTTTACTGCCCGCTTTTAAAGAGACACTGCAAGCAAATGCGTCTTTGATGGCGGCAGAAGAGTACTACGCTGGTGGCCGGACGGAGTTTAACTCTGAGTTCGAAAACCAAATGAGCAACGGTATTTTTCTTGTAAAACGTGAAGAGGTTTCAGTGCGTTCAACCCGCTCTGCTTCGGGTTCTGCTAATGCGGCGCTAGGCACCGAGCAAGAACAATACGGTGAAGATTCAAAAACGGTCTTTCTTGTGAATAAGGTGATAGGTCCAGATGGCCAGCCTCGTCGTAAATCACAACGCTTTACTGATTTTGGAATAACGGTTGTTTCGGCTTTAGTGACGGACATGAAACCAAACCAGAAATTTATTGAGCGGATGCAGCTTAAACAAAAAGCTTCGGCTGACCGTGCAATAGCCCGTGAACAACGTGTTCAAGAGGAAGAACAGAGACTGTTGGCAATCGCGCGTGGTGAACGTGAAGTGGCTGAGCGTCAAGCCAAGGCGAAAGTTGAGCAAATCCAAAAAACGACAGAAGCAGAAACGGATAAGCAGTTAGCAATCACCGGAGCTGAGAAGCTAAAAGCAGAAGCTGCCATATCTAAAGAAACGGCCGAAATTAACTTAGAAAAAGCCCGTGTAGAAGCTGAAACACGCCGCACGCTAGCCGATGCAGAAGCTTATCAAAAAGAAGTGATTCTTCAGGCCGATAACGCGTTGGCCCAAAAGTTAGAAGCCGAGGTGCAAATTCAGCGCTTATGGGCAGAAGCGTTTGCTAAACGTAATGTGCCAACAAATGTATTTGGCGGCGGAAATGGCGGTGCACCTGTGGGTAACGATGCTGAAACTAAAGCGTTCATGCAAATGTTGACCTTGGATGCAGCTAAACGCTTAAACTACGACCGTGAAGTAACCAAATAAGTCAGTAGTGAGCCTTATCGGATACGCTTAGGTGTCCGATAAGGTTTGTTTAACCTAGACTACTTACTTGTTATGACATCAAAAAAGTCCCGCCTAGATCGGTTTCTTAGCCGTCATTTATCCGTTAAACGCTCAGACATTCGCTTAGTGTTAGCGCAAAAGCGCGTGAGTGTTGATGGAGTTATTGCCACCGATATGCAGCAACCTATTGATCAGTTCTCGCGTATAGAGCTGGACGGTAACTTACTGCAAGCACAACAGGCTTGTTATGTAATGATGCATAAGCCGGTAGGTGTCGTCAGTGCCACAAAGGATGATATCCACAAAACTGTACTTGACCTACTCCGTTTAGAGCACCCTGAGCAGAGTTGGGATGATGTCCATATTGTCGGGCGATTGGATCTTAATTCGTCAGGCTTGTTGCTGTTGACCAACCATGGTGATTGGTCGCGTAAAATGATGTCTCCGGATCATAAGGTTACCAAGGTTTATGACGTGACATTGGGTAACCCAGTAGATATAGAACGCTATCGTGAAGCCTTTAAGCAAGGGATGCATTTTGCTTACGAGGACATAGTTACGTTACCTGCCGAGCTGGAACAAATATCTGAATATGTTGTTCGTGTTTGCTTAGTCGAGGGGAGATATCATCAAATTAAACGAATGTTTGGACGCTTTCGTAACCCTGTTATAAAACTGCATCGTATCTCTATTGGTTCGATTCATCTCGACAGAACGCTCTTGCCGGGGCAAAGTCGCCTGTTAACCGATGACGAAGTTAACGCTATTACGCTTAAGTAGTTGTTTTGCTGCCCTAATTGTCGCCTATCCCACATACAGCACGTATTTAAGTCTATAATGCCATTTTTTACGCCGGTTTCCGGTTTTAGGGTTTGGTAATGTTTACATTCTTTTGTCGTTTATGTTTTAAGTTACAGGGGTGGAAAATTGTAGGGGCGCCGCCTGCGGATATATCGCGCTCAGTAATGATTGGCGCACCACATACCAGCAATTGGGACTTTATTTTTACCATGGCTGCCGCTGATATTTTAAATGTGCCACCTCCGCGGTTTACGATAAAACAGGAGTGGATGCGTTTTCCATTCAATTTATTGCTTGGCCCGATGGGTGCGATTCCTATTAATCGCTCTGCACGCAACGACGGCGAGAAAAGGCCTAACATGGTTGGCCAAATGGTAGAGTATATCGAGAAGTCTGATGAGATTACGGTGCTTGTTACACCTGAGGCGACGCGGGCAGCGGTGACTCGCTGGCGTACGGGTTTTTATCAGGTTGCGCTGCAAGCTAACGTACCTATTTTGCTAGGTTATTTGGATTATAAAAAGCGCGAGGCAGGGGTAGGCGGGGTAATTTATCCCAGTGGTAATATCGAGGAAGATTTGCGTAAAATTTGGGATTTTTACAACACAGTGACTCCCAAATTTCCCGAATGCTACACCAAGATGTGAGTGTATTTGCTTACTTTTTGAACAATAACTGATCAAAACAAAGAGGGGGCAATAGGCCCCCTCTTTGTTTGTTATTGGAACGTTTAGTGAGCTTACAGTGCGTTTAGAACACCAGTAAACCTATGGAAATAATTACTCCTGATCCAATTAAAGCCATAACGCAATAGCCCATGACATCTTTTGCTCCCAGGCCTGCAATCGCTAAGGCTGGTAAAGCCCAAAATGGCTGAATCATATTAGTCCACGCATCGCCCCAGGCAATAGCCATCGCTGTTTTGGCTGCATCCACACCCAGTGCTTCACCTGCAGGCATCATAACTGGCGCTTGAACGGCCCATTGTCCACCACCAGAAGGAACGAAGAAGTTAACAATCCCTGCACTTAAAAACGTGAATAGTGGGAATGTTGTTTCGTTAGAAATAGAGACAAACATCTCGGAGATAGCTCCCGCTAGCGATATGCCTGAGTCTCCTGTGGCCGTCATCATTCCCATAATACCGGCGTAAAACGGAAACTGAAGCAAGATGCCCGCGCAGTTGCGAGCGCCTTCGGATACCGAGTTTAATAAGCTTTTAGGCGTGCCATGCAGCAATATAGCGGTAAATAAAAATGTGAAGTTTACAATATTGAGGTTGAGCGCAAACCCGTTTTCTACAAAATAGTAAATAATGTAAGCGTAGCCCAAAATACCCAGCAGCAAAGACAACAAGCGGCTGTTTTCTAAGCGTTCGGCTGGCGTCATATGCTCCTTTTTAGGCGCTTCTTGGTTTTGCTCTTGTAAGAGTGATGGGTCAATAGTGATGGTATCTTGAGGTGCTGGATGCATTAAGCGGTTTAACAATGGAATTGCCACAAACATAGCCGCTAAAATGGCTAAGTTCATGGTAGAAAATAGTGTTTCTGAAGTAGGAATTGCCGCTGTTACGGCGCCGTTAGTTACGGTTTCTATGTTGGTGCCACTAGCAATGGCTAGCGGGATAGAACCGGATAAACCTGCATGCCAGAATAGAAATCCACTGTAGGCGGCCGCAATTAATAATCGATAGTCCACTCCTCTCACTTTAGCGGCTAATTCACGTGCAAAAATAGCACCGATAACTAAGCCAAATCCCCAGTTAATCCAGCAGGCAATTGCACTAATTGCGGTTACCAGCAAGATTGCTTGTCCAGGTGTTTTGGCGACACCAGCCAGCATCGATAACTTGCTTTTGAAAACAGGAGCGCTGGCCATTGCGTGGCCGGTTACGACAACCATCGCCATTTGCATAGAAAAGGTGAGTAAGCTCCAAAAACCGCCAGCCCATGCATTAACCACCTGCATAGGACCTTGGCCTGTACTGGGCATGACAAGGATGAAAACAACCAAGGTAAGTATGGCTGCGAATATAAATGGGTCGGGTAGGTAGCGTTGAATGATGGTAACGAAAAACTGGCTCATGCGTTGCAGAGCTGATCGTTGTTCAGCAACTGTATCCATTGTTTTTTCCTGAGGTATTATGATTATTGTAGGATTACTGACTTGGCAGTCAGAAGTTTAGGGTTTTGAGTATATCAACCCGCCCCACGTTAGGGTGGGAAGTTATTGTTTCCTATTGGAAACAATGTTTTTCCAGTGGTGAGGGCAGTGTTAATAGACTTATACCTCATAAAAAAGGGAAGCGTTATGCTTCCCTTAGTTCATTGCTGAGGCATTTAAGCGGCTAATACTTTACTAATAGCGCGCTCTAGGGCTGCCATGCCCGCTTTAACGTCATCATCTGGGATGATGAGCGACGGAGCCATCCTAAGAACATTAGGGCCTGCAACCAAAATCATCAGGCCTTCTTCACGGGCAGCGGCTAAAAATTGTTGTCCTTTACCGTGCCATTCTTCAATCAACTCAGCGCCCAATAGCAAACCTTTACCGCGCACTTCTCTAAAAATGTGATGTTTCGCATTAATGGCTTCTAGCTCGGATTTAAAGAGAGCGCTTTTGGCTTCTACTTGACCGAGCACATCAGGCGAGTTGATTAGATCGACCACTGTTTCAGCGACGGCGCAGCCCAAAGGGTTGCCGCCATAGGTACTGCCGTGTGTACCAAATACAAAACTGGCAGCTACTTTATCCGTCGTTAACATCGCGCCGATGGGGAACCCGTTACCCAGCGCTTTGGCAGTCGTTAGGATATCGGGCGTCACGCTCAGGTTCATGTACTCATAAAAAGCGCCGGTGCGGCCAACTCCGGTTTGGATTTCATCAAAAATGAGCAGTGCATTATATTGATCGCATAGCTCTCTAACCGCTTGTGCAAAACCTGGTGCCGCCGGGATAACGCCACCTTCACCTAAAATAGGCTCCATTACTACCGCACAAGTTTTATCAGAGATAGCGGCTTTGAGTGAATCAATATTGTTGTACTCAACATGGCTTACGCCTGCTGGAACGGGCTCAAAACCTTCGCGGTATTTTGGTTGCCCGCCAACGGTTACGGTAAATAAGGTGCGGCCGTGAAATGATTGTTTAAACGAGATGATTTCGTACTTATCATCTCCAAAATGATCGTGACCGTACTTGCGCGCTAATTTGAAAGCGGCTTCATTGGCTTCTGCACCGGAGTTGCTAAAGAAAACTTTGTCGGCAAATGTAATATCCGTCAGCTTTTTGGCCAAGCGAAGTGCTGGCTCGTTAGTAAAGATATTACTTAAATGCCACAGCTCATCAGCTTGAGTTTTTAGCGCATCTACAACGGCCGGGTGGTTGTGACCCAATGCGGTGACAGCAATCCCCCCCGTGAAATCGACATACTCATTGCCGGCTTGATCCCATACTCGTGAACCGCGTCCGCGAACTGGCACCATCTGTTGAGGGTTATAGTTGGGGACCATCACCTGATCGAATAAGGCGCGTGTGACGGGTTCTTTATGCATGGGGTGTTCCTCATTTCAGCGGATAAAAAAGGGTATCCGTGACCCAGTGATATAAAAAAGGTGCAAGCTTGTTTTGGCTACTTGAACCTCGTTCTTGTTTTCTATTATCAGTATCGACAAAAAATCAGCGGATAAACAGAGTGTTAATTTCTTTAGGGCGACCTGAAGTTACGCTAAGCTGACATTTAGAAACTAGTTGGGAGTATCGCTTGCTGTTGCAAAGTATGCTGGCGAAAACATCGACCAAGAATAGTGTAGAGATGTATGGTTAAGCAATGGTGAAATCTTTAGAAAAACAAAAAAAATGGATACCAAAACGCTTTGGCTTTTTGCTATTACCTAACTTTTCGTTGATTGCCTTTTCCTCAGCGATTGAGCCGTTACGAATGGCCAATTGGGTGAGTGGTGAAGAGTTATATGAAACTGTACTGATTAGCCACGATGGTGAAGCGGTAGCGAGTAGTTTTGGTGTACAAACGCTAGTTAACTGTAGCCTAGCTAATTTGCCTATGTTAGATGCCGTATTTGTCTGTGGAGCAAGTCCTATCGCGCGTACTGGTAATGAAGCCGTTATTGGTTGGTTGCGACGCCAAGGCATTGGGCCAATGGGGATAGGAGGCATTGGTACGGGCTCTTATATTTTGGCATGTGCCGGATTATTGAAGAATACGCGCGCCACTATTCATTGGTGGGATTTGGCGAGCCTGCGAGAAGAGTTCCCTAGCACGCATGTGACGAATAACCTCTACGAGATAGATAAAAACCGATACACCTGTAGTGGTGGTACAGCGGCAATGGATATGATGTTGTTCTTAATAGGTAAAGAGCACGGCATGGATTTAGCGGCGAGTGTCTCTGAGCAATTTGTCTGTGAGCGAATCCGTACATCTGAAGATCCGCAACGCATACCTTTAAAGGCGCGTATTGGCGCTAGCCAGCCCAAATTGATAGAGGCGGTTACGCTCATGGAAATGAACATAGAAGAGCCTCTGAGTACTGATGATTTAGCCCATCATGTAGGATTATCGCGCCGTCATTTAGAGCGCCTGTTTAAGAAGCACTTACAAACAGTACCTTCCAAACACTATCTAGAATTGCGTTTGGAGCATGCCCGGCAGCTGCTGCGGCAAAGTGATAAAACCATTTTGCAAATTGGTCTAGCATGTGGCTTTACCAGCGCGTCGTATTTTAGTACTGCGTACCGTAATCATTACGGGTTAACCCCGCGGGAAGAACGTAAACGCGAAATCGATGATCCGGCGGCCCACAGCCCATTGTACCAAGGTGACTCTGTGTTAATGCGCTAAGGTTTAGCGTTTAAGATGACCGACCATGCCTTGAGCTTAGCCTCAAAATTTAATGAGGCATGGGCAGGGCTGGTTGAAGGGAGTGTGTAGAATTGAAATGGCTCATTCTCGAGTAGTGCACTGTGGTGTCGTTTAAATAGCTTGGCGGCCGCTTGTCCGTTAAACGCTATAGCGTTAATACTGGGGTATTGGGCCAGTAAAGCCTGTATAGGGTTTGCAATTACACTGTTTTGTTTGATGTTGCTATCCAAGCTGCCCGGGCGAACACATTCTTGCGCAACATCCCACAGGGCTACACCTGCTGCATTGAGCTGGCTGAGCTTTTCTTGGTAGGGGGCATGGCTGTCTAATTGATAGAGGTGCGTCATGATAGGCCAAAAAGCATTTCGTGGATGCGCGTAGTAGGCGTGCTCTTGCAGTGACTTTACCCCAGGAATGGAGCCTAGTATTAGTAAATGCGGATCATCGCCTATGGCAGCGTCAAAGCTTTGTATAGCGGTTTCATTCATCGCGGGTTTTTACCAAGACGGCTTTAGTTTGCGGGCTTTAGCTTATCGGAAGCTTGAGTTAGTTTCGCTATCATTTTAGTGAACAGTGGACGGGATTCTCGTAAAACGCGCTGGGCTTTATGAATCTCGGAACGTTCTGGAAGCAACGCAATGAAAAGTGACGTGTCGTTAACTCGGTAGCACATGAGGCGATAATGACCAATTTGAATATGTGCTTCATCGTAATCAGGATTGGTTTTAGTCGCTTGTTTAAAAATAAGCGTAAAAGCTTGATGCCCAAGTTTTAGGTAGAGCAGTTTGTCTTTAGGAAAGCTAGAAGCAATGGGCTTGGTGCCAGAGAATAGAACGCTGCACTCGCTACCAGAGAGCTTATCCAGCTTGGTCAGAATCTGAGACATTATCACTCCACTGAAGTAAATCTACGGCTTGTTGGCGTATTTGTTGATGTGTCATATTCGCGTTGGCGAGCAGCCCAAGGGATTGATCATGTTCTATAAACAACGCCAGTGTGTCTTGTTTGTAACCGAACAAGGAAATATTACCAATGGCCGGTAATTGTGGCGCTTTTTTGCTAACAGTATCCGCTAAGGCCTTAAGCGTTTTGAAAAGCTCGTGTTGCTCCATATTGCTGAGAGAGTGGTCAATCGTTTGGCTGTTGGCATCAAAATGCAATGCACCTAATATGCCGCGTGATTTGGTGGCTGCTTCAACAATAGACATCTTAGGGACAGGACGACTTTTACGTAACCACTCAAATTGAGGTGAATTTGGGTCTGGATTGCGCTTTTTAAATTCATTCATCGCAACACGGTGTGAAACATCACTCCAATTAACGCTGTCAGCATCATGCATCATGGCAGAGTTGATAATATCCAGCACATGCATTGATTTACGTGCATCAATAAAAATTGTAGGTGCCAGCATGCCGCGCGCTTTTAAATGGTTTTGGTAATCTTCAAGACGAGTTGTCTCATCAAGGTCTGAGCGTGTCACTGCGACCACAAAGTTACGGCCGATGATGTAATCCCAAAACTCATCTAAGTAGAAATCCAAGTCTTTAAGCGGGTAATTACGGGTGTTGTCGACAAGCAAAATAACTGCTGATGCATCTTTTGCAAGATCACTGACCATTAAGTCCCACATGAACTTAAAGCGCTCTTGCCCGGGAGTACCGTATAGATGAAGGCTGGTATCGTCGTTTAACGTTAGTTTGCCGTAGTCCATACCGACAGTGGTCGTACGTTTACGTTTAATTGTAGAGTCCGATACCTTGGTATCAGTGTCAACGACATCAATTTCGCTGATACTGCGTATGGCGGTTGTTTTGCCTGACCCGGGGGAACCTATAAATAGTGCTTTATAAGATTTCATTAACATCCTTATTAAAGAGGGTCTAGAAACTCACTAAATGGTAATCCAGAATGATGGCATTATCGAGAGGCGCCATTAATCATCACTGAATTATATATCTATACAGTCTCTCTATTAATACATTTTCTGCGAAATACTTCGAAAATTGTAAAATGGATAGGTAATAGTACATATTTTTAAATGTATGCTGTCTTTTTACTGCTTAGAAATCCCAAGTTACTTGGGTGTAGAACATAACCAATAAAAAGGAAAAAATGATGTTCAGTCACATAATGGTAGGTGTCAATGATATGCAGGCATCAAGAGATTTCTATGATGCGGTGCTTGCAACCATGGGCCACGCACCCGGAGTAATGGATGATAAAGGACGATGTCTTTACATTACAGATACCGGTATTTTTGCGCTTACAAAGCCTATTAATGGTGAGCCTGCTTTCCATGGTAACGGCTGTACCATTGGTTTTGCGGCAGCTAGCCCGGAGATAGCGGACAAATGGCATGAGGTCGGTCTTGCTAATGGTGGGACCACATGTGAAAACCCACCGGGTAAACGCGAAAGCGGTTTAGGCGATCTTTACTTAGCGTATTTGCGTGACCCCGCTGGAAATAAATTGTGCGCGTTGCATTTGTTGGGGTAGGTTAACTCCATAGTGGGGTGAGAGCTCCACTATGCTTGCCAACTCACTTCGCACGTCAGGATATAGCCTGCTCCATAGATAGTTTTGATGAGCGTAGGATGTTTAGGGTCTGTTTCAACCTTCTTTCGTAAGCGTGACATTCTTACGTCGATACTGCGGTCAAATGGGTCGGCAAAGCCGTGGAGTAATTGGTCACGGGACAGAACTTGCCGAGGGGCTTGCAGCAATCGATTGAGTAGGGTGGCTTCGGCCGAGGAAAGCTCATAAGAAAGAGTTTGTGTTTGGTGGTATAAAGTCAGTGTGTTTGGGTCGTATACCCAATCGGCAAACTGTGCTTTTCGGTCTTTATTGCCGGAATGGCTAACATGGTTAATGTGTTCTAGACGGCGAAACAGGCTGTTAACCCGAGCTACCAACTCTCTTGGTTCAAAAGGCTTTGCTAAATAATCGTCAGCACCAAACTCTAATCCCAAGATACGATCGGTAGTTGACCCGCGGCCTGAGATTATAATGACACCCATCCCAGACGTATCACAGTACTCTTTGACCAGTGATATTCCATCCATATCCGGTAGGCCTAAATCAATGATACATAAATCCGGCTTGCGTCTTTGGATAGCGGCGGACGCTTGTTGCCCCGTTTGAAACGTACGCGTTTCATAGCCATGCTGATTTAACTGTTGGGCTATGATTTGGCAGATATCTGGCTCGTCATCTACGATATAAATTATTTTTTTTGTCATTATCGTTTTCCCGGTACGAATTTACCTGTACTTTACCGCTTGTTGAATAGCGACAAGTAGGTCGTTTTGTGTAAACGGTTTTTGTAAAACGCAATATTCCAATGCTTCGTTTCCGTGGCGTTGCGGAAATCCGCTCATTAACACCACGCGACAGTTAGGTATTTGCTGAGCGATGTGCTTGGCAAGTTGGTAACCATCATGTTGGCCGGGCATTACAACATCTGACACCACTAAACCAATATTGGGTATTGATCCCAACAGGTTGATGGCTTCGTCAGCTGTGCTGGATTCAACCACTGAATATCCCAGCCGAATTAACTGTTCGCGCACTAGCGAGCGCACATCATCTTCATCATCGACCAGTAACGCTAGTCCACCTTGGTCGCAGGCAGAGGTTTGGCTAGGCATGTTTTTATTAGGTAGAGCGCTTGCGACGGGGAGTAGGAGGCTTACAAAAGCCCCGTCGATATGATTTGCTAGCGCAATGTATCCGTTCGACTGTTTAACGAATCCATATACCATGCTTAAGCCAAGACCAGAGGAGTTGGTTGTTTGTTGAGTTGTAAAGAAGGGGTCGAACGCGCGGGATATAGCTAAATCAGAGAAGCCGGTGCCTTCATCTTTAATGGTGATCTCAACATACTGACCAGAACGGACTTCTTCATCAAAATATAACCCGTCGGTTACCGTTCTATTTTTGGCGACAACCGTTATTGTCCCTTTGTCTTTCATGGCATCTCTAGCATTGAGTACGAGATTGACCATCGCATCCTCAAGTTGCCCGCTGTCACACCACGGGGTTGCTAACGAAGCGTCTAAGCTGAGTACTAGATTAATGTCGTTGGGTAGCGAGCCCTTCATGAGGGAAACAAAATCGTCCATAAGTAAGGGAAGGTTGACGGCTGTTGCTCTGAGGGGCTGCCTTCTCGCAAAACTGAGTAACCGACTGGTGATATTGGCCCCTCGTTTGATTGCTCGTATAGCGGGTTGTATGTTGCTCATCAAGGAAGGAGGTGTATTAGGGTTATGCTCGATAGACTGTAAGTTGCCTTGCAAGATGGTAAGCAAGTTGTTGAAATCGTGTGCTAAACCCCCTGCGAGTTGACCAACCGTGTTCATGCGTTGCGCTATTTGCAACCGTTCTTCTGCTTCACGTTCAGCCGTAATGTCGATGGATAGGTTGATCATGCCGTGCACGGTAGCTGAGCCAAATTGCGGAGCAGGGCAAAAAGGAATGAGTGTGCGCTTGGTGATACGTGTGTAGCCCTGTAACTGCATCGTATATTCAAAGCTATTAGTGGCTCCATTGAGCGCTGATAGAACATGTGGCCGAATCTCTTGATACATGTCTTGGCCAATAACGTCCCAAAGAAAACGATCGATAATCTCGTCTTTGCTTAGGTTAAATGCGTCGGCATAACCTTGGTTAACAAATACATAACGCTGATGTTCATCAATATAAGCGATTTGGGCAGGTAGGGTATCTAGAATCAGACGTTGGCGCTCTTCCATTAGTTGAAGGTTATGAGTGGTGTCCTGCACCTGTTGCATGGCAATGCTGAGCTGCCGGTTACGTTTAGATAATTGCGATGTGCGTTTGTTAACTTGGTTATCCAGCTCTTTAATATTTTGGCTTAGTTGGTCAACCATGCGATCAAAAGCACGTGCTAATACTCCTATCTCGTCTTTGCGGTGGATATCTGTAGTTACATTGAGTTCGCCATTGCTAATTCGGTGGGCTGTTTCTGATAAATGCCGCAGTGGGCGGGTGATGTGATAGACAAAAACAATGGCCAGCAAAGAAGCGACGATCAGCGCGATAAGGGCGATGGTTAAAATTCGATCGGCCAGTAATTTAGAACTGGCTTGCAATTCATCAAGGTATACGGATGAACAGATATACCAATTAAACCCAGGCAGAAAACGAACCAGTGATACCTTCTCATAACGGTAGTTTCCTGGATCGGAGGGGCGGTCCCATTTGTAGTAGAGCTCTTTTCCGGTGTCGGCAACATTGATGAGGTCGCGCATGATGTCTCGGTTGGTTACCGGATTTTTTAATGCTCTAAAGTCCACGCCATCGATATTATTGTTGGGATGAACCAGCATTTTCCCCTTTTCATTAAAAATAAACAGGTAGCCCGTCTCGGCAATTTTAATCTCATCGAATGCTTGGCGCAGCTCTTCCAGAGCGGCTTCGCGGCGATTTTTGACCTCGGCCTCTATATCATCGATGTACACGCCAGATCCAAAAACGAGTGACCATTCTGGGAAATACTTAACATACGAGAATTTCTCAATGAGCTCGTCGTCATTGAGTCGACTCCAGCGATATTTATAAAAACCTTCGCCTTCTTTAATCGCCGCTTCTATTACCGAGGGCATAATGGCGTTGCCCTGCTCGTCCAGCATGTCCCGTGTATTTTTACCTTGGAAAGCGGGGTCGGGGTGCGAGATCAATTGGTAATCAGTGTTGGCTACCCATAGGTAATCATCTTCTCCGTATTTGAGTTTCTTGATTTGCTGCAGCACTTGTTCTTTAGCCAATGCAGGCTCGACACCCGATTCGATTAAGAGTGAAAGTTGCTCTTGAAAAAAGAAGGTGGCTGTATCAATGATGGCACGAAGCCTTTCTCGGTTTGACGCGAGCACTTGGGCTTGGTATTCCGCCGTTCCTGCCTGCATTTTGTTAGCCAGCTCAAAGACATTGTTTAAAGCAATATGACTGGCATTGCGTTCGATACCAAAGACAGTGCTTTTTATGAACGGGACAGAATAGATATAAAACGCGATAACTATTGCGGCAACAATAGCCACGATGCCTAAAAGAAAACGATGAGTTAAGCGAGAATACAGCACGTAATTACCTGTGTGGCAGATAGTTTTTTATTATGAATAGGGTTGTGCCTATGGGTGCCTTTTATAATAAAGGAAAAGTCAGCCAATTAGAGTGGGTTGATACATTTCGTAGGATTTGCGCAAAAATGCCGTAAAACTCTTCCTCTATGTTGTTTGCCTAGCCATTGTAGAAGTCACAGCGTTTCCTGTTTGTACAGGTGACAATCAAACGGCTTCTGGGGATATAACAATAAGAGGTCCACTATGTCCAGCATGCAACGCAATCATAAAGAGAGCATTTACGATCTACACTTAGGCCAAAATCAGGCTAATTACTCGGCGTTGACCCCCTTAAGCTTTTTAGAGCGAACGGCGGCTATTTACCCAGAAAGAACGGCAATTGTGTATGGCGATATTCGTCGTACATGGAAGCAAACGTATGAACGTTGTCGTGCGATGGCTTCATCACTTATTGCGCAGGCGATAGAGCCTGGTGATACGGTTTCTATACTTGCAGCGAATATACCAGAGCATTTTGAAGCACATTTTTCTGTGCCAATGTGTGGCGCTGTATTAAACAGTATTAATACACGCCTAGATGCAGAAACGATCGCGTTTATTTTACAACATGCAGAAACGAAGCTCTTTATTGTTGATCCCGAATTTGTCGAAGTGGCTAGCCGTGCGTTACAGATGATCGATAAGCCACCCAGGGTTGTGAATATTGAGGACCCGCTCTTTAGCAATGCACCATTAATTGGTGATATGACTTATGACCAGCTCATAGCCAACGGTGACAGCAACTTTGAAGCTTGTGCTGTAGAGAATGAATGGGGCGCGATCTCACTAAACTATACATCAGGTACCACAGGCAACCCTAAAGGGGTGGTGTATCACCACCGGGGGGCTTACTTGAATGCCGTAAGTAATGTGGTGTCATGGTCGATGAGTGGGCAACCGGTGTATTTGTGGACCCTACCCATGTTCCACTGTAACGGTTGGTGTTTTCCGTGGACGATGGCCTTAACGGGTGGCATTAATGTTTGCTTACGTCAGGTAAGAGTGGACGCTATTTTTGATGCGATAAGAAATGAAAAGGTCGACCATTTTTGCGGTGCCCCTATCGTATTGAATATGATGAACTCGGCGGATGAGGCGATAAAGTCTGGCGTAGACCACGAGGTAAAAGTGATGACTGCTGGAGCACCGCCACCGGCATCAGTGATACAAGGAATGGAAGCGATGGGATTTGATGTGACTCATGTGTATGGGCTCACAGAAACCTACGGCCCTTGTGTGGTATGCGAGTGGCAAGATGAGTGGGGCGATAGCAATGCCGATGCTCAAGCGAAGCTTAAAGCGCGACAAGGTGTAAAAGCTCCTATGTTAGAAGACCTCAAAGTGGTTGACCCCGTATCGCTTGAGGAAGTCCCGTCAGATGGAGTGACGATAGGTGAGATTTTTATACGCGGTAATTTGGTCATGAAGGGCTACCTTAAAAACCCATCTACTACCGATGATGCCTTTGAAGGAGGGTGGTTCCACTCCGGGGATTTGGCTGTGCGTCATCCCGATGGCTATGTTGAAATTAAAGACCGCTCAAAAGATGTCATTATTTCAGGCGGGGAAAACATCTCCAGCATCGAGATTGAAGATGTCCTATACCGACATCCCCTAGTAAGTGAAGCGGCGGTGGTGGCCAAGTCCGACCCTAAATGGGGGGAAACTCCTTGCGCCTTTATTAATGCACGGGATGTGATATCCGCCGAGGAAATCATTGAGTTTTGTCGAGCTAACATGGCGCATTTTAAAGTCCCTAAAACGATTGTGTTTGGCGAACTGCCTAAGACATCAACAGGCAAGGTACAAAAGTATCTGTTGCGCGAGAAAACACGACACCTTTAAGTCGTTGTAGTGAGCATTTTGGTTTCCTCGGCTATTTAATGCTCAGTTTTACACCCTGCTAGCGGTATCTTTCGGCGCTTTTTTAAGCGCCTTTTTTATGCAGAGTGTTTGTTCCCGCATTTTATGAGGGCGTTACATTTGGTTAGATTTGCGCAAAATTTCAGACGTTTTTTTCCTGTTTACTAGGTCGTGTACCTCTGCGTACTGATGTGATTGAGCATACGACAATAAGGAAAAAAACAATGTCTATCATTAATCGAAAGCATGGTGAAGAACAGCCATGTTGGCCCCTTGGGCCATTCAGGATTCGGCTACCGTTTATTCACTACCGCTGGGAATACCCAGAAATGATTCAAGGCTTGATCATGTTTGTGGTCGGCCTCGCTATGATTCCTCTATTAGAAAAGTACCTAGGTATGCCTTACGAGGCCGCTTTGGCGTTTACCTTTGTTGCGGGCGTTGGTTATATTTTACCGGCGTTATTGGGGGTGCCTCTGGTGCCTGGCTGGATTACACCAGCGATCCCCGTGGTGCTATTGTATTTGAAAGGTTTTGAACCCGGCCCCGAAGCGATCAAAGCTTTGTTTGCATTGCAGATTGAAGTGTCACTTATTTTTTTGATTTTAGGCATGACGCGCTTAGGCAGTAAACTGGTAGAAGTGATCCCTAATTCTCTTAAATCAGGCATTATTATTGGTGCAGGTATTGCTGCCCTAATGGGTGAGTTAAAAACAGGTGGACGGGTTGATATCACGCCTATTTCGTTACTGATCGGCTCGATAATTTCAGCGTATATTTTGTTTTCTTTATCCTTTAAAAATGTGGTGAATGAAAGCTCATTGGCGAAGCGTATTGCTAACTTCGGTATGGTACCGGGGATGATAATCGCCATGATTATCGGCTGGGTCAGTGGCGAGTATCCGTTACCAGATATTGAGTGGGGCATTACTCAGCCAGATTTTGGATTAATGTTTCAATATCTAACATTTACAGTTGGCTTCCCTGGTTGGGATGTTTTCTTGTTAGCCATACCAACGGCCATTATTGCTTACGTTATTGCTTTTGGAGACATTATTGTCGGCTTTACCTTAGTGAAGCGCGTTGACCATTTACGTGAAGATGAAAAAATAGAAGCTAACGTGGATAGAGTGCATACCGTTACGGCGTTAAGAAACTTTATTCACGCATTTTTAGCTCCGTGGCCGGGTCTCGCTGGCCCATTGTGGACCGCTGCGCACGCCACGGTAACCGAGCGTTACGCCATGGGGCGCAAAGCGATGGATTCTATTTATAGCGGTGGTGCTACATTCTGGATGACAGGGTTAGTCGCGCTATTTATTTTGCCTTTGGTAACGTTATTTAAACCTGTACTGCCAATAGCGCTGTCGTTGACGCTCATTTTAACCGCTTACATATGCATTATGGTTGGAATGGAGCAGCTGCGAAATCCAACAGAGCGAGGGGTTGCCGGTATTGTCGCCGTTACGTTAGCCATGCCTGACCCTAAATCTACTGTGTATGCTGTTGTTATTGGGTTGGTTTTATACTTCTTAATTGAGCGTCCCAAGTTGCTGGGTAAACACCGGCCCGAAGACGAATTGGTCTTTGCTGATCCCCCTGAGAAAAGCGCAGAATAGCTCATCTATCGCATAAAACGGCTAAACCACTGCTTCAAAGTAGGCAGTGGTTTTATTGTTTAGCTGCTAAACGATATGACGTGGGTGATTCGCCTGTCCATTGTTTGAATGCACGTGTAAAAGCGGTCGGTTCCGAAAACCCCAGTAGCGACGAAACTTGAGCAATCGGTATTGATGGCTGGCTGAGGTAGTGGATGGCTTTATCGCGGCGAACAATGTCTTTTATTTTTTGAAAATTGCTGCCCTCAGAAATCAATTTTCGTCTTAGCGTTCGTTCGCTTAAGTGCAGCGCTTGAGCAATAGCTTCCATAGAGGTTGCTAGGTCATCAGTTTGTTCCAGGTAATCCAGAACTCGGCGGGTGTACACAGGGAAAAAGGCTTGCCGTGTAAACCAATCTAATGGGGCTCTGCGTAAATGGTGTTTTAAGGTTTGTCGTGTTTGTACCACGGGTAACTTTAACCATTCTTTACTGAATACAAATGTGTTGGTGCTTTGCTCAAAATGGGTAGGGCATGGAAACATGAGCTGATACTCAGCGATATGAGCAGGCGGCTTATGTGTAAATCGCACTTCCTTAAGCGGGATGCGTTGCCCTACTAACCAGCTTGGGAATCGATGCCAAAGTAGCATCAAAAATTCGCGTAGCAGTAAATCAGGATCAAGCTTAGGATCAGATAAGCTCATTGACAGTGCTACATCGTCGCCTTCGATATTGAGAGTCAGCCGGATTGATTCATTCACCAGATTATAAAAGCGGCACAGGTGATGGTAGACCGATTCTAGGTCCTTGCAACGAACGGCTTCTTTTGCCATGAGGCTAAAAATTCCGTGGCGGCAGCGCTGTGTTCCCATGCCCAGAAAATCATCATCACTCTCGCGCCAAGCAATTTGCATTAACGTGCTGTATTGCTCCGGTGTAATTCTGAAATGTGGATTATTTAATAATCCTTCATTGATTCCTGCCTCGTGAAGTAACTGGTGTTTATCCAAGCCTGCCTTGTTTGTTGCGTTGATGAGCGCTTGAGCAAAATGGATTGAAATTGAGTAATGTTGAATGAAAGACATAGCTAATTCTTATGGATTGTTTTGTCCGAAATTAGCATAAAAATCCTGTTTGTTGCCAGAATTGTCGTTTTATTCATCCGTCCGTGTCCGAAATTGTCAGCTATTGGTCTGGTTTAGTTATTGTTGGAATTGTGCCAATTGGTAGGATGTTGTTGGTCTGTACAGGGGGCCTAAACGTGCCTTTTCAGTAAAAACTGATGTAGGCAATTTAAGTATTTTGCACCTGTGAACCACTATTTTAGTCGATGTTTGGAATGCCCTTTGAGCCATGGATGGCTCGTTTTTAATTCAAGGGCGGCTGCATGTTTACTGTAAAGGAAAAGCGATGTATTTAGGAAAGGCTGTCAGGCTTAACGCATTAGAGAACGGTATCACTGAGTTGGTGCTAGATCTTAATGGGTCATCTGTTAATAAACTTAATCAGCAGACGTTGATGGAGCTAGAAGCGGTGGTAGAGCGTCTACACCAGCCATCTAATGCAGTAACAGGATTATTAATCCGCAGTGCTAAACCAGCCTTTGTGGTTGGTGCAGACGTAACCGAATTTACTGGTAAGTTTCAGCAATCAGACAATGAGCTGCTAGCTTGGGTGCAAAGTGTTCATTCTTTATTTTGCTCGATTGAAAATTTGCCGTTTCCAACCGTTTCAATGATCAATGGCCTAGCATTAGGTGGCGGCTTTGAGCTGGCTTTGTGTACAGACTATCGAGTGATGGCCGACAGTGCGAAAGTGGGCTTTCCTGAGGTAAACCTTGGCATTTGCCCAGGCTGGGGGGGAACTGTCCGCCTGAGCCGACTTGTCTCTATTGATACTGCCTTGACTTGGCTGGTTACGGGTAAGCCACAAGCAGCGAATACCGCGCTGCAACTGGGCGTGGTAGACCGCATAGCGCCACTAGAAACATGTCGTGATTCTGCTATTAGTCTTCTGAATGATGCAGGCGCTAACTATCAAGAAAAGCGGTTACATAAACGCGCACCCGTGGTTAAAAACACATCATGGGATAACGACTTTGCTGCGTTTGTAGATAGCTACTCATCAAAGCTAGATCCGAATTACCCCGCTGCCACTGAAATAATAAATACCGTTAAATCCCACGTGTCATTGCCGTTTGAGCAAGCGCTAGATACTGAGGCGCAAGCGTTTGTACGTTTGGCGAAAGGAGATGCTGCACAAGCGCTGGTCGGTTTGTTTATCAACGAGCAGCAAATGAAGAAAGCGGCTAAACACTGGATGAAGCAGGCGAAACCCGTCGCAAAAGGGGCTGTTTTGGGTGCAGGAATCATGGGAGGGGGTGTGGCTTACCAGTCAGCGGTGAGTGGGGTTCCCATTGTCATGAAAGATATTCGCGAAGACGCGCTAACGTTAGGTTGCGACACGGCAGCTCATCTCTTAGACAAGCTAGTTAAGAAAGGCCGTTTAGCGGTACAAGATAAGCAGCACATACTCGACTCCATTACGCCAACCTTACATTACGAAGGGTTCCGCGATGTTGATGTGGTTGTGGAGGCGGTTGTTGAAAATGCACAGGTAAAGACATCTGTTTTGGCCGATGTTGAAGCCTATATAGCTCCCGATGCGGTCCTAGCATCGAATACCTCTACCATTTCTATTGATTGGTTAGCCCAAGGTTTAAAGAGACCAGAGCAGTTTTGTGGAATGCACTTTTTTAATCCGGTTCACCTAATGCCGCTTGTTGAGGTGATACGTGGGCGCCATACCAATGACCAGACAATTGCTCGTACAGTCGCTTATGCAGCGGCTATGGGTAAATTGCCTATTGTCGTTAATGACTGCCCCGGCTTTTTAGTTAACCGAGTCCTGTTTCCTTACTTTAATGGCTTGAACCGGTTGCTTGCACAAGGCGTCGACTTTGAGCGAATCGACCGGGTGATGGAGGCTTTTGGTTGGCCTATGGGCCCGGCTTATCTCGCTGATGTTATTGGTCTCGATACCATGGTTCATGCAGATCAAGTTCTTCAAAAAGGTTTTCCGGATCGCATGACACATGATGGAGAGCCTGTAATAGAAGCCTTACTCGCTTCAGGCGCATTAGGACAAAAAAATGGGCGAGGTTTTTATGAATACGAGTCCGGTGCAGGTGGCGGGCGAAATAAAACCGCATCCTCAACGGCACGACACATCATTAATGAGCGCCTACAAGCCAGTGATGAAGTTTCGGACGAAGAAATCGTTGATCGTTTAATGATCCCGTTATGTACAGAGTCCATTCGCTGCCTAGAAGACGGCATTGTCACGAGTGCAGCTGAGGTTGATATGGGGTTAATTGCAGGGCTGGGCTTTCCTCGTTTTCGCGGAGGAGCCTTACGTTATGTTGACTCGATAGGGTTGCAGGCCTTTGCTAAAAAAATTGAAAAGTATCATCAACACGGTGCCTTGTATCACGTAACGGATGGGCTTCGTAAACGCATCGAATCAGGCAGCACATATTACTAACCCTGACTCAGCCGTGCCATAAAGCGGCCCTAAGTGGATAAACAAAGGACGGGCTTAAGGCCTACCTTTACAGGAGATAACCATGAGTGATTATAAACACCCTTATCGAGATGCTGAGTTTATATTGAATGAGTTGGTGGGTTTCGACCAGTTGTGTGCCGATGCTGGACTTGAAGACATTAACAGTGAGCTGGCAGATGTGATTCTAACTGAGGCCGGTAAATTAGGAGCCGATGTATTAGCGCCACTCAATTATATCGGTGATACGCAAGGCGCCACGTTAAGCCCGCAAGGGGTTGTGGAGACGCCGGGGTTTAGTGCCGCCTATGCTCAGTATGTTGAAAACGGTTGGCCGTCTTTAACAGCAAAAGAAGAGTTTGGAGGCCAGAACCTTCCCAACGTTTTAGGCACAGCGGTGAATGAAATTTGGCACACGGCTAATATGTCGTTTGCATTATGTCCCATGCTGACCCAAGGGGCTATTGAGTCGTTAGTGCATCATGGTAGTGATGCATTGAAGCAAAACTACTTACCTAAATTGGTAAGCGGTGAGTGGACCGGCACAATGAATTTAACTGAGCCAGATGCTGGTTCGGACCTGGCGGCCATTAAAGCGCGTGCTACCCCAGAAGGTGATCACTACCGAATTACCGGCCAAAAGATCTTTATCACCTGGGGTGATCATCAAATGACTGAAAATATAGTGCATTTGGTGTTAGCGCGTTTGCCGGACGCACCTGCTGGGGTAAAAGGCATTTCTTTGTTTATCGTGCCTAAGTTTTTGCTGGATGAGCAAGGCAACCCTGCTCAGCTAAATGATGTTAGTTGCGTGTCTTTGGAGCATAAGCTTGGCATTCATGGCAGCCCAACTTGCGTTATGAGTTTTGGAGATAATGGCGGGGCGGTTGGCTATATTGTTGGCGAACCGCATCAAGGTTTATCTTATATGTTCACGATGATGAACCACGCACGCCAAAGTGTGGGTTTACAGGGCGTGGCAATTTCTGAACGCTCTTACCAACTGGCGGTTCAATACGCTAAAGATCGACTTCAAGGCACTCGAAAAGACGGCAGCCGTTTCCCTATTATTGAGTTTCCTGATGTGCGCCGCATGTTAATGCAGATGAAAGCGTCAATTGAAGCCATGCGCGGCCTCGCGTATATCGCCGCCGCAGAAACAGATCGAGTACACAGCGCTACTGATACCTCCCAGGCGAAACATCATCAAGATCGAGTCGATTTGCTGACACCTATTGTGAAAGGTTGGATTACCGAGGTAGCTCAAGAGTTAACTTACTTGGGCGTTCAAGTGCATGGCGGTATGGGCTTTATCGAAGAAACCGGTGCTGCTCAGCATTATCGCGATGCACGTATCCTCACGATTTATGAAGGAACAACAGGCATTCAAGCGTTGGACTTAGTAGGCCGTAAAACGCTTATGAATAAGGGAACGGTATTGTCTGCTTTGCTGGATGAAATAGCTCAGGTGCAACAGGAGTTAGCCGCCTCTAGCGCATTACAAAGTGAAGCGCGCGCACTGGATACAGCATTAACTGCAGCTCATGAGGCGCTGCAATGGTTACTCGATAATGCTGAAAAAGACGCCTCTGTTGCAGGCAGCATTAGCGTTAATTTCATGATGATGATGGGGTATGTGTGTGGTGGTTGGGTGATGGGGCAGTCTGCTCTTAAAGCGCAGGCTCTGCTGAACGCGGGACAAGGTGATAGCGCCTTCTTACACAGTAAATTGATTACCTCGGCTTTTTACTGTGATCACTTGTTGCCTCGAGCAACTGGCTTGCTCGCGGTGATTAAAGCGGGGAGTCAAAGTGTTATGTCGTTACCCAATGATCAGTTCTAAACCTTGCTAGGCCATTCATGTGCAGGGAATTAATTAACCAAGAGTAGAGACGTAAGCGATGAAAGTATTAGTAACAGTGAAGCGCGTTATTGATTACAACGTGAAGGTTCGTGTTAAACCGGATAATTCAGATGTCGATTTGGCCAATGTGAAAATGGCATTAAATCCATTTTGCGAAATCGCTGTGGAAGAGGCGGTGCGTCTTAAAGAAAGCGGAAAAGTGTCGGAGGTCGTTGTGGCTTCGATAGGGCCTAAGGCCTGCCAAGAGCAAATTCGCACGGCTTTGGCGCTGGGGGCTGATCGGGGCATCCACATTGACACTCCTGATATGCCCGAATCGTTAGTGGTTGCTAAATTGCTGGCTAAAGTGGTGGAAGCTGAGGCCCCCGATTTGGTGGTTATGGGCAAGCAATCTATCGATGGCGATAACAACCAGACAGGACAAATGTTGGCTGCTTTACTGGGCCGTCCCCAGGCGACTTTTGCCTCGGTTGTTAACCTAGAAGAGGGGAGGGCCGTTGTCACGCGTGAGGTTGATGGGGGCCTGCAAACATTGTCTTTGATGCTTCCTGCTATCGTAACAACGGACTTGCGTTTGAACGAGCCGCGCTATGCCTCGCTGCCCAATATTATGAAAGCTAAGAAAAAACCATTGGATGTTACGACCCCAGAAAGCTTGGGTGTTGAAATGACCGTGCATACCCGTGTGCTGTCAGTAGAGCCGCCGGCTGAGCGCTCAGGCGGTATTCAAGTGAAGAGCGTAGATGAGCTAATCGACAAACTAAAGAATGAGGCAAAGGTGATCTAATGGCTATTTTGATTCTTACCGAGCACGATAATCAGTCCCTCAAAAGTGCAACGCTTAATGCTGTAACGGCCGCAGAGCAGATAGGAGGCGAAATCCATTTGCTTGTCGCAGGTTTTAATTGCGGCGCTGTTGCAGAACAAGCGGCACAGGTTAATGGCGTGAGTCGCGTGATACTTGCGGATAACCAAGCCTACCAGAATGGGCTAGCAGAAAACGTATCGGCATTAATGGTTGAGTTGGCAGGCGATTATTCTCACCTTTTGGCAGCATCAACAAGCCATGGCAAAAATTGCATGCCACGGGTAGCGGCCTTACTGAATGTCGCTCAAATATCTGATATCTGTGGCGTTGAATCTGCGGATACATTTCGTCGCCCTATTTATGCTGGTAATGCGATCGCCACTGTTCAAGCTTTGGATGAGGTAAAAGTTATTACGGTACGAGGTACTGCTTTTGACCCGGCATTAGGTTCGGGCGCATCTGCCACTATTGATTCAATAACATCGGTTCATTTATCAGAAGCGGTGCAATTCGTTAATGAAGAACTTGCAGAATCGGAGCGTCCTGAGCTTACGGCGGCTAACACCGTTGTATCAGGCGGTCGCGGCTTGGGTAACGGGGAAAACTTTGGCTTGTTGGAGTCTCTTGCTGACAAGTTAGATGCCGCAGTTGGGGCATCACGTGCGGCCGTGGATGCGGGCTTTGTGCCTAATGATATGCAGGTAGGCCAAACGGGTAAAATTGTGGCGCCTAATCTTTATATCGCGGTAGGTATTTCTGGTGCCATTCAACATTTAGCGGGTATGAAAGACTCTAAAGTCATTGTGGCCATTAACAAAGATGAAGACGCTCCCATTTTCCAGATAGCGGATTATGGCCTAGTGGCGGATTTATTTGAGGCTGTCCCAGAGTTAACGCAAAAGCTATAAGTTATTCACACAAAGAAAGGTAATGTCTCATATGCGCGAATCTATGGAGTTTGATGTTGTCATCGTTGGAGCGGGACCATCTGGGTTATCTGCCGCGTGTCGGCTCATGCAGTTAGCATCAGAAAACGCTTATGAGCTAACAGTCTGTGTGGTCGAAAAGGGCTCGGAGGTGGGAGCGCATGTTTTGTCGGGTGCGGTTGTTGAACCCCGAGCATTGGAAGAGCTGTTTCCTGACTGGCAGGACCGCGGCGCACCACTGACCGTGCCTGTTAAAGAAGACCAGTTGTTTATGCTACGTAACGCGACTAAAGCCATTAAGTTGCCAAACATGCTTGTCCCCAAAACTATGCATAATCAAGGTAACTATGTAGCCAGTGTTGGTAATCTAAGCCGCTGGTTGGCTGAGCAGGCAGAGCAGTTAGGTGTGGAAATATTCCCCGGCTTCGCCGCTGCTGAAGTACTTTACCGTGAAGATGGCAGTGTTAAAGGCGTCGCTACCGGCGATATGGGGGTGGCGGCAGACGGTTCTCAAAAAGACAGCTATATGCCAGGTATGGAGCTGCATGCAAAATACACCTTGTTTGCCGAAGGTTGTCGCGGTCATTTGGGAAAGCAGTTGTACCAGCGTTTTGACTTAAGTAAAAATGCTGATGCTCAGCATTATGCTATTGGTATTAAAGAGCTATGGGACATCGATCCCACTTTACACGATCCGGGGCGAGTTATTCACGGGTCTGGTTGGCCGTTAGACAACGATGCTAGCGGAGGCTTTTTTCTTTATCACACCGATAACAACCAGGTAGTGGTTGGGCTGATTGTTGACCTAAATTACGCCAATCCTTACTTGAGCCCCTTTGATGAATTCCAGCGTTTAAAACATCACCCTGTTTTAAAGCAGTACTTAACGGGTGGGAAACGTGTTGCTTATGGCGCTAGAGCTATTGCTAAAGGTGGACTAAACGCCTTGCCAGAGATGGCTTTTCCGGGTGGTTTACTCATTGGTTGTGAAGCGGGCACCTTGAACTTTGCCAAAATTAAGGGCACGCATACGGCTATGAAATCCGGCATGATTGCCGCCGAAACAGTCTTTGCATCGTTAAAAGAAGGGGATCAAGGCAGGCAGGTATTAGCGGATTTTAACGTGGCTTTTAAAGGATCATGGTTGTATGGCGAGCTTTATCAATCACGCAACTTTGGGCCTGCATTGCACAAGTTTGGTACTTATTTAGGGGGCGCATTTAACGTATTAGATCAAAATATGTTGGGCGGTAAGCTACCTGTTACGTTACGCGATCTCAAAGAAGATTATGCTCAAATGCGACCAGCTGCTGAGTTTTCACCTATCTCTTATCCCAAACCGGATGGGGTAATTAGTTTTGATAAGTTGAGCTCGGTATTCCTGTCGAATACGAACCATGAAGAGGATCAGCTGTGTCATTTGACGCTGAAAGATCCAGATATCCCGTTAACCGTTAATCTGCCTGTTTACGCAGAGCCGGCTCAACGTTATTGCCCAGCAGGTGTTTACGAAGTGATTGAAGACGCTGATGGGCCGCGTTTCCAGATCAATGGGCAAAACTGTGTTCATTGTAAGACATGCGACATTAAGGACCCTTCTCAAAATATTGTATGGGTATCACCTGAAGGAGGCGGGGGGCCGAATTACCCTAATATGTAATTTGCTTATGTAGAAGAGAACTAAGAGGACATTGGCGTTGCGCAGACTAAAGCTAGGAAGTGTAAGGAAAGGTTCCCATACGCATGCGTCGATACTGACTAGGTGATATCCCCATGATTTTTTTGAAGATACGAGAAAAGTAATAAGCATCCTCGTAACCCACAGCAAAGCTAATCTCATTGATCGATTTGGTGGTTACATCGAGCAGGTGGCAAGCGCGCTCCACTTTAAGATGGATAAAGTGGTTGATTGGAGTGGTACCTGTGAGCTCCTTATATTTTTTAATAAAATGAAATTTAGACAGGCTAACCGTTTCTGCTAACGCCTCAAGTTCAAGTTGCTCATGTACGCGTGCTTGCATCAAGCTATGTACCCGCTCTAGATCGAAATTGTGGGCCGCTTGCTGTTTGGCTAACGGTTGCAGTTGCGCGATGTGAGTCAGAATTTGACGAAGCAGGCTGGCGGTGTGAACAAACGCATTTATGTTGTAGCTATATTGTCGGCATTCGAGTAATGATTCAAAGTCGCTGGTTAATCTAGAATGGATGCCTAAAGGGAATACGTAGTTATTGCTGTTAATCGCAAGATAGTCAATAAAGTCTTCACTTTTATCCCCTGAAAAATGTACCCAGTAAATAGTCCATGGTGTGGCTTCCGAGGCTTTGTATGCATGCGCTACGCCCTTGGGTAAGCAAATAATATCACCGGCTTTGACAGTATGTATTTGGTTGTTAATCGTTAGTTTTCCCTCCCCATCAAGACAGTAAATCATGAGGTAGTCATCATGCTTATTCCTTGACATTGTGTGGTTTAAAGCTTGTTTGTAGTAGCCTAAACCTAGCGGGTAAAGGTCTTTAGCTAATGGATGCTGGCTAAGCAACGACACCATTTTGCGAGGCACAACAAAGCGGCTGCTATCGGGTGGAAGTGGCCAGTCAGACGGTTGGCTCATCGTGTTAGACCTTTGGATTAAAGGAGTGGTTAAAAATAACAATATAGTCCATTAATTCAGCAAGATTATCAATCCCTAGGCTGTAAGTGCTGTGCTTAAATGGTCTTCAATGTAACGCTAGAGCACGATGTTAAGAATAGCTTTAAGCGGTTATCCACCCTAAAAAAATAAGAAATAAGGTACTTATAATGACTCAACAAGTTGCGCTTTTAATTAATGGTGAGCTGGTCACTAGTCAGTCAGACAACTGGATTCCTGTGACGAATCCAGCAACACAAGAGGTGATAGCGCAGGTGCCATGCGCAACAGAGGCCGAGGTAGAGCTTGCTGTCGATGCGGCAAAAGCGGCATTTACTGTTTGGAAGGAAACTCCGGTAGGTGAGCGTGCTCGTTTAATGCTTCGCTATCAAGCGTTGTTAAAAGATCATCATGACGAGATAGCTAAAGTACTGGCTTTGGAAACGGGGAAAACTTTTGAGGATGCAAAAGGCGACGTTTGGCGTGGCATAGAAGTGGTTGAGCATGCTTGTAATATTGCTTCCCTTAGTATGGGAGAAACCGTAGAAAATGTAGCGCGTAAGATCGATTGTTACAGTATTACTCAACCATTGGGTGTGTGTGTTGGTATTACGCCGTTTAATTTCCCCGCGATGATTCCTTTGTGGATGTTCCCAATGGCGATAGCGTGCGGTAATACCTTTGTCCTTAAGCCATCTGAGCAAGACCCCTTAACCCCAATGCTATTAGCTAAGTTGTTCCAAGAGGCTGGTGCACCCGCGGGCTTGTTGCAAGTAGTCCACGGTACTAAAAATGTTGTTAATCAACTCCTAACACACAAAGACACCCCGGCTATCTCGTTTGTTGGTTCGGTGGCCGTGGGTGAACACATCTACCGTACAGGCACGGATCACATGAAGCGTGTACAGGCTTTTGCTGGCGCCAAAAATCATATGGTTATTATGCCGGATGCCGCTAAAAACCAGGTGATTAATAGCATAGCAGGTGCTTCGGTGGGGGCTGGCGGCCAACGTTGTATGGCTATTTCGGTGGCGGTATTTGTTGGTAATGCACGGGAATGGATTCCTGAGGTCCGAGATGCGTTAGCAAAAGTACGCCCAGGTGCATGGGATGACTCTGGAGCTGGGTATGGTCCACTGATTAACCCGCAGGCCAAAGAACGAGTATTGCGATTTATCCAAGAAGGTAAAGACGCCGGTGCCGAGTGTATTTTAGATGGTTCAGACTGTGTAGTTGATGGCTACCCCAACGGTAATTGGGTAGGCCCTACTATGTTTCGTCATGTGACAACAGATATGTCTATTTATCAAGAAGAGATCTTTGGACCGGTACTGATTGCGTTAGAAGTCGAGACGTTAGATGAGGCTATCAAACTTATTAACGATAACCCTTATGGCAATGGAACCTCGATGTTTACTTCTTCTGGTGCGGCTGCTCGTAAATACCAGCATGAGATTAAAGTGGGCCAAGTTGGGATCAATGTTCCCGTACCCGTGCCTTTGCCTATGTTTTCATTTACAGGTTGGAGAAAGTCTTTTTACGGAGACCAGCATGCCTATGGAAAACAGGCTGTGCGTTTTTATACCGAAACGAAAACGGTTACCGCGCGTTGGTTTGAAGATGATATCGATACTGGAGTGAACACCAGTATTAACCTCAAATAAGAGGCAGGTGCCCACGGGTAAAGGTGGGCACTCATTCACAATCAATTACGATCCCTTGTATTAATAAGAATAAAAGTGAGCAAAGCCCAATATGCTTTGCTAACAAAGGAGAGGCTGATGGATTTTGAGCTAAATGAAGATCAAATTGCATTTTCCGACATGGCGCGTGCGTTCTCACTCAATGAGATGGAACCCTATGCTGCAGAGTGGGATCAGCAGCAGATTTTCCCCGTTGAGGTTTTACAAAAAGCGGGTGAGCTAGGCTTTTGTGGTTTGTATACACCTGAGGATGTGGGTGGCTTGGGCTTGGGGCGATTAGACGCCAGCATCATTTTTGAACAGCTTGCCATGGGGTGTACATCCACGACGGCTTTTATCACGATTCACAACATGGTCACGTGGATGATCGCGGAGTTTGGTGATTCAGAAACGCGACAGACGTGGTGCCCAGAATTAACCGCGGGTACGAAACTGGCATCCTATTGTTTAACCGAACCCAATGCGGGCTCGGACGCCGCCTCGCTGAAGACCTCAGCACGTAAAGAACACGATAGTTATGTACTCAATGGAAGCAAAATCTTTATATCAGGAGCCGGTGCAACAGACGTATTGGTTGTGATGGCGCGTACGGGAGCAGAGGGGGCTAAAGGTATTTCGGCGTTTGCGGTCGATGCGAAAACGCCGGGCATTACTTACGGTCGCAAAGAAGAAAAAATGGGTTGGAATAGCCAGCCTACACGATTGATTACATTTGAAGATGTCAAAGTGCCCGCCCAGTGTTTGCTGGGACGCGAAGGTGACGGTTTTAAGATTGCAATGAAAGGGCTTGATGGCGGGCGCATTAATATTGCGACTTGCTCTGTAGGCACAGCTCAAGCCGCACTTAATCGTGCTGTCCAATATATGGGAGAACGCTCACAGTTTGGTCAATCATTGGAAAATTTCCAAGCGCTACAATTTAAGATATCCACTATGAACACGGAGCTTGTTGCAGCCCGACAAATGGTGCGCCTTGCAGCAAATAAGCTTGATAACAAACACCCCGACCGCTCCACCTACTGCGCTATGGCCAAGCGTTTTGCAACCGACGTTGGTTTTAACGTCTGTGATGAAGCGCTTCAAATTTTTGGTGGCTATGGCTACATCAAAGAGTACCCCATGGAGCGTTACGTTCGCGACAGCCGGGTGCATCGCATTTTAGAAGGCACTAATGAAGTTATGAACGTCATTATCGCCCGCCGATTATTACTCAAAGATGCAGCCCAGATTTTATAAGTGAGTCAGTTTTAGGGGGCTCAAGAGAGAGTTAACAAGGAGTCATTGTAATGATGAGTGACACGCTGATAGTAGATAAAAAAGGGCACATAGCGGTTATCACTATGAATAATCCCCCAGCCAATACTTGGACAGTATCTAGTTTAAACCAATTAGTGTCCATGATTGATGCGCTCAATCAAGACGAACAAATTTATAGCTTAGTGTTAAAAAGCAGCAACGAAAAATTTTTTTGTGCCGGTGCTGATTTAAACCTTTTTGCAGATAGCGATCGAACGATAGCCAGAGACATGGCCCGAAGTTTTGGTAAAGCGTTTGAGGCGCTGTCCCAGTTCCGGGGTGTTTCGATTGCTGCGATTAATGGGTGGGCTATGGGCGGGGGGCTTGAAGTTGCTTTAGCGTGTGATTTACGTGTCGCTGAAGAGCACGTTCAAATGGCATTACCCGAAGCTAAAGTCGGTTTGTTACCTTGTGCAGGAGGGACGCAAAACCTAACTATGCTGGTGGGTGAGGGCTGGGCAAAACGCATGATCTTATGTGGCGAGCGAGTCACAGCGCCCAAAGCGCTAGATATTGGCCTGATTGAAGAGATGGTACCCGCAGGAAAATCGCTGGAACGAGCCATGGAAATGGCTGAGCAAGTGGGTGAGCAAAGCCCCAAAGCTGTTGCCGCCTGTAAACAGCTTATCCAATCCAATAGAACGCGTCACTGGAATCAAGGGTACATGCTTGAGCGTGAGTTGTTCGTCGATCTTTTTCATACACAAGATCAAAAAGAGGGCGTTAATGCTTTTTTGAGTAAACGTAAAGCTGAATGGAAAAACCGTTAAGCAGGAAAGGAGGGTAACGCATGACTCACGTTTTATTGGCTGAGCACCCAACACACCAAGGTAAGCGCATTATGGAGATCTGCCTGAATGCAGAAAAGTCATTAAATGCACTGACCCTAGATATGGTACGCACCATTCAAACCGCCTTGGACCAATATGTAACCGATGATTCGGTTGTCGCCATTATATTGGATGGCAGTGGGGAGAAGGCGCTTTGTGCTGGCGGTGATGTGGTCAGCTTATACCGTTCAATATCCGGAGAAGGCGATGCGAGCTTCCCCGAGCAATTCTTTACTGATGAATACCGACTGGACTATACGATTCACACTTACCCAAAACCAATAATTTGTTGGGGAAGCGGAATAGTTATGGGAGGCGGAATGGGGTTGATGAATGGTTGTAGCCATCGCGTGGTGACTGAATCCACGCTTATGGCAATGCCGGAAGTCACAATTGGTTTGTATCCCGATGTGGGCGGTTCTTGGTTTTTACACAGAACACCGGGGCGTACGGGTCTCTTTATGGGGTTAACAGGTAGTCGAATGAATGCCGCAGACGCTTTGTTTTTGAATTTAGCGGATCGTTTCGTGCTGACAAGTCAGCGAAGTGATTTATTAAGCGGCTTGGGGCGAGCAACGTGGGAAGGCGATTTACATGCAGTCGTTAGCCGAGTTCTGCGAGACCTTGAAGAAAACTCCGCCGCTATGCGACAGAGCATTACCTCGCCAGTAAGCACGCATTTTGATGTGATCCAGAAAGTAACCGATCAAGATTCAGTTGAGCAAATAGTAACCGCACTGCTTTCTTTAGATACCGACGATACATGGTTGCAACGTGCACAGAAATCGATAGCTCATGGAAGCCCGCTTGCTCTTCATATGATTTTTAAACAGCTACAACGAACATTGCACATGTCATTAAAAGAGGTGTTTGAGTCTGAGCTCGCGCTCTCGGTGCAATGCTGTCGTTATCGGGAGTTTCCAGAAGGGGTGCGCGCATTACTAGTGGATAAAGATGGTAAACCGAATTGGACGTTTAGTTCGGTGCAAGAGGTGGATCAAACTGTAGTCGAGTCGCTGTTTGTCTCCCCGTGGGCAACCAGTCCATTAGCGAATTTATAGGCTTAATCGGCCAAGAACAAGCGTTATTGGCAACGTTTTATGACACATAATGATAAAAATAAGGACAAAAAAATGGCAACGATAGGGTTTATTGGTTTAGGCAATATGGGTGGCCCAATGGCCATTAATCTCGTTAACGCAGGCCATACCGTTCAGGTATTTGATTTATCAACGGATGCCGTGTCAAAGGTTGTAAATGAAGGGGCAATAGCCAAAGCCACGGCTGTTGAAGCGGTGGCCGAAGCCGATGTGGTTATTTCGATGCTTCCTGCTGGCAAACACGTTTTGGCGCTGTATGTAGAGGGAGATTCGCCGCTATTTGACCATGTGAAAGACGACGTGTTGATAATTGACTCTTCAACGATTGATGCGAGTACAGCAACACAAGTCGCTGCCCAGGCGCAAAGCCGCGGTATTGGTTTTATTGATGCCCCAGTGTCTGGTGGGGTAGGCGGGGCAAAGGCTGGTACGTTGGCGTTTATGGTCGGTGCGAGTGAAGAACAGTTTGCAAAAGCTAAGCCTTTTTTAGCCTGCATGGGTAAGAATATTTTCCATGCTGGTTCGCATGGCGCAGGGCAAATAGCAAAAGCGTGTAACAACATGCTGTTGTCTGTACTGATGGCGGGTACTTGCGAAGCATTAAATATGGGCGTGAAAAATGGCTTAGATCCCGCCGTCCTATCAGAAATTATGAAACAAAGCTCAGGTAATAATTGGGCCTTACAAGTCTACAACCCTTACCCCGGAGTAATGGAAGGTGTTCCTTCCTCAAATGGCTATCAAGGCGGGTTTCAGGTGGATCTTATGTTTAAAGACTTAGGTTTGGCAATGGAGCTGAGCCAATCTAGCGCATCGCCCACTCCGATGGGATCTCAAGCGCGTGCGTTATTCAATATGCACAAGGTTAATGGTCATGGTGGTTTAGATTTCTCGAGTGTTTTAAAGCTCTATCAAGGTTGATCATCCGAATGAGTTAATTGCCAGTGTGATTGTCTTACCTTGAATAGGGCATCACCTTTTTTAGTCTTTATAAATACACCTTCAATAATAAAAAAAATGAGGTCCTTCGATGTCTTATCAAGAGCATTACCGTCGCGCGTTTGAAAATCCCGCGTCATATTGGGCTGAGCAAGCGAAAGCTGTTAGCTGGTTTAGTCCACCCAAAACCACTGTGTTAGAAACTGAAAGTGGCAGTTATTGCTGGTTCCCTGATGGGGAACTTAATAGCTGCTATCTAGCGGTGGATCTGCAAATAGAACAAGGGCGAGGTGAACAAGTCGCGCTGTATTATGATTCGCCTGCTACCGGTGTTAAAGAATCGATTACCTACAATGACTTGCAACAGCGTGTCGCTCGTTTTGCCGGTGCTATGAAAAATAACGGCATAGAAAAGGGAGATCGTGTTGTTATTTATATGCCAATGATCCCAGAAGCTGCCGTGGCTATGTTGGCCTGCGCTCGATTAGGGGCTGTACACTCGGTAGTGTTTGGCGGATTTGCCGCTAATGAGCTTGCTATACGTATTGATGATGCTACACCAAAATTAATTCTTACGGCTTCGTGCGGTATCGAGTTTGATAAACAAATTCCTTATAAACCGCTAGTGGATAAAGCGGTTGAGTTGGCTGTTCACAAACCTGCGCATACCGTTGTTTATCAACGATCGATGTTAAAGGCGCAAATGCATCCTAGCCGTGATATTGATTGGGACGAGTTTCAGGCACAAGCACAACCGGCAGAGTGTGTCGTTGTGAACGGGAAAGATCCGCTTTATGTACTCTACACCTCGGGTACCACAGGCCAGCCTAAAGGCATTGTAAGAGACAACGGTGGAAACGCGGTCGCACTTCGTTACGCATTTAACCACGTGTACGGCATGAAGGCAGGGGACGTTTGGTGGGGAGCATCTGACATTGGTTGGGTGGTAGGGCATTCATTTATTGTTTACGGCCCCCTAATGGGAGGTGGAACAGCCGTTTTCTATGAGGGCAAACCTATCCGCTCGCCTGATGCTGGAGCGTTTTGGCGCGTTATCGAAGAGTATAAGGTTAATTCAATGTTCTGCGCGCCTACGGCTTACCGCGCTATTCGCAAAGAAGATCCCGCAGGAGAACTCGCTAAAGCGTATGACTTAAGTAGCCTGCGTTGGGTTTTTGTTGCTGGTGAAAAACTGGATTGCTCAACCTATGAGTGGCTCAGTGGTTTGCTCAATGTTCCAGTCATTGATCATTGGTGGCAAACAGAAACAGGCTGGCCTATGACTTCCCCCATGATGGGCTGGGAATCGCCTTCCGAGACGCGCTTGGGCTCAACTAATAAAGCTATTCCTGGCTATGATATCCGGGTGTTAGATGGCACCGGCAATGAATTAGCTGCCAATGAAACTGGCAATATCTGCGTTAAACTTCCTATGCCTCCAGGAGTCGCTTGGAGCATTTGGAATCAGCCGCAGCGCTATAAAGAAGCCTATCTATCGGCTTTCCCGGGTTACTACCACACGGGTGATGGTGGCTTTAAAGATGATGATGGCTATATTTACATTACAGGCCGTACTGATGATGTCATTAATGTATCTGGACATCGCTTATCAACTGGAGAAATGGAAGAAATTGTTTCTGCTCACCCTTGTGTTGCTGAGTGCGCGGTCATTGGGGCAAGTGATTCGCTTAAAGGTCAGGTTCCGGTTGGGCTTGTAGTGCTTAAATCAGATGAGGATATTGATGAGGCGCAGTTAGAAGAAGAGCTCGTTGCGCGTGTACGTGAAGAGGTAGGCGCTTTAGCGTGCTTCCGTAAGGCGGTTGTTGTAGAGCGTTTGCCGAAAACCCGCTCAGGGAAAATTTTACGGGCCGTGCTGCGAAAGATTGCTGCCAATGAGCGTTATAAAATGCCATCAACGATCGATGATGAAACTATCCTGCCTGAAATTGAAGAAATCCTAGCAAGGCGCGGGGTTGTGCGCGTTTGATTATTGAGTCGCTAGTGTGAACGTCTACTGATAAAGAGCTCCTAACGGGGCTCTTTTGCTAAGTTTATCCAGCTCGCTGTTCAGTTGTTTGTGCCCAGTCAGCATAGTGCAACAGACTATCCTGTTTTGCATAGAGAATAGCTAGCCGTAACAGTTAGGCCTCTTTTAAATCAATGCTTTAACTGCTTTTTCTTTGTGGTATTAACTGTCGAGTAACAGATCGTTGCATAAATCCATATTTATATATCGAAATATATAGATATGCTTTTGTCATGTTCTTTGGGTAAATGGATATGACCGATAACGAAGTTGATTTAATTATTAAGGCGTTAGCAAACCCGGTTCGACGGGAGATATTAGTGTGGCTTAAACATCCTGAGTTGGAGTTCCCTAGTTCTCAATGCCCGTTTGAACATGGCGTTTGTGTTGGTCTCATTAATGAGCGCTCTAAACTGTCCCAGTCAACGATTTCAACGCACTTAGCAACATTGCAACGGGCAGGTTTGCTTGAATCAAGACGCCACGGGCAGTGGATATATTATCGCCGCAACGAAACGGTCATTTCTGCATTTACTCAACACATGCAATCGGCATTGTGATTAATTCACGGTGGCTTCCTTACTGATTGCTAAATCCGTTAATAGGCTTGATTGCTGACACAGCAAAGGCTCAAGGAGTTTGAAATGGCAACACTATTTGATCCAGTTCGCATTGGCGATTTCTCATTACCCAACCGTATTATTATGTCGCCGTTAACCCGCTGTCGCGCCAGCGAAGGGCGTGTACCAAATGAGCTAATGGCTGAGTATTATGTCCAACGTGCTGAGGCCGGGTTGATTATTAGCGAAGCAACATCGGTCACCCCAATGGGTGTTGGCTACCCCAATACGCCTGGAATATGGTCTGACGAGCAGGTAGAGGGATGGAAAACAGTCACGGATGCAGTTCATAAAGCAGGCGGTCGTATTGTATTGCAGTTGTGGCATGTAGGGCGGGTTTCCCATTCCATGTACTTAGAAGGGGCGCAACCGGTTGCGCCCAGTGCCATTGCCCCTGATGGTCATGTGAGTTTGGTTCGTCCTATCACGGCCTACGAAACACCACGCGCGCTGGAAGCGGACGAAATACCCGCCATTATCGAGGCATATCGAAAAGGTGCGGAGAACGCGAAGAAAGCAGGCTTTGATGGTGTGGAGGTTCATGGAGCCAATGGCTATTTACTGGATCAATTCCTACAAGATTCAACCAATAAGCGCACTGACGCCTATGGTGGACCTATCGAAAACCGCGCCCGTTTGATGTTGGAAGTGACAGATGCGGCCATTCAAGTATGGGGTGCGGGTAAAGTAGGTGTCCATTTATCACCACGTGCTGATGCTCATACCATGGGCGATACTGACTTGGCTGCTACCTTTGGGTATGTGGCTCGTGAATTAGGTAAACGCAAAATTGCATTTATTTTCACGCGTGAAAATTTCAATTCACCAGCACTTACTCCTGAATTGAAAGCGGCATTTGGCGGTTCTGTAATTGCTAACGAAGCGATGACATTAGAGCAAGGAACTCGTTTGGTGAGTGAGGGGGTTGCAGACGCTATTGCTTTTGGAGTGAAGTATATTGCTAATCCAGATTTAGTGACGCGTTTACAACAAGGTGCAACACTCAATGAAGCTGATCCAGCTACTATGTATGCCCCGGGCGAAAACGGTGATCCGGCGCAAGGCTACACTGATTATCCAACCTCGTAGTAACCCGCTTTAAAGGATCAACGATCGACAAATACATGCGGTTGCAATCTACTGGCTCTGTTTTAGCTGGCAGATTAACTGGGTGGTACACTAGTGCAGGTGTATCATCCGTTTTTTGTATTTAGGGTTATGTATGGGTATTGCGGCACGTCCTTCGTATAAAGTTATTCCCCAAGATGTGTCCTGTACTATGAGTGTGCTGGATTTTTTATGTTCGGCTTTTCCGGCTATTTCAAAAGATGTCTGGGTACAGCGTATCGTCGATGGTCACGTTTTTTGGGAAGACCGATCACTTATCTCCTGTGATAGTGTATGTCGTGCGCAGCAAAAAGTTTTTTATTATCGTGAAGTAGCCACAGAAATACATATCCCTTTTGATGAGAAAATCATATACGAAGACGAGCACAAGCTGATCGTTTGTAAACCTCACTATTTACCTGTTGTTCCATCAGGTCCGTATGTTGATTCATGCTTACTCAACAGGCTTATTAGTCGAACAGGCAACACAGAATTAACACCGGCGCATCGAATAGATCGCGATACCGCAGGCTTAGTGCTTTTCTCTAAAAAACCTTCAGAGCGTGGTTTGTACCATGGACTATTCGCATCCGGAGAGATTCAAAAAACATACCGTGCGGTTGGTGTGCTTAACAGAGTGATATCCGCTCAAGAAATGAAAGCAGGTTGGCGTATCGAGAATCGCATTATTAGAAGCACACCGAGGTTTAGACAGCAGGCTGTTGACGCGACTGGCCAGGACATTAACGCTAGATCACTCATAACTTGCCTTGAACAGAGTGATGGTTTGGGGTTGTTTGAATTAAGCCCGTTAACCGGAAAAACACACCAGCTACGTGTTCATATGGCGGGGTTGGGCTTTCCTTTGTTGAATGATCCTTACTATCCCGTACTTTTACCTGAACAATCCAAAGATGATTTCAGTAAACCTTTGCAGTTATTAGCCCAAGCGATGAGTTTTACTGATCCGGTCACGCAGCAAGCACATCGTTTTATGTCTAGTCGACCACTTCTGTGGCCTCCAGATTCTGATCAATAATAAAGTTAAGACGTTCTTTTTATCCCGCCACCTGCCCATAAACCAGCCAGCATGGCTGGCACAATAATAAGTGCTGGCCAATAGCTGAGTCCTAATCCGACCAGTGCTGGCCCTGGGCAAATGCCTGTTAACCCCCAACCCATTCCAAAAATGACACTCCCTAGTATTAGGCTCAATGTGATGTTTTGTTGGCTTGGTAGTTGGCACTCAAAACTAGGATCAGTTTGAGACCGCCGTAGCGCTATCCGAACACCGATAAAGCTACAGGACACGGCCGTAATCAGAACGACCACTAGTGAGGGGTCCCACTGGCCTGTGATGTCTAAAAATCCATAAATTTTAGTAGGGTTAGCCATGCCTGAAATAATTAGACCTAAGCCAAAAAGAATACCTGCTAAGAGAGCAACAAAGGGATGATTTTTCATGATGGTTTCTTAAATCCAGTGCAGTAAGTAATGAGCAACATAAAAGGTAGCTATTGCCGAGCTGACGAAACAGCCAACCGCGACAAATGATCGCTTTGATAAGCGCGCCAGCCCGCAGACACCGTGTCCGCTGGTACAACCATTAGCTAACCTCGCTCCCAATCCAGTTAAAAAACTACCGCCAGCCAGTAAGCCAAAATATACAAGGTTCATGTTCTCTGACGCAGGATTAGTAGGTAGTGAGGAAGTTGGAGGGCTACCCATTAGCTGAAAGGTTAATGAGTGCAAAAGCGGAGCACTTAGTAAGCCTAATAAAAAAAGTATGCGCCAATTTGAAAACAGCGACACGGGAGCTTCTGCTACGTTGCTGGATGGTTTGTGCGGAATAACTTTTTCGAGCAAGCGAGAAGTAATTCCGCTAATGCCGGCTATCTGGCCGTTTATAACAAGTAAAAGTCCAGCAGAAGAGCCAATTAATAATCCGCCTATCAATGCTTGAATAGGCATGAAGTTAATCCAATCTACCGTCATAATAACCTCTTATATACGTGAATAGTAAACAGTGGAGGCCAAAGACCCGCACGAAATAATTCGATATAAAAAGAGTATAAGCTATTTTTATTAGTAAAATCTAATATAAGTTTGTGCGATAGTTTTGAGGTGAGTAAACATGAGCTGGCGGATATTAAAAGCGGCTTTTATTTACTTTTTTGTATTGGTACATCACTTTGTCGGCACGGCGCAGTAAAGACTCTACATCTTGCCCATGTGCGGGGAATTTTGAGTCACCAATGGAGGCCGTGACATATACGTTCTCTCCGGGTGGTATATCGTGCAAGGTATTTAGCGGAGCTAGTAAAACATCATTGAAACGCTGTTTTATTTTATCAATATGGGTGCGGTGATTTTGCTCTCTAAGGACTGCAACAAACTCATCACCGCCGTAACGTGCTAATAAATCGTCAGGCCCAAGTAGGGTTTTAAAGCGTTGTGCTACTTCAATCAGTGCGAGGTCGCCATTGTCGTGGCCAAAGAGATCGTTTAAGGGCTTAAAGTTATCTAAGTCTATAAAGAGTAACGTAAACGGAACTTTGGTTTCCCCTTGCTTAGCGGGCGCCGTCAGGTTGGTTAAGTGTCTTTCAAGGGCAGCACGATTGGCTACGTTTGTTAATTGATCGGTAAATAAGCCTTTGCGCATATCCATGAAAGAACGAGCTAAAACACCTATCTCGTCTTTTCTGCTTAGTGTGGCAGGTAGGGTATCCTCGGAGTGGTCTGCATCCATTACCGCTCGTGAAAGGGAAGATACATCACTTGCCACTCGGTTTAAGATTCTAAAGCCAAGGCCTATAGCGATTAATACAGCAATGACACCCAACAGCCCGACCATAAAGACTTGCTTGGTTACCCCCGCTAAAATATCACTGCGGGGGACGATAATAATGGCCGTCCAGTCTAATCCTGCTGTATCAATAATGTGCTTATAAGCCATATCCAACGTTTCATTTTCTGTGGATAAGGTTAGGCTTCCGGTGTTCTTACTGCTCTCTTTTTTTAAGAGTGGAACGATATGATCGTATGCCAGTTTAATCATGGGTTCACCCGCATCCGATACGGTAACGCGTTGCATCATGCCGCTGGGTAATTGTCGCACATTGATAGTGTTAGAGGAGGCAAGTAGCTCGCCACTGCTTTCTACTAAAAACGCGAGACCATTTTCACTGACTTTTAAGTCGGCAATAAATTGATTTAATTTTATTAATGAAACATCCGTAGCCACAACACCGCTTAACTGGCCAGAATCCGAGAGTACTTTGCGCGCACGCGTCACGACAAGGTCACTGGTTGCGAAGTCTACATACACGGCAGTCCAAGTGTGGTTTTGTTGTTCGCGTTGCTGGCCTGAGGTAAACCAAGGCCGGATACGAGGATCAAATACGGCATCTTCGGTTTTTACGTAGCTTTGTTGGCCGTTAATACCACTAAAAGAGAAGTACTCTCGTGGTTTACGTGGGTCTAGTTTGATACGGACTTCGGCTTTGTTATTTTCGAGCCGCTTGAGGCCGTACGATTGGCCCAAAGTATTACCGTAATATACATAATCGTTTGGGTCAGTGTGTAGGGTGGTAGCCGTCCAAAAGCGCGTACGCATTTGGTCAATAATAGGCGTAATGTCTTTTGGTGCCGTCATGCCTTTGGGGAAGGCGGCTTCTAATACGGCACTGGAGCCAAACATATGGCGGTCAACCGCCTGGCCTATACGCTCTACCATCTCTAACGATAAGCGTTCAGAGAGCGTCGCTACCATTCGAGATCCAGCCCAGTACGAAATTAAGCCAATGACTAGGGTCAGCATTAGGATTAATGTTACATAAGGAGTGATAAGGGTGCTTTTAAGAGAAACAAATGAGTGTTGCTGGCGCCGCATATTTAGTCCTTGGTAAACGAAAAGATCACTCTGTATAAGGAACCTTAGTCGATAAGTCTCAGAATTGTAACAGTTAATAGCTGAACAGTTTTTAACTAAGGCAAATTGACGCGCCAATACATTGTTTATTATTTTTTAAATAGATCTATGGAGGCAGTCCCCCCATAGATCTAAGCTTTACTAGCAAAGAGAGTCTAACTTTTGTTTTAGAACACCCTGCACCTGACCGGGGTTAGCCTTGCCCCCAGATATCTTCATGACTTGACCCATAAAGAAGCCTAGCATTTTGCCCCGTTTGTCGGGTTCTGCAGCAATATATTGATCCACTTGCGGTTGGTTAGCCGCAATAACTTGATCCACTAGGCCTTCAATTGCACCTGAATCAGTGACTTGCTTCAGGCCTTTAGCTTCGATGATCTCATCGGCTGTACCGCCTTCAGTCCACATTGCTTCAAACACCTTCTTGGCTATATTACCTGAGATGGTGTTGTCTTTAATGCGTTGTAATAACCCGACTAACTGTTCAGCAGTGACCGGCGCTTGAGTGACCGATAGATCGTTTTGGTTGAGTAGTTTAGAGAACTCGCCCATCACCCAATTTGCGGCCAGCTTGGCGTCACTAGCCAGCGTAGCTGTTTGTTCGAAAAAGTCGGCAAGGGCTTTATCGGAGCTGATGACACCTGCATCATATTCAGACAGCTGATATGTTTCGATAAAACGAGTACGACGAGCCGCGGGGAGCTCCGGTAGCGAGTCTTTTACGGCTTGGATGTATTCGTCATCGATAACAATAGGCAGCAAATCCGGGCAAGGGAAGTAGCGGTAGTCGTTGGCTTCTTCTTTGCTACGCATAGAGCGGGTTTGATCTTTGTCAGCATCATACAAGCGCGTTTCCTGGGTGATATGGCCGCCATCTTCTAGGATGTCAATTTGGCGAATAATCTCTCCTTTGATCGCTTTCTCAATAAAACGGAAGGAGTTGATATTCTTGGTCTCAGTACGGTTGCCAAATTCCTCTTCACCTTTGTAACGTACCGAAACGTTACAGTCACAGCGAAATGAACCTTCAGCCATGTTGCCGTCGCAGATACCTAAGCTGGTGACTAAAGAGTGTATCTTTTTAACATACGCCACAGCCTCTTCGGCAGAGCGCATGTCAGGCTCGGACACGATCTCAAGCAGCGGAGTGCCTGCACGGTTGAGGTCGATGCCTGTCATACCAACAAAGTCTTCGTGCAGTGATTTACCTGCGTCTTCTTCAAGATGAGCGCGCGTTACCCCAATGCGTTTGGTGCTGCCATCTGATAACTCTATGTCGACATAGCCTTTACCCACGATAGGGTGGAAAAGTTGGCTTGTCTGATAGCCCTTGGGTAAATCAGGGTAAAAGTAGTTTTTGCGATCAAAAACAGACGTTTTACCAATATCAGCCTCAATGGCAGTACCAAACATTACTGCCATCCGCAAAGCTTCCTTGTTAAAGACTGGCAAGGTCCCAGGTAGCGCTAAATCAACGGCATTTGCTTGTGTGTTAGGCTCAGCGCCAAACGCAGTGCTGGAGCCTGAAAAAATCTTCGTTTTCGTTGCGAGCTGAGCGTGAATCTCTAGCCCGATTACTGCTTCCCATTCCATATGTATTCCTCTTAGCGTGCTTCGGGCTTGCGGGTGTGCCAGTCGGTGGCTTGTTGATATTTATGCGCCACGTTCAGGAGTTTTTCTTCAGCAAAATAATTACCGATGATTTGTAAACCAACGGGTAAGCCATTACTGAAGCCGCACGGAATGGACATGCCAGGCAGTCCAGCTAAGTTGAGTGACAGTGTAAAGATATCTTCCATGTACATCTCTACTGGATCTGTCGTTTTTTCGCCAATGTTAAAGGCGGTAGTGGGTGTGGTTGGACCCATGATGACATCCACATCTGATAAAACGCGAACGAAGTCCTGTTGAATTAAGCGTCGAATTTGCTGAGCCTTCTTGTAGTAGGCGTCGTAAAAACCTTCGGAGAGCGCATAAGTGCCGACAAGAATACGGCGCTTTACCTCTGAGCCAAAGCCCTCGCCGCGTGTGCGTTTGTACATGTCCTCGAGATCTTTGGGGGCGCTGCAGCGGTGGCCGTAACGAACGCCGTCAAACCGCGATAGGTTGGATGAAGCCTCAGAAGGAGCGATAATATAGTACGCAGGCACTGATAAAGCAGTGTTCGGTAAGCTGACTTCTTTAACGGTTGCGCCAAGTGCTTCATATTCTTTGATTGCCGATTGTACAAGTGTTGCAATCTCTGGGTTGAGCTGCTCAGAAAAGAACTCTTTCGGTAAGCCTATCTTTAGGCCACTGAGGGGCTGGTCTAAGGTGGCGGTGTAATCGGCTACTGGATAGTCAGCGCTGGTAGAGTCGTTTCCATCAACACCGGCCATTACGTTCAACATTAATGCACAATCATGCGCTGTGCGGGCCATTGGGCCGCCTTGGTCTAACGAAGAAGCGTATGCAATCATGCCAAAGCGTGATACCCGGCCATAAGTCGGTTTGAGGCCCGTTAGGTTACAAAAAGCAGCTGGCTGTCTAATGGAACCACCTGTGTCTGTACCGGTTGCCGCTGGCGCTAAGCCTGCGGCAACAGCCGCCGCTGAACCACCTGAGGATCCACCAGGTACTCGGGCGGTATCCCAAGGGTTACGGCATGCGCCGTAATAGCTGTTTTCATTGGATGAGCCCATCGCAAACTCATCCATATTGGTTTTACCCAATGTGACGGCGCCGGCATTGTTGAAGTTTGATACAACAGTGGCATCGTATGGCGAAATAAAGTTGTCCAGCATTTTAGAGCCAGCCGACGTTTTTACGCCAAGGGTGCAAAAAATATCTTTATGGGCAATGGGTACGCCCGTCAGCGCGGTTGCTTTGCCTTGCTGTCGACGCTCATCAGCGGCTTGGGCTTGCTGCAGGGCAAGTTCGTCGGTCACTGTGATATAGCTGTTGTACGTTGAATCCTTAGCCTTGATTAAATCAAGGTAGGCTTGAGTCAGTTCTACGCTGCTGAAATCGCCCTGTTCAAGACTTGTGGACAATTCGGCCAGTGTTTTATCTAGCATGTTCGTTGTAATCCTGCTGTAAATAGGGCGTATTTATTCGATAACCTTAGGAACCAGAAACAAACCCTTCTCTACGGATGGGGCAACGCTTTGTAGATGATCACGTTGGTTTGTTTCTGTTATTTCATCCGCACGTAAGCGCTGTATGGCGTCTAGAGGATGATTTAAGGGCTCTATATCGACTGTGTTGATGGATTGCATTTGATCCACTAAGTCGAGGATATTCGTCAAATTTTGCGCATATTCTGGGATATCCGCTTCGTTGATGTTGACGCGCGCCAAATGGGCGATTTTTTCTACGTCAGATTTGTCTAAAGCCATTGGATTCTCGCTGACACATTAAAGTAGGCCTAAAAAAGGGTAACTTAACATATTTGTTTCTTGCTCTAAATGCCTGCCGTTGCTAGAGTTACGTGTTTTTAAAATACGTCAGCTACATCGTAACTCTTTAGGGTCTCCTCTCATCATGTTTAAGAAAATTCGAGGTCTGTTTTCTAGCGACCTTTCTATCGATCTGGGCACCGCCAATACGCTGATTTTTGTTCGCGATAAAGATATTGTTCTTAATGAGCCATCAGTGGTTGCGATCCGTCAGACGGGCAACCAAAAAACTGTCGCCGCTGTAGGTACCGATGCAAAACGTATGCTCGGTCGTACTCCTGGCAATATTACAGCGATCCGTCCCATGAAAGATGGCGTTATCGCTGATTTTCATGTGACCGAAAAAATGCTCCAGTACTTTATCAGTAAAGTACATGACAACAGCTTCCTATCACCTAGCCCTCGTGTGCTGGTGTGTGTACCTTGTAAATCAACGCAAGTTGAGCGTCGAGCCATCAAAGAATCGGCTTTGGGAGCGGGAGCTCGTGAAGTTTATCTAATTGAAGAGCCTATGGCTGCGGCAATCGGTGCTGGTTTGCCGGTAGAAGAAGCAAGCGGTTCTATGGTTGTTGATATCGGCGGTGGTACTACTGAAATCGCTGTGATCTCTCTAAATGGTATTGTTTATGCTGAGTCGGTACGGATCGGCGGCGACCGCTTTGACGAGTCTATTGTTACCTACGTGCGTCGTAACTACGGTAGCTTAATCGGTGAAGCAACTGCTGAGCGCATCAAACAAGAGATAGGTACAGCCTACCCAAGTAACGATGTGTTAGAGATAGATGTTCGCGGTCGTAACTTAGCTGAGGGTATTCCGCGCAGCTTTACGCTTAATAGCAATGAAATTTTAGAAGCATTGCAAGAGCCGCTTTCTTCCATTGTGCAGGCAGTGAAAAGTGCGCTTGAACAATGCCCACCGGAGTTGGCGTCAGATATCGCAGAGCGCGGTATTGTGTTAACGGGCGGGGGTTCTATGCTACGTAATATCGATCGTTTAATTAGCGAAGAAACAGGCTTGCCTGTTATTTTGGCTGAAGACCCGCTGACGTGTGTTGCACGTGGGGGCGGTCGTGCATTGGAACTTCTGGATAAGCACGCGTTCGAACTGCTAACCTTCGAATAAGCAGAGCAGTCGTTTGCTGGCTGAGAGAACCTCCCGTGTCATGACGGAAGTACATTAATGAAACCTATATTTAAAGGCGGTATTCCCCGCCTTTTTTTCCTTATTTTGGTAGTTGTCTCTATTGTTTTTATGATCACGGATAATAGTGATTCAAAAGCACGTGAGGCTAAATCTTACCTTTCCTTGTTACTGACGCCCATTCAGTGGTTGGTCGATCTCCCTTCTCGTATGGCTGATGATGTATCGGATGTGCTTGTTAGCCGCCGTTCATTAGCTAAAGAAAATGAGCAGCTTCGCTCGGATGTGATCAGTTTAGACCAACAAGTTCAACAAATGGCGTCTTTGACGGCTGAGAATATTCGCTTGCGAGAGCTGTTAAATGGCCGTGAGCGGATTCCTAATGAAGTTAAACTGGCCGAACTCATCGGTGTAAATCCGGACCCTTTTCAGCATCAAATTATTTTGGGTAAGGGCTCGGAAGACGATGTATTCATAGGTCAGCCCGTGCTTGATGCCGGTGGTGTACTTGGACAAGTGGTTGAAGTATCACATTATACTTGCCGAGTTATGCTTATCACCGATGCGCGTCATGCGCTGCCGGTGGAAATTATCCGTAACGGTTTTCGTTCGATAGCACTGGGTAAAGGGACAATGGGAGAGCTAGAACTAGAACACGTACCCGATACAGCCGATGTGCGTGAGGGAGACCTGCTAGTGACTTCAGGTTTAGGCAAACGCTTTCCTTATGGTTATCCCGTTGCTCAAATTGTGAGTGTGGTTCGCGATCCAGGACAGCCCTTTGCTATCGTGAAAGCCGTGCCATCGGCTCGATTAGATAAAAGCCGGCACTTATTATTAGTCGAGCCTGCTCCTATTGTGCCTGAAGAGCCTACCGAATCAGAAATGCTCGAAACCCCAGAAGATGTGCAGTCTCAGGAGACGCCAGCAAATGGCTGATCGTCACTCAGGTGGTGTACTCATCGTCGTAGGGACATTAATTATTGGCTTTATACTAAGCCAAATGCCGTTACCAGCCATGCTCGTTTGGTGGCGTCCAGAGTGGGTAGCTATGTTGGTTATCTACTGGGTGATGGCCCTGCCTCACCGTTTCGGGATAGGTTCGGCGTGGATGGCCGGTATAGTGTTAGATGTGCTCAAAGGTAGCTTATTAGGGATGAATGCGCTGTCCTTGACGATAGTTGCACTTATTACGTTAATTTTGCATAAACGATTGCGTATGTATCGTCTGTGGCAGCAAGCGATGATGGTGTTAGTGCTTGTTGGTATTAACCAATTGATTTTTCACTGGATTCAATCCATGGCGGGTACAACAGGCGACAGCCTTATCTTCTTATTGCCAGCCTTAGTAAGTGCGCTACTGTGGCCTTGGGTATTTGTTGTGCTGCGCGGTATTCGTCGTACATTTCATATTCGCTAGTCAGGAGTAATGATGACAACACTCATTTTGGCTTCGGCCTCTCCTCGTCGCAAAGAGTTGTTAGAACAGATTGGCGTGCATTTTAGTTCGTTAGCGGTTGATATTGATGAATCGGTGCGTTCGGGAGAGTTGCCTGCCGTTTATGTCGAGCGTTTGGCGTGTGAAAAGGCCCAGGCAGGTTTTGATAGATCCGGTAACCCTGATGCCTTGGTGTTAGGCTCTGATACCAGCGTTGTCATTGATGACCGTATCCTAGGGAAGCCTTCTTCTGAAGATGAAGCGTTGGCTATGTTGATGTCACTTTCTGGAAAAGAACATCAGGTAATGACGGCTATTGCTGTGGTCGGTTCTGGTATAAAGGCCAGTCAAGTGGTCACAACACAAGTCCAGTTTAATGTACTAGATGAAAAAACATGCCGACAATATTGGGCGACTGGGGAGCCAGCCGATAAAGCAGGGGCTTATGGTATTCAGGGGCTGGGTGCTGTTTTTGTAAAGTCCTTATCGGGAAGTTATACAGGAGTTGTGGGCTTGCCGCTTACTGAAACCGCCGCTCTTTTACAAAAACATGGTATAACTATTTGGCACCGCTAATTTATTTATGAATAAGGAAAGCTCTGTGGCTACAAGTATTGGTGAAGAAATTTTAATTAACTTCACGCCCATGGAAACACGGGTCGCCATTATAGAAAATGGTATGCCACAAGAGATTTATGTAGAGCGTAGTGCGCGCCGTGGTATTGTCGGGAATATTTATAAAGGTAAGGTTGTTCGTGTATTACCTGGTATGCAGGCTGCCTTTGTAGAAATTGGCTTAGAACGCGCTGCTTTTATTCATGTAGAAGATGTTTTACCGCAAAATATTTCCGCTGAAGAAAAGTCTTCAACTACTATTGCTCAAGCACTACGCGAGGGGCAATCCTTAATTGTTCAAGTCACTAAAGACCCTATTGGCACAAAAGGCGCTCGCTTAACCACGCACTTGTCTATTCCATCGCGTTATTTAGTGTATATGTCAGAGAACACTCATATTGGTGTTTCGCAGCGTATTGAGGATGTTGAAGAGCGAGATCGATTGCGGGCACTTTTACAATCATGCCTCGATGAGGATGAAGGTCCCCAAGCCGGTTACATTTTGCGAACGGTTGCAGAAGGCGCCTCTGATGCAGAGTTGATTGCTGATGTAAAATTTTTGCGGCGTTTATGGAAGGCAATAGAACGAAAAATTCAAACGGCAACTGTTCCTTCTATCGTATATGAAGATCTCCCGCTTAATATGCGTGCGCTTCGTGACATGGCGCACTCGGGTATTGAGCGTATCCGAATAGACTCACGTGAGACTTTTCAAAAAGCGCAAGAGTTTACCGAAGCGCTAGTGCCTGAAATTTTTGACCGCTTAGAGTACTACCCCGGTGAGCGTCCCATTTTCGATTTATACAATGTTGAAGATGAGATGCAAAAAGCCTTGGGCCGCAAAGTAGAGCTAAAGTCAGGCGGCTATCTTATTTTTGATCAGACGGAGGCGATGACCACAGTTGATGTCAATACTGGAGCCTTTGTGGGGCATCGCAATCTTGAAGAGACAATTTTCAAAACTAATTTGGAAGCCGCTACTGCAATTGGTCGACAGCTTCGTCTGCGAAATTTAGGCGGCATTATCATCATCGACTTTATTGATATGGAGCTTGAAGAGCACCGACGTCAAGTACATCGCACTTTAGAGAGAATGTTAGAGCGGGACCATGCTAAGTGTAAGGTTACGGGTGTTTCGGAGCTTGGCTTAGTTGAGATGACGCGTAAACGAACACGTGAAAGCCTTGAGCATATTTTGTGTGAAGTATGCAATCAATGCCAAGCGAGAGGGTCTATCAAGACACCTGAAACGATTTGTTACGAAATTTTCCGTGAAATTCTTCGTCAACATCGTGCCTACGATACTGAAACTTATATGGTTTTAGCATCTGAGCGGGTGGTCGAGTACTTAACCGATGATGCGTCTGATCACGTGGCTGAACTCGAAGCTTTTATTAATAAAACAATCCGCTTTCAGGTAGAGCCAATGTATAACCCTGAACAGTATGACGTTGTTTTGCGTTAACCACTTTGTAGTAGATTAGGTCGATGAATCAGCGTCTAAAAAAAGGTTTTACTGGGCTGTGCTTAATAGCTTTTTTTATCGCTTTAGTTGGCTTGATGGTGTTACGGCTCGGTTTTCCCCATCTTCCCCGTATTGCTGATGACATCACACAGTTCATTTCAGAAAGAACCAACTTACACATTGAAATAGGTGCTTTGCAGACGCATTGGCAAGGTGCTTACCCTGTTTTTGATATCAGTGATTTACGCATAACTGATAATAAAGCGCCTTCCCAATTATCTATTGTATCAAGCCGTGTGAACGCAAGCGTGGATCTCTTTCGTTCATTGCGATATTGGCAGCCGATATTTAAATATGCCGACGTCGATGGTTTGAAGGTCAGGCTTGTAGAGCCTGAAAGTGGATGGACGCAGAGCTCTGCTAAAGTGCCGGATGCTCAAACTAGCCGCTTTAACGATGTGTTGAATAAAACAGCAACACTCTTATTTACACAGTCTCATATCGATATTAGTAATGCAGAATTTGAGCTCATGCTGGCTGGTGAGGAGGTAAGACGTTTTTCTCCCGTTACTCTGGCGATAGATAATACGCGTAAGCAACACCAAGTTGTTGGGCAGGCACGTTTAGAAACTGAGCAAGGGAAAAACAGCGAAGCCGCTTTCGTTATCGAAGCTGATCAGTTGTCGCCATCACGCCCCTTAGATGGTGAATTCTCAATTTATGCGAAAGTGAGTGACGTAGGCACTCCTATTCTTGATCTCGCAGGTGAGCTACTGCCCATTGAAATATCACAATTGGATGCCAGCGCTGAATTATGGGCAACGTTATCTAAGCGTGAACTATCTCGCTTACAAGGTCGTGCATCGGTTGATAAGTTGAGTTTTGCTGATGAAAAGTTTGATAACGTCATTGATAGCAGTTTTACTTTTGCGGCTGAGCCAAAAGGCAATAATCGGTATCAGATTCAAGTATCTAGTTTGACGTTGGTAAGCGATCATACGCCGGCCGACACATTAAGCCTACCTTACGTAACAGCGATGATACAGCTGCCAACTCCAAACTCAGAAACAGAGAAGGGAGCTTTGGCACTAAAGCAATTAGCGATTCAATCGTTGCCTCTGCATTCAATTGCTGCTTGGCTAAAAGATAAAGCGTATTTGACAGACTCTTTGAATCAAGCCATCGACTTACTAAACCCGAAAGGGCATTTGGAAAACGTGCTAGTGACTTGGCCTGACGGCGCCGCATTAATTGACTTTGAAGCAGTGGCCGACTTAGTTAGTGTTGGTCTTGATGAGTATTTTGGTTCCCCTTCGGTTGCTAACGTAAATGGACAGTTAGTTTTTAATAAAAACACTGGGCATGTAGATTTAGATACAGATCAGTTTGATTTGTCATTTCCGTCTTTGTTTGAATCAGGTTGGCACTACAGCCATGCAAAAGGTCGGGTTAAGTGGAATATTGAACGTCCCCCCGGGTATGACTTACCTGTAGTTGTTGTTAATAGCGGTTTGTTAACGCTTTCCAAAGCTGCTGAGCAGGGAGAGGAGGCTATAAAGGACTTAGAAGCTTCAGGGCGTTTCCGTTTAATGCTGCCTATTGAGCGTAAGCATCAGAGTGAATTCTCTTTGATGATCGGTCTGCAAAATGGTGAAGCTAGTCAGGCTGCTGGTTACGTGCCGGCCAAAGAAGTTGGTGAATCGCTGCATGCTTGGATTAAACAAGCGGTTAAGTCAGGGACGGTCAAGCAAGGGCTGTTGTTGTTACGAACAGATACCCGTAATTTAGAAGGCCGTACTCCTCCAACAGTTCAGCTCTATTTAGATATCGAGCAGGGAAAAGTCGCTTTCTTAGAAGGGTGGCCTGCTGTCTCTGACACCGATATGACATTATGGCTAGATCAGGAAGGCCTTCGGATCCGATCTGAAGATGCGAATATTATGCGCAGTGCTGGCAATGTGGAAATCACTTCTTCGCCGGATGTTAGTCGTTTATCCATAAAAACCCACCTTTCGGGTGCAGCAAGTGATATACAGCAAATATTAAATACCCCAGATATTCGTCAAGTCGTTGGTGATGGGCTAGAGAGCTGGCGTATTAGCGGTTCGCAAACCACCGATGTGAGCGTTGATATTGCTCTTGAAGGCCAGCAGCCTCCAAAAGTTCAAGTAGTCTCGTACCTAAAGGGTGGTTCTTTTAAGGATAAGGCGCAAACACTCGCGTTTACGAAGATTAATGGAACACTTCGCTTTTCCTCGGCGGCAGGCTTGTCGGCAAAGGGGCTTAAAAGCGAATTTCTAGGTAGCCCTGTTGTCGGGAATATAGAGACAGTTGCGGCCACGTCAGAATCTCCAGCAATTACCAGAGTCTCACTCAATGGAACGTTATCAGCAGCGGCTTTACATAAATGGACAGGCTTGAGCTTCCTCAATAGTGTTAAAGGCGCTGCGGCTGTTGCTGGGCGGATGGATATTTGTGATGGCTCTCCGCTGTGTAATAAATTAGTGGTTAATACTGACCTAAAAGGTGTTGAGTTGCTTCTGCCAGCGCCTTACGGAAAGTCATCTTCTGAAACTAAATCTTTGCAGCTAGTCGGTCAGTTAGGTATTAATGATCCGGTTTGGCGGTTCAATTTGAATAACCAGTTGCGTGGGGTCACCAAAATGATGGGAGACCTTGCGGGGACTCGTATTTTTTTAGGCGATACAAGACCGCAAGAACCGAGCACGCCGGGTGTTTGGGTAGAAGGGCGGCAAGGCACCATTGATCTTGATGAGTTGTCGGCTTTGCTCAAGCGTAATGAATGGGTATCCGGAGCTTCGGCAGATCCAGCACAGACGCAAAGCCAAACAAGCAATGTCCCGGTTACTGTTTCATTAATGGTCGATCAAGTTCTCTATGAAAATATGCGCTTACCTCGTGTAAACGTAGTTTACCACTCACCCGTCAATGGCCGTGCGACTATTGGTGTGATTAGCCCGGTTGTTACTGGCGATATTAAAATTCCGGAGGATGATCAACAGCCTTATCAAATATCTTTGAAGCATCTACGGCTCAATACACAAGGTAAAGGCGCTATCTTCTTGAACCAGCCGGAATCGTCAAGTTCTGAAGCGCCGTTAATTGATGTTTCTCAGTGGCCAAAGATGAATGTGGTTATTGATGAGTTGCGTTTGAATAGTCATGAGTTGGGGCGCTGGCAAGCCGCACTTGTGCCAAGTTCTCAGGGGCAATTCACTGTATCGAGCATTACTGCAGATATAGGTTCTTATCACCTAACGGGAGAAGCAGGTTGGAGCGTACAAAACAAAGCGCCTCAAAGCTACCTTGATTTGAGCTTTGCCGGTGGTGATTTAGGAAAGGTCATCGCGCAATGGGGTTATTCGGGAGTCATTGAGTCGACTAAAGGCAATCTTAGTGCAAAGTTAAGTTGGCCGGGATATCTATGGGGATTCACACCGGATGATCTGAGTGGTAATTTCGTCATGTCATTAACTAATGGACGTATTGTCGAAAGTGGAAATTCCGCTAATATTTTACGCCTCTTTGGTATCCTTAACTTTAATACGATAGTGCGTCGCTTAAAGTTGAATTTCACCGATTTGGTAGAAAAAGGGGTGGCTTACGATACCCTAGATGCGAGCTTTTTAATCAATGATGGCATAGCCTATACGGACAAGCCTTTAAGCCTAGAAGGTCCTTCGGCCGATTTGAAGTTAAATGGCGAGTTGAATTTAGCGCAGCAAACTATTAATGCGAAGATGGATGTTGTTTTACCGTTAACGAGCAATGTGCCAATCGCGGCAGTGTTATTAGGCGCGCCTCAAATAGCGGGTGCTGTTTTTATTATTGATAAGTTGATAGGTGATAAGCTTGAGAAGGTTAGTACGTTGACCTATCAACTTAATGGGCCGTGGGCTGAACCTGAAGTAGATACCGTGGTGTCTGAAAAGGAAAAACAGCGTAACGATCCATTTAGAATGGACCGTAATGATAAATAATGCTGTTACGCTTGTTTGCTCTCTTCTAGTTGGCGCAAGTATTTAAAGAGTTTGCGTGAAGCGGCTGGCGCTTTATTGTCTGCCTTTTCTTTTTGAGCGTTTCTGACTAGCTGGCGCAAATGTTGTACATCAATAGTGCTGTATTCATTAATGATGACATCTAGCATACCGCTCTCATTTGCGATCAAACGATCACGCCATTTTTCGAGCTTATGAAACATTTGGTTATGCGCTTCAGATGTCGAATCAAATCGATCTAGCTGTGCTTGTATAGCGTCCCCATCTTCATGGCGCATGAGTTTGCCAATATATTGCATTTGGCGCTTTAGCGCGTTGCGTGAGCTTAGCCGTTTAGCTTCCACAATAGCGTCGTAAAGTGTTTCATCAATAGGCATGCGCTTAAGTTGATCTGGGCGCAAATCAATCATTTTAGTGCCTATGTCCTGAAGTGCTTCAACTTCTCGTTTACGTTGCGAACGACTGACAAAGTCATCATCTTCATAGTCGGTGTCATGTGTATCGATATTGCTCATTAAGTTATCCGTAGAAATAAGTGGCTAGGCCAAGGAAGGCAAAAAAACCTACCACGTCGGTAATTGTAGTCAGTAAGACACTGCCTGCCAATGCTGGATCGATCCCCCACGCTTTTAATACGAGGGGAAGTAGGGTGCCGGCCAGTGCTCCGACAATTAAATTGATGACAATAGCTAACCCAATAACGATACCGATAGTTTGGCTGCTGAACCAGACCATAGACACCGCTGCCACGACCCCGGCCCATATGATCCCGTTTAATAAGCTGACTAACAGCTCGCGGTTAAGAAGCCAGCGAGCGTTTGAACGCTCGACATGTCCTAATGCTTGACCACGTATCATCAGAGTTAAGGTTTGGCTGCCTGCTATACCGCCCATGGATGCCACAATGGGCATTAGTACGGCCAGAGCAACTACTTTATCAATGGTGTCTTGGAAGAGTCCGATCACAGATGAAGCAAGTAACGCTGTTAGTAAGTTAATACCCAGCCAAACAGCGCGACGGCGCGTAGTTTTTAAGAGTGGAGCAAAAGTATCTTCATCTTCATCCAGACCCGCCATGCTCATTAAGGAGTGGTCGGCATCTTCCCGTATAACGTCGACTACATCGTCGATAGTGATACGTCCCAATAATTTACCGCTCTTGTTAATAACAGGGGCAGAGACTAGGTCGTGCTTTTCAAATAGAGAAGCAACCTTATCATCAGGCATGTCAGCAGGTATGGGCTTAATATCGGTATTCATTATTTCCCGAATTGTAATTTCGGGGTCACTCACCAACAGCTTGGTAAGGGGAAGTGTGCCTATGTATGAATTCTTTTTTCGGCTTACTACAAAAAGGCTATCCGTCATCTCTGGGATTTCATTATGGCGACGAATATAGCGCAAGCACGTTTCTACCGTTATATCGGGGCGGATAGTAACCGTGTCGGTATTCATCAAGCCGCCAGCGGTATCCTCTGGGTAAGCCAAGATCTCTTCGATGCGCTCGCGATTTTGCTGATCCATAATTTGGAGCAGCTCGCGAGTAATACGCTCTGGGAGTTGTTGTAAAACGTCGGCTACATCGTCGGTATCTAATGTTTCCGTAATCGCTAATAAACGATCAGCATCCATTTTGCTTAAAATGTCGGCCTGGATATCATCAGCAAGGTATTGCAGTACCTTACCTTCATTCTCTGGATGGATTAGGTTCCAAAGAATTTGGCGCTCTTTTGGGGGCGACTTTTCGAGTAAATGTGCGACTTCTACAGGACGTAATGTGCTGTTAAGGGTGAAACGGACTTGTTGAAATGCGCCGCTATTGAGAGCGCTATTTAGCTTGTCTAATGCTGTGGTATCTTCTTGAGCCGTCATAAAGTCCTTAGGTGCTCACTGTCAGCGTCAGGATAGAGTAGGGGCGCCTTGGTGGCGTAGGCGCTAGTATAACGGATAGTTCTTAAGCCTACAGTAGATCTGTTGGCTGATATTACTCTTCTTCGTCAAAGCGGTTATTAATTAACGCTTCTATCGCGCTCAGGGCTTCATCTTGGTCTTCGCCTTGAGTTTTTACAGTAAGTTCGGTGCCTCGACTTGCGGCAAGCATCATAACAGACATGATACTTTTCCCATCCACTTCTCGGTCATCTTTTTCTAGGCGGACGTCGCACGAAAAGCGCGAGGTTGTGTTGATGAGCTTGGCGGCTGCGCGGGCGTGTAAGCCGAGCTTATTTATTATTGTGATTTTCTTTTCTAGCATGCGCTTATTCCTGATCTTAAACTGGCACTTAGTGCAGTTCTCGGTGGCGTATGTTCACCGTATCCATGAGTGATTTAAAATAGCCCGTTAGCTTCTCCGCAAGAAAAACGGACCGGTGCTGGCCGCCGGTGCAGCCAATACCTACCGTGACATAACTGCGGTTATTGTTGGAAAACTCAGGCAACCACTTTTCAATGTAACCGCGAATATCCTGGTACATTTCATCGACCAGAGCCTCGTTACTTAAAAAGTCGATGACAGGCTTGTCCTTGCCCGTAAATTTACGTAATTCAGGAAGCCAATAAGGGTTTGGCAGTACACGGACATCAAATACCATATCGACATCCATTGGAACGCCATGTTTAAAGCCAAACGACTCAAATTGGAGTGATAACGTTTGCTGTTTACGCTCTGCTACACGTAATTTAATCGTGTCACGGAGGTCGTATAGTGACATATGCGTAGTATCGATTCTTATATCGGCAATTTCGGCGATCGGCTCAAGGAGCTTTTTTTCGTACTCAATTGAGTCAGTTAATCCACTAAACAATTCTGACATCGGATGTCGACGTCTAGTTGAGCTGTAACGGTTGAGTAAGCTTTCAAGTGACGCGTTAATAAACACGAGCTCGGCGTTAATGTCGCTGTGTTCGTTAAAATCACGCCAGATCTCGGGGAGTCGCTCTAAATTACTCGATAAGTTACGAGCATCGATACAAACGGCTATTTTTTTGAATTGAGCATCGGCTTCTAGATGCTTAATTAAATCCGGCAATAGCATAGCCGGTAAGTTATCAATGCAATAAAAACCCACATCTTCCAATGCCTGCAAGGCTGAGCTTTTTCCTGAGCCGGACATCCCGCTAATGATTACCAATTTCATGAGAGCTCTCTTATTGCATTAGGCTGATGTCACTTTATTGGAATAAGCGCATCGCTGTAGCCAATAGGTTTTCATTGCTGTCGGCTTTTCGAAGGGCGACACGGCATTCATCTTGGCTAAAGACTTCTGCTAATTTTGCTAAAGTGCCGAGGTGCTCATCACAGGCCGCTTCAGGGACTAGCAAAAAGAACAGTAAATCTACAGGACGGCTGTCGATAGCATCAAAATCGATAGGCTCTGCTAAGTGAATCAGCGCTCCTATCGGTGCTTCGATACCCGCTAATCGGCAATGGGGTATAGCAACCCCTTCACCGATGCCGGTACTGCCCAGCCTTTCTCTGCCAATTAGGCCGGTGAAGATAAGTTCGTGTGTGACTTCTTCACCGACTGATTCAGCAATGAGTTTGCTTGCCATTTCTAGCACGCGCTTTTTGCTGCCGCCCTCTACTGCTTGTAGAGTGCGGCTAGGTGTTAACAGAGAAATTATGGGCATATGACTTCAATTAGTTATTAGAAGGTTATTTATGGCTCTTGAGCTTTTCTTTATGTTTGATGATTTGACGGTCTAGCTTATCCGTCAGGGCATCAATGGCCGCATACATATCCGGCTGCTCACTGGTTGCAAATATTTCGCCTCCAGCAATATGCATGTCAGCTTCGGCAATTTGCCGCTGTTTATCAACACTCAAGGTCACTTGTACGTTAGTGATGTTATCGAAATGGCGTTCTAGCTTGTCAAACTTAGTGTGTACATACTCGGACAGTGCTTCAGTCAGTTCTACATGGTGACCTGTGATATTGATCTGCATAGATTGTCTCCTTAGCACGACTCTTCAGTCGTATGCGTATCGTTATTAAACCAGACGCTTGCGTTCATTAGAAGGAGCGATTCCCATCGCTTCGCGATATTTGGCGATCGTCCTTCGAGCGACCTGGATTCCTTCTTCATCGAGAAGTTGAGCAATTTTACTATCACTTAAAGGTTTAGCAGGGTTTTCGGCAGCTATCAGTTTTTTTATGACCGCTCGTATGGCTGTTGATGAGGCTGCGCCACCATCGCTGGTGTTGACATGGCTTGAAAAGAAGTACTTTAGCTCAAATATTCCGCGAGGTGTGTGCATGAATTTTTGTGTCGTCACACGTGAGATAGTGGATTCGTGCATCTCAACTGCTTCGGCAATGTCATGTAACACCATGGGCTTCATAGCTTCTTCACCATGCTCAAGAAAATCTACTTGCCTTTCGATAATTTGACTTGAAACTTTTAGCAGAGTTTCATTTCGGCTGAGTAGACTCTTAATAAACCAGCGTGCTTCCTGTAAATGGTTTTTTAAATAGGTGTTATCCGCGCTGGAGTCCGCTCGGCGAATCAAATCAGCATACTGAGTGTTGATCCGTAAATTAGGTGAAGCTTCAGAATTCAAGCGCACGGTCCAAACACCTTTGAGCTTTTCCACAAAAACATCTGGAATCACATATTCAGCTTTTGAAGGTGAAATCATTGCTCCCGGCTGCGGGTTTAGCGTTTGAATGAGTTCAATAATAGCCTGTAATTGTGGTTCTTTGATGCGTAGCTTGCGCATCAATTGTTTGTAATCATGGTTACCCAGTAAGTGGATATAATGTTGGCACAAGTTCAACGTTTGCGCTAACAAAGGAGGCGGCTCAGGTAATTGTTTTAATTGTATGCACAGGCATTCACCTAAGTCGCGGGCCGCTACACCGGGCGGATCAAACTGCTGTACGCGATGCAATACGGCTTCGAACTCTTCCAGTTCTGCTTCTTGGAAGCGTTCTGGTTCTTGGCGTTTAAAGTCTTCAAGCAGCTCTTCAATGTTAAGGCGTAAATAGCCTTCGTTGTCGATCGCATCGATAATGGCTTCAGCAACTAAACGGTCGTCTGCGGACATCCTTGTTAGGTTAAGTTGCCATAGCAAATGGTCTTGGAGACTCTCCTCGGCACTATCATTCGATTCAAAAAAGCTGTCATCGTCACGATTACTTGTGCTCGATGTGTTGCTGCTAGTTTGGTAAGTGTCGTCCCAAGATGAATCGGTTGATAACTCACTGGGGATGTCATCGTTCCACTTGTCGTCAAAAGAGTCGGGTTCTTGGTCGTCAGATTGTGTCGATTCTTGTGTTGTTTGCGCCGTGTATTCCGATGGGGTTTGATCTGAATTGCTAGGCTGCTCGCTCTGTGTAGAGTTGTCCTGCGGAGCCGCATTGTCTTCACTGTCTTCATTAGTTTCCAGCATGGGATTGCTGTCTAATGCAGATTGAATCTCCTGCTGTAGATCAAGTGTCGATAATTGCAGTAAGCGAATTGCTTGCTGTAATTGTGGGGTCATCGTGAGATGTTGCCCCATTTTTAACTGTAATGACTGCTTCATAAATTACAAGTAGACTCCAGAAAACACGAGGTGTTGCTTATAGTCGAAACGATTCGCCGAGGTAAGCAGCACGAACTTTTTCATTTGCCAGTATATCGCTTGGCTCGCCTTCAGCTAGGATAACACCTTCACTGACTATGTAGGCTTTCTCACAAATGTCGAGTGTTTCTCTGACATTGTGGTCCGTTATTAAGACTCCAATACCTTTTGATTGTAGGTGTTTTATCGTCTTTTTAATATCATTTACAGAGATTGGGTCAACCCCTGCAAAGGGTTCGTCTAACAAAATAAAAGCGGGCTCGGAGGCTAGGGCACGCGCTATTTCGACTCGGCGTCGTTCTCCACCAGACAAGCTCATGCCTAGACTATTTCGTATGTGCGTAATGTGAAACTCTTCTAGCAACTCTTCCATTTTGGCTTTTTGTTGATCAACTGATAGCTCTTTTCGCATTTCTAAAATGCCAAGTAAGTTATCTTCAACACTGAGCTTTCGAAAAATAGACGCTTCTTGAGGTAAGTAACCAATTCCTTTGCGTGCGCGTTGGTGCATAGCCAAAGGGGTAATCGTTTCTTCGTTGATAGCTATTGAGCCGTTATCAGCTTTGACCAAGCCCACAATCATGTAAAAGCAGGTAGTTTTACCGGCACCATTGGGACCCAGAAGTCCTACGATTTCACCGCTATTGACCGAGAGGGATACATCGCGAACGACATTACGTTTTTTGTATGATTTTGCTAAGTTGCGAGCGTGTAAAGTGCTATCCGGCGTCATCATATTATTTCGCTTTTGGTTGGATAATCATTTGTACGCGCTGTCCTGAGTTGCCTTCACCGCTATAGGCATTAACGAGAGACTTTTCCATCTGATAGACAATGCGTTCGCCGCTGAATTGGTTCTTGTCTTGTTCTACGCGAGCGTTGCCGGTGATTGTGATGGTTTGTTGATCAACTTGATATTCTAAACGTTGACCAAACGCGTCGGTAATAGCTTGGTTTGCTGATGCTTGTTGGCTAAAGCTTGCTGGACTACCCGTGGCGACAATGCGGTTTACGTCATTATTTTTTTGATAAAGGTTAACCTTAGCGGCTTTTATTTTCATAGTACCCTGGGTAATAAGCACGTTGCCCGTATAGGTAGTAATTCCGCTATTTTCATCAATCTGAGCGCTATTAGCGGCGATATGGATAGGCTTCTTGCGGTCGTCAGGTAACGCAAAGGCAAGCTGGGTAGCGAATAGGCATGTGCAAGCCAACAGGGATAGTTGTTTAAGGTTCGACATAAAAAGTGCCTTTTACGTCCGATAGTAAATCGGAGGTCCGCGAATTAATGTTGATCGTCATGCCAGTTGCTGTCGTTTCAAACTGTTGGTTTGTTATTTTGACGGGTAGGTCTGTGCTCGCGATACCACTGCGGCGGTCAAAATTTAACGACGACGTGGTTAGTAAACTGGCATCGGGCATGTTGGGATTATGCGTGACGCGTACGTCTTCATCAAGCGTCATGCGGTCTTCATTATCAAATAACGTGCCAGTTTTGCTGGTGAGCGTGACAGGTGTTCCTTTTTCATCCTGCATTTCGACGGATGGAGAAAGTAGTCTGGATAATGCTTGATCGGGAAAGTGAGTTAACTCAGCGGCTGACAGTGTCGCTTTAAGCTTCCCTTGTTCATCGAACTCTTTTACTTTGCTGCCTTTTAGGTAGTAATCCGCACCCTGTGATAATGCGCTTTGTGTCGGTGTCTCTTGCACGTCATCAGGGTTAATAATCCAGTAAGCGAGAAGCGGTAACAAGAGAATACTTGCAACGGCTACTCGCGCTTTGCTTTGGTTCAGTAGCATTAACGGAACCTCTGGTACGCCTGTGCTAACAAGCCTTTGGCTTGTAGGATAGTCTCGCAAAACTCACGAGCGGCTCCATACCCCCCTGTTCGTTCAGTTACCCAACTGGCCTCTTCTTTTACAAGAGGGTGCCCATTGGGAACTGTTGCACCAAAAGCAACGGCTGTAATAGCGGATAAATCAGGTAGGTCGTCGCCAATATAGGCGGTTGTCTCTTCGCTATGAGCTGTTTTGTCTAGTATTTCACGCAGGGCGGTAAGTTTGTCATCCCGTCCTTGGTGCAGGTATGTAATTCCCAGTGCTTTGACACGCATTTCGACTTGCGGTGACTTTCGGCCAGTAATGATCGCGGTTTCAATCCCCATGTCATGCAGCATTTTGAAGCCTAGGCCGTCTAGGGTGTTAAACATTTTGACTTCTGAACCATCTGCAAGGAAATGTAAACTGCCGTCAGTTAAAATACCATCCACGTCAAACACTGCTAGCGTGATGTTTGCGGCGCGTTTTGCAAGTTCAATATTGTCGATAGTGCGCATTAAATCACTCCTGCTTTTAACATGTCGTGCATATTCAGTGCGCCAGTAGGGCGACCTTGGTCATCGCAAGCAATCAGCGCGTTGATTTTTTTAGTTTGCATGATGTGAAGGGCTTCGGCGGCGAGCATTTCTTCGTTAACGGTTGTTGATTGGCGTGTCATGACTTGTTCTATAGGTGTTGATTTGAGGTCAAGGTTCAAATCAAGCGTTCGTCGCAAGTCTCCATCGGTAAATATACCGACCAGTACACCGTCTTTGTCGACAACTGTTGTCATGCCTAAGCGCTTTTCTGTAACTTCTATGAGAGCCGCGTTAACTGATGTGCCGAGTTCGACGGTAGGTATGTCGTCGCCTGCGTGCATAATGCTTTTAACTTTGAGCAAGAGCTTGCGGCCGAGGCTACCACCAGGGTGAGAAAAGGCAAAGTCTTCGGCGGTAAAACCTTTGGCTTCAAGTAAGGCGATTGCAAGTGCGTCTCCCATCACCAACTGCGCAGTCGTACTGGATGTAGGTGCTAAGTTGAGAGGGCATGCTTCTTCGGAAACAGAGATGTCTAAATTGACATTAGCTTCTTGAGATAATGTGGATGCAGGGTTACCTGTAATACTGATTAGCGGAGCTGCCATCCGTTTAATGAGCGGCAATATAGTCACAATCTCAGCGGTTTCACCTGAGTTGGATAGCGCAATGACCACGTCTTCTGGTGTGAACATCCCCATATCGCCATGGCTGGCTTCACCTGGGTGAACAAAGAAGGCCGGAGTGCCTGTGCTGGCTAGTGTTGCTGCAATTTTACAGCCAATGTGACCTGACTTACCCATACCTGTGACAATGACACGTCCTTTGCATTCGATCAGCAATTCGCAGGCTGCTTCGAATCCGGCATCTAAATGCGGAATAAGTTCTAGTACTGCTTCGGCTTCTAATTTAATAGTACGAATAGCAGATTCTAAGAAAGGTTTGCTTTGTTCCATAATAAAACTTACTTATTTCCGTTTGGGTTAATCAGGATGCAACAGTGTACAGCAGGTAGAGATATCCCGCATAGGCGGCGGTTAGCAGGCCGCCCTCGATACGTGAGATTCGGGCGGGTCGCTGCCACAAGCAAAAGGCGACAAGCAGTATTGTGACGGCAAGCATGGCCATGTAGTCGCGGGAGAACGCGTCTGCCTCAATGCTAATGGGAGACACTAGGCCCGGAATTGCCATCACAGCACCTAAATTGAAGATGTTAGAACCGACAATGTTACCTAATGCGATATCGTGTTGTTTTTTTAGTGCACTGGCTACGGTAGCCGCTAATTCCGGTAGGCTGGTGCCGATGGCTACAATCGTCAAACCAATAATGAGTTCGGAAACGCCCATAATTGTGGCGATTTCAACAGCGCCCCATACGAGTAATCTTGAGCTTGCTATTAAAAGAGCAAGCCCTATTAGCAGCCAAAAAATAGCTTTAGGTGTTGTCAGTTCGGGGATTTCTTCATCATCCGAACCTTCTTCCTCTTGTTGGTATTTTGCAAATAAATAGAGACAAACAATCAATCCAACAAATAAGATAATACCGTCGGATAGTGAAAGCGTCAGATCCCATAAGCAGTAGCCAGCCAGTAACGTTATACCCACTAATAGAGGGATCTCTTTTTTGATAACCCCTGATTTTACCGGCATAGGAGCAATCATTGCGGTTATACCAAGTACTAAAGCAATGTTGGCAATATTAGAACCAACCGCGTTACCGACCGCCAAGCTTCCCGAATCATTGATGGAGGCCATAAAAGAGACCAGCATTTCGGGGGCGGACGTGCCAAAAGACACGATCGTCAAGCCTATCAATAACGGTGACATACCGAAGTTTTTGGCGGTAGCGGCGGCACCGTTTACGAAGCGATCTGCACTCCACACGAGCACGATTAATCCACCAAGTATCGCTAAAATGGGATAAAGCATAGAATAGTAAATCCGAAGGTAAAAAGCGGTATTAAATCAGAACTGTTATGTTACGCAAGTGAATTGGGATTATTCATGTTTTCTTGCACTAGTGGTATATTGTGCGCCTTAATTTTCCGTTAATATAGGTTAGCGGAATATTTTACGGCAGAGGATACGCCCTACGCATGTCAAAACAGTCTAATGAAGATAGCGTCATTATTGTTGATGATCTTCATTTCAGTCGTGGTAATCGCACTATCTTTAACGGTGTCAATTTGCGCATCCCTCGCGGTAAAGTTACGGCGATAATGGGGCCATCAGGCACGGGTAAAACCACCTTGCTTAAATTGATTGGCGGACAGCTGCGTCCCGACGCTGGCCGGGTTTTAGTGGATGCTAGCGATGTCCATCGTTTACCTCGCCATGATCTTTTTTTGTTGCGTGAGCGAATGGGAATGCTGTTTCAAAGCGGTGCTTTATTTACTGACATGTCAGTTTTTGACAATGTCGCGTTTCCACTTAGGGTACACACGAAACTGCCAGAAGACATGATCCGCGATATAGTGTTGTTAAAGCTAAATGCGGTTGGCCTAAGAGGTGCGCATCCTTTAATGCCGAGTGAGCTTTCTGGTGGTATGACTCGTCGTGTTGCCTTAGCCAGGGCAATTGTTTTAGATCCCGATATTGTGATGTATGACGAGCCGTTTGCCGGTCAAGACCCCATTGCTATGGGTGTCCTTGTAAAATTGATTAGTGCTATGAACAAAGCATTAGGGCATACCAGTATTATCGTATCGCACGATATAAAAGAGACTATGAGTATTGCAGATCATATTTTCCTCATTTCAGGAGGAGAAGTGATTGCGCAAGGGACTCCTGAGGAATTATCGAAAAATCACCTGCCGCAGGTTGAGCAGTTTATGCAGGGGCAGCCTGATGGTCCTGTTCCGTTTCATTACTCAGCCCAGCCGCTTTTGGATGATCTTGGCTTGGCAGAGGGTGTGTCATGAAAGGATTGATACTCGCGTTGTTGGACTTTGTTGCCTCGATTGGTCGCACCGGTTTAGACAGGGTTGCAGCATTTGGCCGTTCGGGGTTGATTGTTTTTCAATCACTGGTTGCGCGCCCGCAGCCAATGATCATGACGCCGCTTGTTATACGTCAGTTATACTCAGTAGGTGTCTTATCTTTAATCATCATTCTCGTATCAGGCTTGTTTATCGGTATGGTAATCGGTCTGCAAGGTTATACGATCTTAGTTGATTACGGCTCTGAGCAAGCAGTGGGTCAAATGGTGGCGCTAACCTTGGTACGTGAGTTGGCGCCGGTTGTGACCGCGTTATTGTTTGCCGGACGGGCGGGTTCTGCATTGACCGCAGAAATAGGCCTTATGAAAGCAACTGAGCAGTTGACGAGTCTAGAGATGATTGGGGTTGATCCTTTGCGTAGGATTATAGCTCCTCGTTTATGGGCCGGTTTTATTTCTATGCCTTTGTTATCCATGATCTTTGCCATTGTGGGTGTTTGGGGTGGTTCGCTAGTGAGTGTTGATTGGTTGGGGATTTATGAAGGCTCTTTCTGGTCCAACATGCAAAGCGCTGTCAGTTTTTCAGAAGACGTTGTTAATGGTTTGATTAAAGCGGTTGTGTTTGGTGTGGTTGTAACTTGGATAGCTGTTTTTCAGGGTTATGATTGTGTACCGACTTCCGAGGGGATTAGTCAAGCAACAACGCGCACGGTAGTTTACGCCTCGCTTGCTGTTTTGGGCTTGGATTTTGTTTTAACCGCATTGATGTTTGGAGACTTTTAACAATGCGTACACGCTGGATTGAAGTGAGCGTTGGTCTATTTATGCTGCTTGGCTTGCTAGCCATTTTAGGCCTCGCAATAAACGTAAGCGGTTTGAGTTTGAATTCTGCTGCACAAGATACTTACCGTTTGGAGGCCCGCTTTGAAAATATAGGGGGGTTAAAGGCTCGGTCTAAAGTGACTTTATCTGGCGTGCAAGTTGGAGAAGTCAGCCGGATTACCATTGATACTAAGCGCTTAGTCGCTTTGGTCGAAATGAATATAAACTCTAGCGTAGATTATTTGTCCAAAGACACATCGGCACAAATTTTGACATCTGGCCTGCTAGGTGAGCAGTACATAGGGTTATCTGTTGGTTTTGAGCCAGATACACTCAAGAACGGCGATACTATTGCTGATACGCAGTCAGCTATGGTGCTAGAAAACCTTATCGGCAAATTCTTATTTAATAAGGTTAGTGAGTAGGAGAATACCTCACAATGAAACAAGTTATATCTAAAGTGGCAATCACATGTGCTGCTTTCTTGCTAAGCTTTAGTGTAATGGCTTCATATGATGAAGCGAAGGCACAGGTTGATGCATCAATCAAAGACATGATTGCTGTGGTAGATAAGTACCATGACCAACAAAACCCTAATGAAGACGAGCTGGCAAAGGATATTGCTGCCATCGTGGACCGTGATGTAGATTTTACTTACATTTCCAGCTGGGTAATGGGTAAATACTATCGTCAAGCGACTGAGGAGCAACGCGCTAAGTTTGCGGTTGTTTTTAAGCAAACGCTGATTAAGACATACGCTAAATCATTAGTCGGATTTGATATTAAAGAGTATTCGATTTCCCCACCAACGTCGCCGAGCCCTGAAGATGATAAACAAATTGTAACGGTGGATGTCACGTCTGGTGATGGTACTGTTTACACGTTGGTGAACTATATGGTGAAAACTGACGAGCATTGGAAGTTGGTGAACGTCATTATGAATGGTATTAATTTCCGTATTACGTTCAAAAACCAATTCTCAGACTTGATGCAGCGTAATAGCTATGATGTTGGCAAAGTGGTTGATGCATGGCAATCGCAGATTAATCCACCTGCTACACAGGGCTAGCCGATGAGTGCATCACTGCAGCTAATTGACATTGCTGAAGGCGGGCAGCGGATTTTTATTGAGTCTGACTTGCTTTTTTCTAGCGTGATTGCTGTCCGCGAAGCCGCCGAAAAAGCGATCAGTGATGCTCAGGCAGATTGTGTCATTGATTTCTCACGCGTTAACCAAGCTGACAGCTCAGCCTTGTCGTTTTGTTTATGTTGTATGCGTTTAGCTAAGCAATTGAATAAAACTTTGGCATTTGAATGTCTGCCAGCGGATATGGCGTCTATTTCGGACTTGGTTGGGCTGGATCACTTCTCTTCTAATCAGGCGGAATCCGGCTATTAATTTCGCCTTTTTGTGCTCAATTCGGTATCATTCCGCTCCTTAATCGAATTAATGATGTAATCGGAGCACTTCATGCAAGCTGAAGAAGTTAAACAGATTATTGAATCGCATCTCTCGGATGCCGAAGTGATGACCGCTGGTGAGGGGTGTGATTTTCAGGTAACTGTAATCAGCCCTCAATTTGCGGGTCTTATGCCCGTTAAAAAGCAACAACTCGTCTATCAGTGCCTGAATGAATATATTGCCAACGGCACCATTCATGCGCTGACAATTAAAACTTATACTCCTGAACAGTGGCAGTCCCTTCAGGGCTGAATCGTGTCAGAACGTGATCAAAACGGTCGGAATTCCTGAATGGATAAATTATTAATTGAAGGTGGTGCTTGCCTAAATGGCGAAGTACGCATCTCTGGCGCAAAAAACGCCGCTTTGCCTATATTAGCCGCAACATTGCTAGCGGATAAACCTGTAACTATCTGCAATTTGCCGCATTTGCACGACATTACTACGATGCTTGAGTTGTTACGTCGTATGGGTGTAGAAGTTACTGTTGATGAAAAGCTTAGTGTCGAAATTGACGCAACAACAATTAAGAGCTGCCATGCTCCTTATGATCTTGTTAAAACCATGCGGGCCTCTATTTTGGTACTAGGTCCGTTACTGGCACATTTTGGCGAAGCGCAGGTTTCGCTGCCGGGTGGTTGTGCTATTGGTAGTCGTCCAGTTGATTTGCACATTCGTGGTTTGGAAGCCATGGGGGCAGAGATTTCTGTTGAAGGCGGATACATCCGTGCTAAGACGAACGGTCGCTTACAAGGCGCAAAAATTCTGTTTGATGTTGTTACGGTTACTGGTACTGAAAATATCTTGATGGCTGCTGCATTAGCGCAAGGGCAGACTGTCATTGAGAATGCTGCACGTGAACCTGAAGTTGTTGACCTAGCTGATTGCTTGATTGCAATGGGCGCAGATATTACAGGTGCAGGCACAGATACGATCGTAGTCAATGGCGTTGAATCGCTGCACGAAGCGCGTTATTCAGTTATGCCTGACCGTATTGAAACTGGCACTTTTTTAGTGGCGGCTGCGGCAACGCGCGGATATGTGAAGGCTAAAAATACTCGACCGGACATTCTTGATGCAGTTTTACTCAAGCTCAAAGAAGCCGGAGCTAAAGTCGAGGTTGGAGAAGACTGGATTTCACTTGATATGGAAGGCCGACGCCCTAAATCAGTGAATATTACCACGGCTCCTTATCCTGCTTTCCCTACTGACATGCAGGCACAGTTTGCAGCGTTAAACGCGGTTGCCGAAGGCGTTGGTCACATTAAAGAGACGATTTTTGAAAATCGTTTTATGCACATGCAAGAAATGATTCGTCTAGGTGCTAATGTATTGATTGATGGTAACTCGGCGACCATTGAAGGAGTAGAGCGTTTGCGCGGTGCTCCGGTTATGGCAACGGATTTGCGAGCTTCTGCAAGTTTGGTAATAGCTGCCTTGGTTTGTGATGGTGAGACTCTGATTGATCGAATTTATCACATAGACCGTGGTTACGAGTGTATTGAAGAAAAATTACAGGCGATGGGTGCTCGCATCTGTCGTGTTGCTGGTTAAATACGTAATAAGTGATATCCATGAATAGTATGATGAAAAAGCAGCAGCTCACCATTGCGCTGTCGAAAGGGCGAATTTTAGAAGAAACGCTTCCTTTGCTTGAAGCGGCTAACATCACGCCTGCGGAAAATATTTTTAAAAGCCGCAAGCTCATTTTCGATACTAACCATGACAACATAAAGTTAGTTGTTATTCGTGCTACTGATGTACCTACTTATGTAGAGTATGGTGGGGCTGACATGGGTATTGCCGGTAAAGATGTCTTGATGGAACATGGAGGCGAAGGCCTGTATGAGCCTTTAGACCTCGAAATCAGTAAATGTAAACTGATGGTGGCTGGCTTAAATAATGCCGGCCCTGTAGAAGGGCGCATGCGTGTAGCCACCAAGTTTGTTAACGTCGCTCGTCGGTTTTTTGCTCAACAAGGCCGCCAAGTCGATATTGTTAAGCTGTATGGGGCGATGGAATTAGCGCCTATTATGGGCTTAGCTGACCGTATTGTTGATATTGTTGATACAGGAAACACTTTGCGGGCTAATGGCTTAGAGCCTATGGATTTTATTGCGGATATCAGTTCTCGTTTGGTGGTTGGCCAAGCGGCCATGAAAATGAAGCACCGTCAAATTCAACCTATTCTCGATATGATGTCCGACGCTGTAATAAAACGTAGAGAGGGTTCCGAATGAGTGAGTTGTCTATTACACGTTTAACGACGAGCGATGCAGACTTTGATCAGAAGCTAAACGCGCTTCTAGCTTGGGAATCGGTCTCGGATAAGTCGGTTAATAAGATCGTTGATGATATCTTACTCGACGTAAAAAACCGTGGTGATGAGGCTGTTGTTGAGTACACAAACCGATTCGACAATACTTCTGTTGAGAGTGTGGCCCAGCTAATGCTTACGCAGACGCGTTTACAGCAAGCGCTTGATGGCTTGCCAACAGAGCAACGTAACGCATTAGAAAAAGCCGCTGAACGTATTCGCCGCTACCACGATAAACAGCGGGGCGAAAGTTGGAGCTACACTGAAGACGATGGCACTATGCTTGGCCAACAGGTAACGCCATTGGATCGTGTGGGTTTATACGTGCCAGGTGGTAAGGCTGCCTATCCGTCATCAGTACTGATGAATGCTATTCCGGCTAAGGTAGCCGGTGTTGGCGAGTTGATAATGGTCGTCCCGACGCCTAATGGTGAATTAAACGAGCTGGTGTTGGCTGCCGCTTGCTTGGCGGGTGTGGATAAAGTGTTTACCATCGGCGGAGCACAAGCGGTTGCTGCGCTTGCATATGGCACACAGTCTGTCCCTAAAGTGGATAAAATTGTGGGTCCTGGCAATATCTTTGTGGCAACAGCTAAACGCGCCGTATTTGGGGCCGTGGGCATTGATATGATAGCGGGCCCATCTGAGATATTGGTCGTATGTGATGGAAAAACAGATCCCGATTGGATTGCAATGGATTTGTTCTCACAAGCTGAGCATGATGAAGATGCGCAATCGATTCTAGTTTGCCCTAATGCTGAGTATTTAGATGCAGTAGAAGCAAGTATCAGCAAATTGTTACCAACTATGGAACGCCAAGCTATTATCGAAGTGTCTATGCGTGAGCGCGCAGCCCTCATTCATGTCGTTGATATGGATGAAGCGGCAGAGGTGAGTAACCGTATAGCGCCTGAACACTTAGAATTGTCGGTTGAAGACCCTAAAGCAATGTTGCCAAAAATACGCCACGCTGGGGCTATTTTCATGGGCCGCTACACGGCAGAAGCGTTAGGTGATTATTGCGCTGGACCTAATCACGTTTTGCCTACATCAGGAACGGCTCGTTTTTCGTCACCTTTGGGTGTATATGATTTCCAAAAACGTTCTTCTCTGATTATGTTTTCGGAAGATGGTGCCTCAGATACAGGAAAAATTGCTTCTGTTTTAGCGCGAGGCGAGAGCTTAACAGCGCATGCGCGATCGGCTGAATACCGCATAAAGGACTGAGCGCCAACGCTTGTGCGTGGATGCTATAGACCGTTATAAAAAAAGACCCATTAAGGGTCTTTTTTTATGTGACTTTATTTACTCTTTCCATCGTAAAATGTTGCGACGATAGTGCTAATTCAGTTTAGTAGGCGGGCGTTCACCAACAGTAACCGTAGCATTTAGCTTTTTACCATTGCGCATATATTCAACCACCAATGTATCCCCTGGGTTGAGGTCCGCTACGCTTAGCATAGACTGATAGGCATCTACAGGCTCACCGTTTAGTGTGACCATGATATCCCCAGGCTGTAATCCGGCTTTATGAGCTGGGCTATCACGATAGACCCCTGCGATAATAAGCCCGCTAGTCATCTCAATATCAAAGGACTCTGCTAGGCTTGGAGTTAACTCCTGGCCTTCGATACCCAGCCAGCCACGAATAACACGCCCGTGTTCGATCAGATCCGCCATTACTTTTTTGGCTAGACTAGATGGAATAGCAAAACCGATGCCTTGTGATCCACCCGTTTTTGAGAAAATAGCGGTATTAATACCTATGAGGTTTCCGTTGGCGTCTATGAGTGCACCACCAGAGTTGCCTGGGTTAATCGCGGCGTCTGTCTGTAAAAAGTCCTCATAAGTATTTAGGCCTAGCCGGTTGCGGCCTGTAGCACTGACTATACCCATAGTGACAGTCTGACCTACACCAAATGGGTTGCCGATTGCTAATACGACATCACCTACCCGCAAGTTTTCTGAAGGGGAGAGGGTGATGGTGGGTAAGTTATTCATTTTAATTTTTAAGATAGCTAAATCGGTTTCAGGGTCCATCCCAATCACGCTAGCTTCAGCTTCGCGGCCATCATGTAAAGCAATGATGATTGAATCAGCTTCGGCAATAACATGGTTATTCGTAATGATATAGCCTTGGCTATTAATGATGACGCCTGAGCCAAGACTTGAACGAACGCGTTGGCGTTGTGGTTGATCACCGTTTTCATAGAAGCGTCGAAACAGCGGGTCATTTGCGCGGGCTTCGTTATCTTTTTCTTCAACTTTTTTGCTGGAGTATATATTAACGACGGCAGGCGCTGCTTTTTGGACAGCGTCAGAATAAGAAACAGGGCCGTTGCCTAACCCTTGGCCAATTAGGTTAGTCGGTAGCTGTGTTTCTTTAATTTCGACTGTTGTAACGGGCGGCGCCAAAAGGTTAGGAAAAAACTGCAATAAAATAACAGCTATCAGCACACCTGTAACAATTGGCCAGCCAAGAAAGCTGAAATTACGCATCTAAATATCCGCAAAGCTGGTGTAAAAAAAAGGATTACGTAGAATTATACGTTTACTGCATCACCGTGGCTAATAGGGAGTTCATTTTATGTCAGTTTCGTTAACAAGTCTGGTTAATTATTGTGAAGAATTGTTAAACGTAAAAGAGTTTAAAGATTACAGCCCTAATGGTCTGCAGGTACAAGGCAAAGAAACAGTCCAGCGTATTGTAACGGGCGTGACAGCTTCGCAGGCGTTGCTTGATGCGGCTGTGCAGTACAGTGCTGATTTGGTCTTAGTTCATCATGGATACTTTTGGCGTGGTGAAAGTGAATGTATTACAGGAATGAAAAAACGTCGTTTAGCAACATTATTAGGAAATGATATAAGTTTGCTAGGTTTTCATTTGCCTTTAGACGCACACCCTGAATTTGGCAATAACGCTATGTTGGCAAAAAAAATGGGCTGGCAAATTACCGGAGGGCTCGATGCTCCCTTGGGCCGTGCTATTGGTATGGTAGGTGAGTTGCCCGAGCCGATTTCAGGAGGGAGGCTAGCCGAGCAATTAGCGGCTGTATTAGAACGAACACCATTGCACATACAAGGTATTGGGCACCCGATTAAGAAAATAGCTTGGTGTACAGGGGGAGCGCAGGGTTATATAGATAAAGCGCTGGCAGCAGGGGTCGATGCCTATATATCCGGTGAGGTATCCGAGCCGACATACCATTTTGCTAAAGAGATGGAGATTGATTATTTTGCCGCTGGTCACCATGCGACAGAGCGATATGGAGTACAGGCATTAGGGGAGCATTTGGCGAGTAAGTTTGGGATTGAGCATCGCTATATAGAGATACCTAATCCAGTATAAACCTGTGATGGTTTAGTGATTAGAGCCGGTTATCCATTGTAGTTTTCAATGGATAACCGGGTGAGCTTATATTGGATTATTGATGTAACCTCGTATAAAGCTCGGTAGAGAGTGACTGCTATTCACTTTTTTCTGGTTTTTTCTCTGCTGTTTCGACTTCGGGTGTTTCACCAACTTCGGCTGTTGTTTCTTTAGCATTTTTCAAACCGTAACTTTCGGACAGGGTCCCTTGTTCGTCAGGCTTTTTGGGGGCGTAATCACGAGGCGGTTCTACATCGCTCTCTGTGGCCGTTAACGCCTCTTCAGAAACCTCTTCTTCTTGTTCTACTTCCTTCGCCTCAGTGAGTTGCGGGACTAAGGTTGATGTAATTGCGGCAGCTGTGGTTGCATCACACAAAGTGGTTGCACTTGTAGCAAGGTGCTTATAAACATCGCGATAGGATTCGGTCATTTTATTAACGAGGTCAGCAGTCTCCTCAAAGTGGCCTGAAACTTGTTTTTTGTAGCTATCTAGCTCTTGCTGTACTTTATCTAGCTCTTGTTGCTTAACACTGCGTCCACCAGAGCGACCGACCAAAAAGCCAATTATTGCACCAATGACAAGCGCTACAATGCTAAAAATCCAAAGTGTATTATCTTCCACCGTTATTCCTCATAGCCGTACTAATTTTAAAATTATGAAAGTAGCATAAATCAAAAAAACAATAATGCCCACAATCTAAAGGTCACTGATTTATGATTGATTCGCCTGATTATGTGCCTTTCGAGCATCTGACAATTGCTGAGCCATATAGTTTACTTGCTCATCCATGACTGATGCTGCTTCTTCTTCATGCTGATCAATAATGGCATCCAAAAGGCGACGATGTTGATCATAAATAACCGCATGTGAACGATGCCTAAACGCGGCTAGATTTGTGGCGGGTTGTAAAGCCTCAATCACGCTCGACATGAGGTAGCTCATCATTTTGTTGCCTGTCGCGTTAGCTATTTGACGGTGGAATTGGACATCTGAAACGCAGAGTTCCTCTGCACTCAAAGCTTCATTCGCTTGTGTTTTCAATGTTGCCTCAAGTTGCTCAATGTCCTTTTCTGTTCGTTGCGCGGCAGCTAATCGAGCACAGGTCTTTTCCATTTCTAAACGCGTTTGTGTGACCTCATCCCATGTGAAGCTTTCAAAGCCAACTAGTAATGTTGTGGTGCTGGCCAGTGATTCGCTTAAGGCTAATAAATCTGGCGTTTGAATAAAGGTCCCACCGGTGGGACCGCGCTTAGAGCGAACTAGATTTTGCGCAGCTAGTCGTTTAAGTGCTTCGCGTATCGTCGGTCGTGATACGTTAAAGCGCTGTGCGAGCTCGCCTTCAGTAGGCAAGCGATCATCTGCTCGTAAGGAGCCCTCTAAAATGGCGTTGCGGATCTGGTCGGCAATTTGCCGAGAGAGGCTGTGTGCGCTAACGGGGTTAAACGGTATTTCTTTCACAATGTCGCTCGTAAATTGCATAGTGGTCAAATGAGTATTTCATATTTTTGCCTATTTGTTAATTTGCTTTACAAATACATAAATCAATAATATCTTAAATGTTAAATTGTAAGACAAATTGTTTTATCAATACGCCGCTTAGCCATAGGCATTAATGAATGGCTCAATAAATCTAAAAAGGAGCAGGGTATGTTTAAAGCACTGGTATTAGATCAAATTGATGGAAAAACAAAGGCTGAAGTTCGTGATCTTGAGGTAAGTGATCTGCCAAATGAGCCGTTACTTGTCGATGTTGATTACTCATCAATTAATTATAAAGATGGTCTGGCGATCACAGGAACCGGGCGTATTGTGTCGCAATTTCCCATGGTTCCGGGGATCGATCTAGCAGGTACTGTCACTGAAAGTCATTCGGATGAGTTCAGCGTAGGCGATACTATTATTATGACCGGCTGGAGTGTTGGCGAGCGTTTCTGGGGTGGTCTATCAGAAAAAGCACGGCTAAAACCTGAATGGTGTGTTCCGCTTCCGCCTGGAATGACCAGCCATGATGCAATGGTTATAGGCACGGCGGGGTTAACCGCCATGTTATGCGTCATGGCACTGGAGGAAGCCGGAGTGACACCTGAGTCGGGTGAAGTTGTCGTTTCAGGAGCCGCCGGTGGTGTAGGCTCGGTTGCACTGCGTTTACTGGCTGCATTAGGCTACGAGGCTGTAGCGATAACAGGGCGGGCTGAGATGGAATCGTATCTGATTGCTATGGGCGCTAGTCGAGTTATTAGCCGAGACTCCATGCAAGAACCTGCTAAACCATTAGAAAAACAGCGTTGGGCGGGTGGTATTGATACCGTTGGAGATACCGTTTTAGCTCGAATGCTAGCCGAAACCCATTATGGGGGGGCTATTGCGGCTTGCGGCCTAGCTGGGGGGTATAAGCTGCCTACAACAGTTATGCCGTTTATTCTACGTAATGTTAGGTTGCAAGGGGTTGATTCTGTCATGTGTCCTAAAGAAACGCGTACCGTTGCTTGGCAGCGCTTACAACAGTTGTTATCAAGCGAAGACTTGGCTGAGATGAGCCAAACGATTTCTCTGGAAGAGGTGCCTGAATACGCCGAGAAAATCGTAAACGGTCAAGTAAGAGGCAGAACCTTGGTTAAGCTGACAGCCCAATAGCTTTTTAGCGTGAAGTACGGGTTACCTATGAAGCTCTGCTCTAGTCGTTAGCTGGTTTATACTAAGTTATCGACTAGAGGCTTTTGTTATGTATTTTTTTACCGATTACTTTTCCCACATTCGTTTGCCTTCAATAGTGAAGGTTCTTTTGGGGATTTGTTTAGGTTTAATTCCTTCCTTGTTATCCATTTCGTTTGCTCATGCTAGTTCGTCACAGCGGATTGTTACGCTAGCGCCACATGCTACTGAACTGCTTTATTCGCTGGGTATTGGAGACCGAATTGTAGCGACAGTAGAGTACAGCGATTACCCTGAGCAGGCTTTATCTATCCCACGCTTAGGTCGTAGTGATGAAGTCAGTATCGAGGCTATTGTTGCTTTACGGCCTGATTTGGTTATTGCATGGGAAGGTGGTAACTCTCCAGAGTTATTAAATACCTTAGAACAATTGGGTATAGAGGTTTATCGCTCTGATACTCAAGGGCTGGAGAGTGTCTCTCGGGCATTAAGAAGCTTGGGGAGGCTTACCGGTACTCAAAAAAAAGCAGATCAGTTAGCACGGCAGTTTTTGCAACGGCTGTCTGAGTTAACCGTTGAGCCTATACAGGATCCGCCACGCGTATTTTTTCAGCTATGGGAGTCTCCTTTAATGACGGCTAACCACTCTCAGCCTATTAATGACATTATCGAACGTTGCGGCGGCGTCAATCTCTTTAGTCGATCGCTAGAAGTCGTCCCCCAAACCAGTGTCGAGAACGTTGTTCTTCTCAATCCTGATGTGATTCTTGCTCCGACACAGGGGTTGTCGGGGCATTGGCGTCAGCGCTGGGAGGCCTGGCAAGAGATTCGAGCTGTAAAGGCCGGCCACTTATATACCGTTGATGCCGATTTGATCTCTCGTCCTACATTGCGGATTTTAGAGGGTATGGAGGTAGTCTGTCGCTTGTTAGATCGACCTGCTCATACTGATACTAACAGCTAGGTGTTTGATTTTTTTACACTGATAGAGCTTTTTAAATGGAAACTTTAAGTTAAGCGTCTTCATTATGAGACTTTTGTCTTTGTTGTTCATTTTTCGTTAATTTAAAACGTCTGTTTTAAAAGACAGTGTAGAATTGCTAGTGGTGACTTGTCGATAATGTTTACAGGTCAGAACGCTGAATTTATAAATCCTATTTAAATTAATTTGGCATTCATGTTTCTCAGGTTTTTGTTTTGTTTTAGAGACCTTTTTTGTTTTATCGTACTGTATTTGTTATGTATTTCTAGATTGGCCTACTCTTTGCTTCGTTTGGTTTTGACTTTCCGTGACAGGAAGTCTCTACGAAACCACAAGGAGTTTTTACATGTCCCTGATTAAAAAAACGCTAGCGGCGGCTGTTTTATCAGCAACTGCTATGTCTGCTTCTGCAGCGCTAATGGAAGTGCAATCTCAAACCCAGACATACAATGATTTAACGGTTTGGACGCAAAACTTTACTTTCGACCTATACAACCCGGCTTTAGAAGGCGGTAAAGCTCTAGAGAAAGTAGTATTGTCTTTGTATGGTGATGTGGTTACGACTATCTCTTTTTCTTCAGTAACTGATACTTATGTTAGCGGATCAGCTGGTGCATTAGTGTTGGCTACTAACAGCGCTACTGGCTCAACTGTTTCATTGGACGTTTCTCCAGCGGATTCATTTGGTAATACATTACCAGGTGAGTTGGTAGCAGCGGGTACGACTGTTGAAATTGGTCCATTGTCTGGTGACGATATGGCTGATTGGGAATCAACAGATGCAGCAGACTTACTCGCTTTTACGGGTCCAGGTACGTTTGATGTTGATTTGTCAGCGTTTGGTACACTGGATTTAACTCAAGTTGGCGGTAATGTTTCAAGCCAGCAAGAGACAGTGGCTACGGGTACTTATACTGTTACATATTTTGTAGATGATGCCGCTGTAGTAACGCCTCCGTCTGCAGTACCGGTTCCTGGTACTCTGGCGTTGATGGGTCTTGGCTTGTTAGCTCTAGGCGCTCGCAAACGTAGTAAATCTGCTTAATCAAAAAAGTAGTTAATGCCCAAAAGCCTGCTTACTGATTAGCAGGCTTTTTTGTTTCAAATGCCTTTTATTGGCATTGTGCTGGCTTCCAGTAAATTTCTTGCCCTCCATTTTCTCTTGCTAGGCTTCTGGCCGCTACAAAGAGTAGATCAGATAAGCGATTTAAATATTTGTTGCCAGTATTGGCGTCAGTTTTTTCGTCTTGATTCATTAATATCATGCTACGCTCGGCTCTTCTGCATAGCGTGCGAGCTACGTGACACTGCGCGGCAGGGCGGTTTCCACCGGGAAGTATGAACTCTTTGAGCGGAGGTAGCGTTGCGTTCAGGTTATCTAATGCTTGTTCTAATTGTGTAATAGCGCTGTCTGTAATCGCCACATAATTAGGATCGGCCATGGCAAGCTCTCCACCCAAATCAAATAAATCATGCTGAATGCGCTCGAGCAGAGGCCTAAGGTTATGTTCTTTTGTGATCTCACAAAGTAATAAGCCTAAGGCAGAATTTAGCTCATCAATATTGCCGAGCGTCTCTATTCGAGGCGCACTTTTCGAAATACGTGTACCGTTTGCAAGCCCTGTTGTGCCCGAATCGCCCGTGCGAGTGTAAATTTTAGTGAGTCGATCAGCCATGATGGCTCCTTAGTTATGAGTGTGGTTTGGCTTGAATGCTAGTTATCAACTGCTTGTTAAACGGGGTATCTAACCCCTTCAAAGCCGATTGAGCTTGGATAAAACCATTGATGTAATCAATTTCAGTTTTACGTTTGTGAGTTACGTCTTGATGCATCGATGAAAAATTATTTGCTGTGAGTTCGGCAACGCTAAAAACGTGCTTTTCTAATGAATCTTCAAAAAGAGGTTGGTGCAAGCTTTCAGCGATGGCTTCTATCTCTTTACAGATAATCGAAACTTTTTTTCGGTAAGTGGGGACAGAGCTCAAAGCGCCGTTTCTACAATCTAATAGAGCGGTAAGAGGGTTGATTGCCGCGTTGATAGCTAACTTTCTCCAAAGGTAGAGCGAAATATTTTGTGTTAAGTGAACGGTTAAATCATCCATTTTTTCTGGGAGTAATAACGGAAAGTCGCTGAGTCTATTATATTGCGATAGTAAGCCAATTATTGTTTCCCCTTTGCCTGCTCTCGTTACGTGAAAAGGTGAAGTGAGATAGGCGCCATCAGTGCTGCTAGCCCCCCAAACATGGCAGTGTGGGAGCTGATTACACACTTGTTCGTGTTGCCCCATACCGTTTTGTAATAGAACAATGTGTGCGTTGTCTACAAGGCGGTGGCGAATTGAGTCGATAGCGTCTTGCGTGGAAAAGGCCTTAGTTGTGATGAACAAGCGCGTGATAGGGGCGGCATCGCTAGGTAGCTCTGCTTGTGGAAATGAATGGCTTTTGCGTGCATCCATATCGGTATAATGCAACCGAGAAGTGGCTTTATAGGTATGTAAGTGCACTTCGTTACGTAAGATTATTCGAACATCTTGTTTCGCTTTGATTAAGCAGTGAGCCCATAAACAGCCGATAGCTCCTGCCCCTAGAATATGCCATTGCATGGATGGTCGCGTCTTTTAAGTTAGGGAAGTGCTAATATGATAGCGGTAGTCAGAGATGGATGAAAACCCTAAACAGGTCCGTTAAAATAGCGCCAAATAGTTGAGGAGTAGAGTATGCCATCGTTTGATATTGTATCTGAACTTGATAAGCACGAAGTAACTAACGCAGTTGATCAAGCGAAGCGAGAGTTAGAAACCCGTTACGATTTCAAAGGGGTTGCTGCTAGCATCGAGCAAAAGGGCGAGAGCATTATGCTTGAGGCCGAGGTCGATTTTCAGCTGCGTCAGCTGATCGATATTATTTACGCCAAGTTAGTCGCGCGTAAAATTGATATTAAATGCATCGAAGAAAAAGACCCTGATCTTACTGGTGTTAAAGCGCGCCAAGAGCTGGTACTTAAACAGGGGTTAGATCAACCAATATGTAAAAAGATCACCAAGCTTATTAAAGAAAGTAAATTGAAAGTTCAAGCGCAGATTCAAGGCGAAAAGGTGCGTGTAACAGGGAAAAAACGGGATGATTTACAGCAAACAATGGCTTTGTTAAAAGACTCAGATATTGACATGCCATTGCAATATAATAACTTCCGTGACTAAGGCTTCACGGCTGTGGGTTATATAAAAAAGAAACGCTCAAAGGTGAGCGTTTCTTTTATTGCTAATATTACTTAGCTTTTTTTAGTAACTTTTTCAATTTTTTCAGCTTGCTTTCGTGCTTAGCGATTTTAGCTTGACGCTTTTTGATATCTTTTTTAACTGCTTTAGCTTTTACTGTAGCCATGGGGCATCTCCGTTGTATGTCAGTTAATTAGCCGGGGCTGGGCACAATAAAACATTGCTGCTTTATCCCTGATTGGGCGTTTCATGCTCAGCTATAAAATCCCGAATAAAACGACGTACCTCTCGTGCCGCACTCGTATCCAGCTCATCACACAAAGAAACAAAGCGTTCACGCTCCGTATCATTAATACGTATAACAAGCTGGCTATTCTTTGCCTTTTTTTTATCGCCCATACCTTACGGCTCCGAACAAAAATAATATGTAAAGAATATCCAAAATTAATTAGGGGTGCAGCAGTAATTCACAAATGATTATTTATCATAGGCGGTTACATTTATAAGTACATCGTTTGTATAGTCACTGTATATCCTAGAGGTTTGTCTGTCGAGTTTTACATAAAAATTTAATATTAATGTAATAAATTATTAATGAATATTATCCAAGCACGACAGTATAAACAGTTCCTTTATAAGCTCTTGTTCGTTGGTATGTGTGTCGATGAAATCAAATGGACATAATGTTCCCTGAGCGATCATCTCCTTTACTTGGCCGCTCGACCATTCAAGCACTGGGATTTTCCGTTCCTTATGGATAACTCGAATGTAGGGGTCGGGGCGTTCTAGCCATGCATCGATCATATAAATCATAGTTATATTCTCCTTGATGAATAGAGTTAGCCTATCGGATTAATAAATAAATGTAAATGATAATAATTATCATTACGATAACTTTGTTTTTCTGTGCAATCCGCTCAAGGCTGGTAGACTAGCCTCACATTAAATATCTGTCTGTGGGTTGAGGGTGTAATGGAAGAAGGCCAACGTTCGGCTAAGTGGTACGAGTCTATTTTAAACCGCCGTACTATGATTTGTGTGTTCACAGGCTTTGCTTCCGGCATGCCTTTGTATGTTTTGTTTCAGTTGTTACCTGCCTTCCTTAGAGACCAAGGAGTTGGCTTAAAAGAAATCGGCTTATTTGCGTTGGTAACATTCCCCTATACGTGGAAATTTGTATGGGCCCCTTTCCTCGATAGTTATGCGCCTCCTTTTTTAGGTCGACGCCGTTCTTGGATGTTGATAACCCAAGTCCTTCTTCTGGTATCTATTGCTTGCTTAGGTAGTTTAAACCCCGAATTTAGTATTGGGATGATTGCGTATCTTGCGTTGGCAGTGGCTTTCTTTAGTGCGAGCCAAGACGTGGTGATAGATGCTTATCGCCGTGAAATCCTTCCCGATGAAGAGCTCGGTTGGGGGAATTCAGTGCATGTTCAAGCATACCGAATTTCAGGTTTGGTGCCAGGGGCGCTAGGGTTAATTCTGGCTGATATCATGCCTTGGAGCAGTGTCTTTGTCGTTGTCGCATTGTTTATGCTGGTGGGCATTGGCATGACCTTGGTAATAAAAGAGCCTGATACAGCAGCCCGCTTACCCACTAGCCTAAAAGAAACCGTTACCCAGCCATTCATTGATTTTATTAAACGCTTTGGATGGAAGCCAGCAATAACAGCGCTATGTTTTATGTTTCTTTATAAGCTTGGCGATAACATGGCGACAGCTTTGTCGACGCCGTTTTACATCGATCTAGGGTTTGAGTTGACCGAAATAGGCGTAGTAGCCAAAAGCTCAGCTCTTTGGGCCTCAATTGTTGGTGGTATCTTAGGGGGGCTGTGGATGATAAAGCTGGGTATTAATCGGGCTTTATGGATTTTTGGCGTGGTGCAAGTGGTCACTATTTTAGGGTTCGCTGCCTTGTCTGAAATAGGGGCGAATTCGTGGGTGCTCGCTATTGTGATCAGTCTGGAGTACTTAGGAGTAGGGTTGGGAACGGCAGCCTTTACCGCTTATATAGCGCGCTCAACAAGTGTCGCTTTTGCTGCTACTCAGTTTGCCTTATTTACAGCATTAGCCGCTTTACCCCGAACGTTTGCCAATGCGACGACAGGCTATATTGTAGAAGCAGTCGGATGGACTGACTTTTTCTTAATTTGCGCGGTGTTATCGTTACCCGGAATGGTGTTGCTATGGTGGTTGGCACCATGGAGAGGAGATAAAAAAATAGAGGCCGTGTGACGCAGGTGAAACCAGTTGTATAGAGCGGAAGCGTTTGTGTAACGGTTCACTTGCCGCTCTGCTTTGGCTTGGCTTTAGACGCGTAAACCGCCGTCTACTTCAAAGCAACGACCACTGATATAGTCATTTTCTAGGATGAAAGTGACCGTTTTAGCGATTTCTTCCGGCTTTCCTAATCGTTTAGCAGGTATACCCGCCTCTACTTTTTCTAGGGCTTCGGGTTTCATGCCTAATACCATTTCGGTGCCTATATAGCCCGGTGCTATTGAAGCGGCTCTGATATTATACCGTGCCAATTCTTTAGCCCATGTAACAGCCATGGCCTCGACGCCAGCTTTGGTTGCAGAATAATTGGTTTGTCCCATGTTACCGGCCCGAGATATGGATGAAATGTTAATTAGGCATCCAGCACTTTGGGTTTCAATCATTTTAATGGCGGCTTCACGAGCACACAAAAAACTGCCAGTTAGGTTGACGTCCATGACTTGGTTCCACTGATCAATGGACATTTTCTTGATGACCTTTCCGTCTTTTACTTTGACAAAAAGTCCATCACGCGTGATACCCGCATTATTAACTAAGCCATTCAAAGCGCCAAAGTCACGAATTATATCGTTGAATAATGATTCTACTGCTTGCTCATCGGCTACGTTTGCAACGTAACTTTTTGCCTCTACACCTTTTTCGCTGCATAGACCGACTGTCCTCTCTAAGTCATCTTCGCTCAGGTCGACTAAGGCTAATTTAGCACCTTGATCGGCTAGTTCTAATGCCATGGAGCGGCCTAATCCTCGACCTCCACCTGTAATAACGATTACTTTGTCTTTTAAATTCATTTTACCGTTCCAGTCTGAGTTGTTCTTTTTAGGGGTAATTATTTATTGCGGTGCAACAAAATTAGGCGCTTTACAGAAAATCGTCCATGCTTCATTAGTGGTATTTGCAAAGGTACAAGGAAGTAGAGTTTGTGCGAGAGAAAACGGCATGCTTGGGTGTGAACGGTTCTATTATTATGTGAGTGTTCAAATAAGCAAGGCACGAGTTTGCTTGCGATTTTTAGAGGCATCTGGTCTCATTTAAAGTAAAATCCAGTTGAAGAGATGTTATGCCTATTCTTTTTGTTCTTTTTATTCTCATTCCCATAGTTGAAATTACCGTCCTTATAAAAGTAGGTGAGGCCATTGGTGCGTGGTACACCATAGGCCTAGTTCTATTGTCGGCTTTCATCGGGGTTAACATGTTACGCATTCAAGGTCTATCTACTCTGGCTAGAGCCCAGCAGCGGATGAGTCAAGGAGACATGCCCGGTCAAGAAATGATTGAGGGCATTGTATTGGCTGTTGGTGGCGCTATGTTAATTACACCTGGGTTCGTGACCGACTTTTTTGGGTTTTGCTGCCTTATCCCGTTTACGCGTAAGTGGATAATTACACATGCGTTGTCCCGTTTTACCGTTGTGACTACGCACCAGACTGGGGACAGCTTTCATGAAGCACCGAGTGATCCTTTTCCTCCTGAGTCATCGCCCTTCAAATCATCTAGAAAAGATATCCCACGCCAAGGGGACATAATTGATGGTGAGTATCGTCGAGAGGACTAAAAAAAAATGATTTTTTTTAGTTCTTAGCTATTGAAATTCAGATAGTCGGCCCCATCAAGCTTTCAACCGGTAACCAGATGGTTACGGCCATTGACATATCATTAGCTTATGCCTTTTGATCAACCATCAGGAGATAGATCAGATGAAAATTCGTCCACTTCACGATCGTGTAGTCGTTCGCCGCAGTGAACAAGAAAAAACAACTGCAGGGGGCATCTTGCTGCCAGGTTCGGCTGCTGAAAAACCTAATGAAGGTGAAATTGTTGCTGTTGGCCAAGGTCGTGTTCTTAACAACGGTGAAGTCCACCCGTTGGCTGTAAAAGTTGGAGATAAAGTTCTGTTCGGTCAGTACGCAGGTTCAAACGTCGTTAAAGTTGACGGCGAAGAGCTACTGATCATGAACGAAAGTGAGATTTTCGCGGTACTAGAAGGCTAATTGACATCTTTTTAATGTCTTCTTGCGATTAACCAGAATTAACTAGTTACAGGATTAATAAAAATGGCTGCTAAAGACGTATTATTTGGTGATGACGCGCGTCAGCGCATGCAAGCGGGTGTAAACATCCTAGCGAATGCAGTGAAAACAACATTAGGCCCTAAAGGTCGTAACGTCGTACTGGATAAATCATTCGGCGCACCTACCGTAACTAAAGACGGTGTATCTGTTGCTAAAGAGATCGAACTTGAAGATAAGTTCGAGAACATGGGCGCACAGATGGTTAAAGAAGTTGCATCACAAGCTAACGATGCGGCTGGTGACGGTACAACCACTGCGACTGTTTTAGCTCAGGCAATTGTCAACGAAGGCCTTAAATCAGTAGCTGCGGGTATGAACCCAATGGATCTGAAGCGTGGTATCGACAAAGCAGCCGCTGCTGTTGTTGAGCAAATTCGCGCGATGGCCGTTCCTTGTGCTGACTCTAAGTCTGTTGCACAAGTAGGTACTATCTCTGCAAACTCTGACTCAGTCGTGGGTGAGTTGATTGCTGAAGCAATGGAACGTGTGGGTAAAGAAGGTGTAATTACCGTTGAAGAAGGCTCCGGTCTTGAAAACGAACTAACCGTTGTTGAAGGTATGCAGTTCGACCGTGGTTACTTGTCTCCTTACTTCATCAATAACCAAGACAACATGTCTGTAGAGCTGGACCAGCCTTACATCTTATTGGTTGATAAGAAAATCTCTAGCATCCGTGAATTGCTTCCTACGCTAGAGCAAGTAGCTAAATCTTCGCGTCCATTATTGATCATTGCTGAAGATGTTGAAGGCGAAGCGCTGGCAACATTGGTCGTTAACAACATGCGCGGCATTGTTAAAGTTGCTGCTGTTAAAGCTCCAGGCTTTGGCGATCGTCGTAAGGCTATGTTGGAAGACATCGCTATCTTGTCTGGCGGTACGGTGATTTCTGAAGAAGTTGGTCTAAACCTAGAAACAACGACACTGGAACATCTTGGTCAAGCAAAACGCGTTACGATCACTAAAGATGTTTCGATCATTGTTGATGGTGCTGGTGATGCCGCGACTATCGAAGGTCGTGTTAACCAAATCCGTGCTCAAATCGAAGAGACTTCTTCTGACTATGACCGCGAAAAACTTCAAGAGCGTGTTGCTAAACTGGCTGGCGGTGTCGCTGTCATCAAAGTGGGTGCCGCTTCAGAAGTAGAAATGAAAGAGAAAAAAGCACGTGTTGAAGATGCGTTGCATGCAACTCGCGCAGCGGTTGAAGAAGGCGTAGTTCCTGGTGGTGGTGTTGCTTTGATCCGTGCGCTTCAACGCGTAGAAGGTTTGGAAGGTGATAACCACGATCAAACGATCGGTATCCAATTAGCACTACGCGCTATGGAAGCACCTATCCGTCAAATCGTTTCTAACGCCGGTGGTGAAGGTTCGGTTGTTGTATCTAAGATTCGCGAAGGCGAAGGCTCTTTTGGCTACAACGCTGGTAACGACACATATGGTGATATGTTAGAAATGGGTATCCTTGACCCAGCTAAAGTAACTCGTTCTGCGTTACAAGCAGCAGCGTCTGTTGCTGGCTTAATGATCACAACCGAAGCTATGGTTGCTGATAAGCCACAAGAAGGCGGCCCTGCAATGCCAGATATGGGCGGCATGGGTGGAATGGGTGGTATGGGCGGCATGATGTAAGCGCCTTTTCCCGCGATGGTAAAAGCCTTTTAGGTTTTTATCAGAATCTAGCCCGCAAGCTCTGTGCTTTGCGGGCTTTTTATTGTCTAAAAGAAAAAACAATCATGTATCAGTTACTGTCTTCAGGAACATAAGCATTAACTACCTCAACTCGCGCATTGAGCTTTTGAAGCAGATGGATCAAAGAGGACTTTTCGTCGGGTGTTAAGTCACCCAATAACAGGTCTTCACGTTTGAGAGCTACCGTAAGTACCTGGTCATGACGCTCTTCGCCATGTGCTGTTAAGCTGATGATTGTTGATCTTCCGTCTTGTTCATCTTTGGCAAACAAAACCAGCTCTCTCTTATGTAAACTTTTCAGAGCACGGCTTACGGCGGCTTTATCAAGCCCTATCACTTGGCAAATTCTATTTGCGGTTATGCTTCTTTCAACTCTTAGCAGTGCCAATATTCTCCATTCGACAACACCAATATTAAAATGCTTTCGGTAACAGTTTGAAGCTCCGCTAGATAGTTTATTGGCAAGAAATGTTACTAATGCGGGTACATAGACCTTCAGATCTAATTGGGTGGTCTTATCATCATCAGGGTGATTTGGCATCTAAAGTCTTTCTCAGTTCTGCTTTCATATAAGGCACAAAGCCGTCAATTACTGAGCATAATACAGTAATTAAAGGTTAAGTGATTATAGGGTGTATGCATGAAAGGCTGGTAGATTAAGTTGACATGTCAACTTAATTGTTTGTATTGTTGATATGTCAACTGTATTGAGTCGTAAACTAGGGCGTGCAAATTAGAAAATAAAAATAAGAGGTTAATAATGACAGTACAATATTTTAAGAATGATGGAATTCGAGACAGCCGTGAAAATAGCGTTTCTGCGTACCCTTTAGATATGTGGTATGTGGTTGCTTTAAGTAAAGAGTTGTCCTCAGTCCCTATTGCTCGAATGGTGCTTGATAAGCCTATTGTGATTTATAGGACTCCAGATGGGCAGGTTAATGTGCTTGAAGATCGTTGTTGCCATCGGGATTTACCCTTGTCCTCTGGAACCATTGAAGAACAAGGAATACGCTGTGGGTATCACGGTTTGTTGTACGACGGTTCCGGAAAATGTATTGAAGTTCCCGGGCAAAAAAAAGTGCCTTCTAAAGCGAGGGTCTCGTCTTATCATGTTAAAGAACAAGATGCTCTGGTGTGGGTTTGGTTTGGGGCTGAAGAAAACTCAGAGCCTTTAAGCCAGCCGCCAAGGTATGAGGTTCATAACGACGAAACGTATGTGTATGACGGAGATGTCTATCACTATGATGCGCCTTACCAATTGATTCATGATAACCTCTTAGATTTGAGTCACCTAGGGTATGTGCATCTTCATACCATAGGTGGGGATGCCAAAATACACATGAATGCTGAAATGAATGTAATCAGTGAAGGGAACACTGTCAGTGTTAAACGGTATATGCGTAATTCGAATCCACCGCCAACATATTTAGCGGCTTACCCATTTAAAGGTAAGGTTGATCGTTGGCAAGAAATTGAATTTTGCCCTTCTCATCTAAAAATTTGGACTGGGGCTGTAGATGTTAATACCGATGCGGTTGATGATCCTAACCGTGGCGGTTTTCATATGCGAGGGCTTCACTGCATCACCCCAGAATCATCCACTAGTTCTCATTACTTTTGGACGATGGCGACTAATCCTATTGATAATGTTGAAGACATAAAGGCAAAAGTTATTGAGCAAACCGCTTTAACTTTTGATGAGGATAAAGTTGTTATAGAAGCGCAATATGCAAACATGAAGCGTTTCGAAGGGAAGCCAATGATTGATATTCATGTTGATGTAGCTGCTAACAAAGCTAGAAGGATTATAGAGAGTATGAAATCCTCGTAAGTGCATCGTTGCTCTAGCTGATAATCACCATCTTTAAATATCAATAACAAGGATGAAGTTATGAAATTTATGAAAGTTTTTTTTGTCATGCTGCTAAGCATGGCAATGGCAGCGAATACCTATGCTGATGTTTATAAATTACGTCTTGGCCACTTTTGGCCTGCAGGTTCAAGTGTCGATCAAGTTATTAATGACTGGGCTGAAACTATTAAGACAGCGTCTAGTGGTGAATTAGTCATTGATATATACCCCGCTCAAACACTAGCCAAAGCGGCGCGCAGTTATTCGGCAGCAGCAAGCGGAATTGTAGATATAACCATCACGGCGCAAGGCTATATGGCTGGGCGCTTTCCTGTAACTCAAATCATTGAGCTGCCAGGGATCGTGGAAACGGCCGAAAATGCCAGCTGTGTTTTGCAAAAGCTTTATGATGAAAAGCTAATTAGTAGTGAATATCAGGATACGCACCCACTTTTCTTTTTTGCACATGGACCTGGGCATATACATACAAACGGGAAAAATATTTTATCACCTGAAGATCTTAATGGTTTGCGCATCAGGCGTGCGACAACAGTGGTAGCGCAAGCCCTCGCTAAACTAGGCGCGCAGCCGGTTGGCATGCCAGCTCCTGAAACTTATACAGCCGCTCAACGCAAAGTCATAGATGGTGTAGCATTTCCGTGGCAGGCTATGAAGGATTTTCGCTTGAATGAACAGCTGGATACGCATACTGAGCTTGCGCTTTATACACTTTCATTTATTACCACAATGAATACCGAGTCTTATGCTCGATTGCCGAATCATCTTCAAACAGTCATTGATGAAAATAGTGGTATGGAGTGGGCCCGAATTATGGGACAAAAGCTGGATAACCTTGATGCCGCTGGCCGCGCTGAAGCCTTAGAAAAAGGACACACCATTAATACAATCAGTGGACTGGCTGAAAATCCAGAATGGAAGCCTGTATTAGACCAAGTAGTCAGGGGGTATTTAGAGACGGTGAATACCCAACATCTAGAAGCTGGTAGGGTGTATGAGAAAGCGCTTGAGTTTAAAGAGAGCTGTGCTGCGTAGAATTTAGTGGTGATAGGTATAACAAGAAAAATTGTAACTACTCAAGTTAAGCACCGCAAACAAGCTACTGCCTAACGGTAGCGACATTCATAAAAAAAAATGTACAGTAATCTTAGAAAAAGTATCGTATTACTTAATCTGTTTTCTAATCACATATAAAAGAGAGCTAATAATATGAGCATACAGCCTTTTCATCTAGCGATTCCTGTATTTGATGTGCCCTTGGCGCGTGCTTTTTATCGAGATGTTTTTGGCTTAGAAGAAGGTCGATCATGTGAAACGTGGGTTGATTTTAACTTCTATGGCCATCAACTCGTTATCCATCACCACCCAAAAACCCCTTCGCAAGAAGAGGCGGTAACTAACCCAGTTGATGGTCATGATGTACCCGTGCCTCATTTTGGTGTGGTATTAAAGTGGGATCAGTGGGAGGCACTCGCCGAACGGTTAAAATCGCTGGATACACCGTTTGTAATTGAACCTTATATTCGATTCAAAGGACAAGTCGGCGAGCAAGCGACGATGTTTTTATTGGATCCATGTGGCAATGCACTTGAGTTTAAAGCGTTTAAAGATATGAGCCAATTATTTGCAAAGTAAAACTAGCCGTTTAAATGTAGGCCTTTGGTAGGTGCGCTTAATGCACAATAATGGTCATACGTTTAGCGTATAGCTACCAAAGGAATTTAAATTGTCCCTGTTTGGTGGTCTGAGTAGTCTTAATAGCGAAACAGATGAACCTGTTAATTGCTAAGGGACTGAATAATGAAAAGAACACTATCGTTTTTAAGCAGTGCTGTTTTAGCGCTGAGTGTAATGGGCGCGCAAGCGGCTTCATTAAAAATGGCGTACGATGCTGATCCAGTTTCTTTGGATCCTTATGAGCAGTTGTCAGGTGGTACTATCCAGCTGTCACATATGACGTACGACCCTCTGGTGCGATGGACACAAGATCTGGAATTTGAACCCCGCTTGGCTGAGAAGTGGGAGCGGATTGATGAAAACACCATGCGCTTCCACCTTCGAAAAGGTGTGAAATTCCATTCAGGTAATGATTTTACTGCTAAAGATGTCGTGTTTACCTTTAAACGTTTACAAGAATCACCTGACTTTAAAGGGATTTTTTCGCCGTTCAAAGAAGCGGTGATGATTGATGATTACACGGTGGATATGGTTACCAAGGCACCGTTTCCACTCATGCTTAATAATATGACATACATTTTCCCAATGGATAGTGAGTTCTTTTCCGGCACGGATGAAAATGGTAACCCTAAAGATGCCATGGTAAAGCACGGAGATAGCTTTGCTTCTCGTCATATTTCTGGAACAGGCCCGTTTACTGTTGATTATCGAGAGCAAGGTGTGCGCGTCGAGTTTAAGCGTAATCCTAACTACTGGGATACTACTTCGCCGGGCAATGTGGATAACATTACACTAACACCCATCAAAGAAGGGCCTACACGCGTAGCCGCGTTGCTATCGGGTGACGTTGATTTTATTGCACCTGTTCCGCCGAGTGATCATGAGCGCATTAAAAAGAACGAAAATGTCGAGCTGGTTACGATGAGTGGCACGCGGATCATCACCTTGCAATTGAACGGTGAACGCGTCGAAGCTTTCAAAAACCCTAAAGTACGCATGGCTATTAACTATGCCATTAATCAACAAGGCATTGTTGATAAAATAATGAAAGGGTTTGCGACCCCAGCCGCTCAGTTTTCACCTGCCGGTTACCTGGGACACAACGAGTCCTTAACGCCGCGTTACGATCTTGAAAAAGCTAAACAGCTAATGAAAGAAGCTGGCTATGAGGATGGTTTTAGCATCACCATGATGGCACCTAACAACCGTTATGTGAACGATGAGAAAATTGCGCAAGCGGCGGCATCCATGCTGGCTCGGATCAATATTAAAGTGGATCTGAAAACTATTCCTAAAGCTCAATACTGGCCAGAATTTGATAAGCGTTCGGCGGATATCATGATGATTGGTTGGCACTCAGACACAGAAGATACCAATAACTTTTTTGAGTTTTTGTCGGCATGTCCTAATACAGAAACCGGTATGGGGCAATACAACAGTGGCAACTACTGCAACCCTGCTGTTGATAAAATGATGGTAGAAGCTAATAGCGAGACTGATACCGAAAAACGTGCCGCACTTATGCAATCGATGGAAAAAGCAGTATACGATGACGCTGGATTTGTCCCTTTGCACTGGCAAAATTTAAGCTGGGGAGCACGTAAGGGCGTAGAGGCCGAAGCGGTTGTCAACGTGCTGAACTTCCCGTACTTGGGTGACCTAGTCGTCGAGGAGTAATCCTCCTATTGAGTCAAGCCGCTTGATACAAGAAGGGGGAGTATCAAGTGGCTTGTTCGTTGTTTGTTCTGATGATTGGACTTTGCCCATGATTGCATTTTTTATAAAGCGTTTTTTCCAGGCTATAGTTGTGATGTTTGTTATTAGCCTGATTAGCTTTTCTATACAAGAGAACCTCGGCGACCCTTTACGTGAATTGGTTGGGCAGCGTGTAACAGAAGAGCAGCGCCAAGCATTGCGTGAGGAGATGGGGCTGAATGACCCATTTTTAATTCAATATGCACGCTTTGCAAAAAAAGCTATTCAGGGAGATTTAGGTAACTCCTATTTCTTTAAAGAGCCAGCACTAGAAGTCATCCTTAAAAAGTTACCCGCCACGTTAGAATTAGTGTTTGGTGCTACCTTAATCATTGTTTTATTTTCAGTTCCTGCTGGTGTTTATGCCGCCATCCGTCCTAAAAGTTGGTTGTCTCGGGCCATTATGGGGCTGAGTACAATAGGGATCTCTATTCCTGTATTCCTGACAGCTATCGGTCTTATTTACGTCTTTTCAATTGAGCTGGGGTGGATGCCCTCCTATGGCCGGGGTGAAACGACCTCTGTTGTGGGTAGCTGGGAGACGGGGTTGTTGACAGCTGACGGTCTGATGCACCTGATCTTACCGAGTTTCACACTGGCATCTATCATGCTGCCATTATTTATCCGGCTAATTCGGTCGGAAATGATGGAAGTGTTGCAATCAGAGTATGTGAAATTTGCATGGGCAAAAGGGATTTCCCCTTGGCGTATCTATTTTGTACACGCTCTTAAAAACACTATGCTTCCCGTGATTACGGTGGGAGGCGTGCAAATAGGCACGATGGTGGCTTACACGATATTAACCGAGACGGTTTTCCAGTGGCCGGGAATGGGGTTCTTATTTTTGGAAGCGGTAAACCGGGTAGATACACCGTTGATCGTGGCTTATCTCATCGTAGTTGGCGGCATTTTTGTAGTCACTAATACCGTAGTCGATCTAATTTACGGGCTTGTTAACCCCACTGTTAAATTAGCAGGTAATGCACATGGCTGATTCTCTTTTTGATGGCACAGTTGAGCAACCAAGCCGTTGGCAGCGTTTTTGTGAATCTCATCTTTTCCATAGTTTTAAAACTGATCGTATCGCACAGGTCAGTTTAATACTGTTTACACTGTATGTGCTGGTGGCTTTATTAGCGCCACTTATTTCACCCTTTAACCCTTATGATCCGTCAACTATCGACATTATGGACTCAGAGCTACCTCCTGTTTGGCAGGACGGAGCGGATGGTCGCTTTCTTTTAGGGACAGATGCTCAAGGTAGGGATATGTTGTCGACCATTCTTTACGGTACACGAGTGTCCTTATTGATTGGTTTGTGCGCTGTTTTATTGCAAGCCACCTTAGGTATTGTTATCGGCTTGTTAGCTGGCTATGTAGGGGGGCGAATTGACAGCTTTTTAATGCGTATGGCGGATATCCAACTGTCGTTTTCTACCATGATGGTTGCCATTATCGTACTGGCTGTTTTTCAAGCGTCGTTTGGAACAGAGCTTTATCAGCGTTTAGCCATGCTCATGTTAATTTTGGTGATAGGTATTGCTGAATGGCCGCAATACGCACGGACTATTAGAGCTTCTGTATTAGCCGAAAAACGTAAGGAGTACGTCGATGCGGCTCGCGTAATGGGTTTTGGACAGATACGCATTATGTTTAGGCATATATTGCCCAATACCTTATCTCCTATTCTTGTGATTTCGACTGTTCAAGTCGCCAATGCCATTATTTCGGAGGCCTCTTTGTCTTTCTTGGGGCTGGGTATGCCGGTGACTCAACCGTCATTGGGCTCATTAATAGCCAGCGGTTTTGAGTATATTTTTTCAGGTGTATGGTGGATCACTGTGATTCCTGGATTGGTGCTAATTGCATTAGTACTAGTGATGAACCTGCTGGGGGATTGGCTGCGTGATGTGCTTAACCCTAAATTGTACAAGGGGTAGTGACATGGCGTTATTAGAAGTCAAAAATCTTGAGGTGTGTTTTGGGCTACGAAGTGGCACCGTAACCGCGTTAAACGATATTAATTTTACTCTCGATCGTGGTCAGCGTTTAGGCATTGTGGGGGAATCTGGAGCGGGTAAATCGGTTTTAGGGTTCTCTATTTTAAACTTGATCGCGCAGCCCGGTTATATTGCGGGTGGTCAGGTTATGTTTGAGGGAAATAATCTACCAAGCATGTCGGCCGCCGCCTTGCGAAAAATCAGGGGCAATCGAATATCAATGATTTTCCAAGACCCGATGATGACTCTCAACCCTGTCTTAACAATAGGCGACCAGATGGTTGAATGCTTAAAAGCTCATCGTCGAATATCATCACGCGATGCGCGTCGTATTGCATTACAAAAGCTACAGCAAGTCCAAATCCCTTCGCCTGATAAAAGGCTGGATCAATATCCGCATGAGTTGTCAGGCGGGATGCGTCAGCGGATTGTTATAGCAATCGCTTTATTACTTGATCCGGATATCATCATTGCCGATGAGCCTACAACGGCATTGGATGTAACCATTCAGGCCGAAATTATGGAACTTATGTTAGATTTGTGTGAGCAGCATAGTGTGGCATTAATCTTAATTACACATGATTTGGGTGTGGTTTCTCAGGTTACTCAACACATGTTGGTAATGTATGCCGGACGCGTGATTGAGCAGGGGCCAACCAAGGAAATCATCAATGATGCACAGCATCCCTATACTCAAGGTTTGATGAATGCATTACCGCAAATGGCCATCCCCGGCCAGCATCTAAATCAGATTCGTGGCGCCATGCCCGCTCTTCAAAATATCCCGACAGGCTGTGCATTTAATCCGCGTTGCGATTATGCCAACCCTATATGTAGTGAAGCGTTACCGGGTTTTACTCGATCGGGTAATTGTCAGGTTGCCTGTCATATGGTGGCCCAAATGAAAAACGATTTAATGTTAGCGGAGAGGGCTGAGCTATGAGTCAAATAATAAACTCTGTGTCGCCTTCTACCGATGTTGGCGTCTTCAATGCCGCTCCGACAAAAGAAACGTTGGTTCAAGTGCGTGATTTGTATAAACGCTTTTCACTGTCCGGAGACTTTTTAGATCAGCTACGTTTTAAAAAAGGCCGAATTGTTCGTGAGCAGGCGCACGTGCATGCGATCAATGGTGTAAACCTAGAGGTGTTCGCCGGTGAGGCTCTGTGCGTAGTAGGGGAGTCGGGTTGCGGAAAATCAACCGTTGCGAGAACGGTAATGGGCTTATTAAAGCCGACTAGCGGCGAAGTGGCCTATCGTGGAGAGCGTATTGATCATCTGAGTGATAAGCAGGTTCTACCCTATCGAAAAAAAATGCAGATGATTTTTCAAAACCCCTATGCGTCATTGAACCCTCGAATGACAATTTTAGAAACCCTTAAAGAGCCGCTTCGGTTTCACAATCCAGCGATGAGCCCTTTTGAGGTGCGTGATAAAGTGGCTGAGGTTATGCAATCGGTGGGTGTGGATCCAAGCTGGGGCGAGCGCTATCCGCATGAGTTTTCTGGGGGGCAGCGTCAACGAATAAGCATCGCCCGCGCATTAGCAGTAGATCCAGAGTTTATTGTGGCAGATGAACCGATATCAGCGTTGGATGTGTCGATTCAAGCTCAGGTCCTTAATTTGATGATGGAGGCACAGCAAGATCGTAACCTAACGTATCTTTTTATAACGCATGATCTCGCTGTGGTTGAGCATTTTGGCACGCGAGTAGCCGTCATGTATTTGGGCACTGTGTGTGAGCTAGCCCCAACTAAAACATTGTTTGATACCCCGCGCCACCCCTACACACAAGCATTAATGTCGGCGATTCCACGGTTAGAAGATGACCGCCCAGAGTTCATTCGTTTATCCGGCGAAGTGCCTACGCCTGTTAACTTACCCGCGGGCTGTGTATTTCATGGGCGTTGTCCACATGCAAATGAGCGCTGTAAATCAGAAGTACCTGTGTTAAAAGGTCAGATAGACGGTAGCCAAGTGGCTTGCCATGCTGTTGAAGAAAACCGAATTTAAAAGTAATGAATCGCTTATTTGTTTCCTCTGTTTGTACAGGAGCTAGAACGTGAAGATTAGTAGCCGGTTTGATGCCGGAAATATCGAAGTCATTTCGGCGGACACCGCTAGTGATATTCAGCTGTCCATTAAACCAGACAACGGATCAGATTTTTTCCAATGGTTTTATTTTCGCGTGCAGGGCGCTAGCCGACAAGCATTAACCATGCGCATTACTAATGCAGCAGATGCCGCTTATGCTGAAGGTTGGGATGGTTATCAAGCGGTAGCTTCGTATGATCGACAGTGTTGGTTCAGAGTGCCTACTCAATATGAAAAGGGGGAACTCATCCTTCAACACGAACCGTCACAGGCGAGTATTTATTATGCTTATTTCGCACCCTATAGTCATGAGCAGCACTTAGATCTTGTGGCTCGTGCGCAGCAGTCGCATCGTTGCCAGTTAATCGATTTAGGTAACACTATTGACGGGCGTGATATAGAGTTACTTAAACTATCCAGCACGGCTCATTGCTCAACTGATCAAGCGATAAATATTTGGGTTACAGCACGTCAGCATCCTGGTGAAACGATGGCTGAGTGGCTTGTAGAAGGGTTGCTAGAGCGTCTGGTGGATCAGCATGATGCGCTGTCGCGTCAATTATTAGAGCGATGTGTATTTTGGGTCGTGCCGAACATGAACCCAGATGGTTCAGTACGAGGGCATTTACGCACCAATGCGGTCGGTACTAACCTGAACCGTGAATGGCATGACCCAACACCCGAGAAAAGTCCAGAAGTGTTGGTTGTTCGGGAAAAAATGAAAGAGACAGGCGTAGATTTGTATCTAGATATCCATGGTGATGAAACATTACCGTGTAACTTTATTGCTGGGCAAGCAGGTTCACCACTTGTCAGCGATGATATTCTGACAGCCGAACGGATTTTTAAAGAAAACCTTGCCCGCATTAACCCCGACTTCCAAGTGGAAAGAGGCTATGAGCCAGGAAAATTTGGCCAAGAGACACTCACCATCGCTTCATTTTGGGTAGGAGAAACCTTCGGTTGTCCTGCCATGACGTTAGAAATGCCTTTTAAGGACTACGATAAACGACCTGATCTGGCCTACGGCTGGTCTCCTGAGCGATCTAAGCAATTGGGTAAAAGCTTGTTGCATCCTATAGCTGAATGGTTAGAACAACATGCTTGAGCGCGTTAATGAGCAACAGATAGGCCGAGTGCGTTAAATGGAAACTCGCTGGTTGGATGATTTTATTGCGCTAGCCCACACGCGCCATTTTTCTCGTGCAGCAGATGAGCGCAATATTACTCAGCCGACATTGAGCCGTCGGATAAAAATGCTGGAAGAAGAAATGGGGGTTACCTTAATTGATCGTAACACCCTGCCATTAGGGCTAACGCCAGCCGGTGAAATATTTTTGGCCAGTGCACAGCAAATTGCACGTTTAGCTAAAGATACGCGTGCTCAATGCAAAGAAATCAAAAAACAGGAAGAAAACCGCCTGCGCTTTGCTACAACACAAACATTGTATTTGATGTTTTATCGTAATTGGTTGCAGCCATCTGCTCAAAAGCACAATGTCGAAGTAGAGTTAGACCTGTCTTCAACAACATGGGCGGCGAGTGACTTTGTTAATGCGCTTACCCAGGGGCAATGTGATTTGCTCCTGTGTTATTGGCATCCCCAGATTACTTTTATAGAAGCATTGGATGATACCCGCTTTGAATACCAAGTTGTGTGTGAGGAAGCGCTGGTGCCTGTTTCGGCGATGAATGAACAGCAGGCTCCTTTGTTTCAGCTACCTGGTAAAAAACGGGAGCCATTACCTTATATCAGCTATCATCCTAGCTCTTTTCTTAGGCCTTTAATTGATCATGCCCTATCCAGTGGGCTAGAGCCGCCGCATTTAACGACCGTTAATGAAAATATGTTGTCGGTTAGTGTTAAAGCCATGGTTAAAGAGGGTTTTGGAATTGGCTGGTTACCACAACGGCTTATTAACGACAGCGTGAATTATGGTCAGTTAGCTATAGCAGGCGATGAGCGCTGGCAAATTCCTTTGCAAATTCGCCTTTACCGCTTACGCGATAACCATCGCAGCCAACTCGATGTTTTTTGGTCAGGTTTAGCAAACGATGGGATGCAAGTGGGTGTGTAATTGGATTCATTTTATTTTTTAGTTAGGTTGTTGGCGTAATGATAGCTTTCTCTCTTTTTGAAACTCACATATCAAGTTTGCAGCAGCAGGTGGAGCAAGCGCTAAGTCAACATGATTTTGATGCTTTACTCATTGGCTCGGGCCACACAAAAAAACATTTTTTAGATGACACGCATTATGCCTTTAGAGCCAACCCTCATTTTGTTCGTTGGGTGCCTTTTTTACATGAGTCTGCCGATTGTTGGTTATTGATACAAAAAGGTAAAAAACCGGCTCTTTACATCTATGCTCCTAATGATTTTTGGTATCAAAGCACGCCATTACCTGTTGATGAGTGGGCTGGATTGTTTGATATAAGCCTAATTACGGACCCAGCACCTGCACTGATGACACAGGAAAACCAGCGCTATGCCGTAGTTGCAGAGGAGCCGCTGCATAACTTTTCAAACAAGTTTGAATGTAATCCTGACGCTTTACTTAATACGCTGCATTTTGATCGGGCGATTAAAACATCATGGGAAATAGAGTGTATTTTTCGGGCGAATTGTTGCGCTGTAAAAGGTCACGCAGCGGCCAAAGCGCTTTTTCAGAAAAGTATCGTTCAAAGCAATGAAAGCAGCCTTACCGAACGTGCATTACATAATCGATATTTGCAAGCCACAGGACATTTAGATCACGAGCTACCCTACAACGTTATTATGGCATTAAATGAAAATGCGGCGACCTTGCACTATCAGCATAAAAGCCGCTCTCCATTGCCTGTTGCTCGCACGCTACTGCTGGATGGGGGAGCGAGCTATCTTGGATATGCTGCGGATATCACGCGCACCTGGTCAGCTTCCGCTGTTGATATGCCTCAAGCAGAGCAAGCCATCGCTACTGTATTTGCCGCTATCGTTAAAGCCGTAGATCGATTACAACTGAGTGTTATCGAACAGATTAAGCCAGGGTTGGATTATATTGAATTGCATCGTCTAGCCCATCAGTATTTAGTGGATGTGTTGTTATCAACAAAATTACTGGCGCAGTGCCCGCCCTCTGATGAAGTAAAAGAAGTGATTACTCGAACGTTTTTTCCGCATGGTTTAGGGCACTTTTTAGGCATTCAAACGCATGATGTGGCTGGTTTTCAACAAGACAGCCAAGGCACAGTTAAAGCGCCGCCTGCCTCCCATCCTTTTTTGCGTTTAACGCGTGTGCTGGAAGAAGGTATGGTTCTGACTGTTGAGCCGGGTTTATATTTTATTCCGTCGCTATTAGAGAAACTGCGCACAGTTGCCGCTGGCTCGTTTGTTAATTGGGACCTTGTGGATCAGCTTAAGCCTTGGGGAGGGGTTCGTATTGAGGATAATATTCTTGTTACAGCAACCGGAGCGCGGAACCTCACGCGGGAGGCATTTGCTTTATTGGATGCAAATTAATCTTATGAATACAATCAACATCTAAGCGATGCTTAATAGTCTATTTGAGCCGCTTTAGTCTTACTCATAAAACTGGTAACGTGAGACGAGTTTTAGTGTTCAGGTAGGGTTAAAGCTGAATGAGTCGTGATAACGAAGAAATAAATGTCCCTCTAATGGGGCCTGCAGATCCAGATGAGCTAAAAGAGTCCAATAAATCTTCGGCGGCTTCCGCAGGGAGTAAAAAAAGCACGGCTAGCTCGTCTGTAAAAGCAACCAACCGCCAAGGCGATAGCTGGGTTACTACGCTTATTTTAGTGTTGCTAACGGCAGGCTGTGGAGTATTGGGTTATCTTGCATTTGGAATGCAATCTACCTTAATGGAGCAGCGTGCGTTATTAAGTGAAGCTCAACAGCAGGTGTCTGCTTTAGAGGAGCGCTTGCAGCAAACCAGTGAGTCGGCGTCGCAGTCTGGGGAAACGTTGCAGCAGCAAGTTGAAGGTTTGCAGCAGGCCTTAGATCAACTAACGGCACAACAGTTGGCCACAGTCGATCAAAACACACAGTTAGAAGCATCTATTATCCAATTAGAACAAACCACTCAGGCGTTGGCGGAGCAAGCAACCGATCGTTCAGAGCAAATAAATCGTATGTTGGATCAGCAAACAACTGATCAGGAACGTATAGGGGTATTGCTCGCGTCCAGTGAAACGGTAGTAGAATCTGTTAACCAAATAGCTCAGATGAAAGAGCAGCTGTCTGAGGTAGCAAAAGAGCAAGCCTTAATCCTGAAAGCGAATTCTGATCAGCAGCAATCGTTAACTGAGCTTGAAAGCTCCCAGCAGTCCTCGACCGATACTGCTAATCAGGCCATTCAAGCATTAGCACAGCGTCTGGATAGCTTAGATCAGCTTTCATTACAGCTACAAACGCAATTAGCTATATTTGATGAAACCAGTGTAGATCGAGCTAACCAGCAGCAAGCCAAATTGGCTGCTTTGGATAAGCGTGTAGCTAGCCTTGATAGCTACACAAAACAGTTAGCTAAAGTTGCTGGTAGTGTAACGGACACCCGGTTAACTCGTCGCGTGGCAACTAACGAGCAGGCGATAGCGGCTATTGATGGAACGCGTCGTCAAGTAAATAGCGAGTTGTTAAATATTCGCCAGCAACTAAATGCTCTGTCTCTCAAGGTAGGGCGTTAATAGACTGATCTTTGTCACCATAAAAGCATTGCGCTTGGTCCAGCTGATGTGCAAAATGACTTGTTTGAACTGAATAGGTACACAAAACGAACCCATGAGGATTCGAACATTTTTTGCTTTGCGATTAGCAGAGCCCGTTGTGCGACAGTTAGCTGACCAAGCTGATGATTTATGCGCAAATGATAGAAACCTAGAAGTTGATTGGGTTGATTCCGATCACTATCATTTGACCCTTTGTTTTATTGGTGACACAGCGCTGGACACCGTAGATCAGTTAGAGGCGCTGGCTAAAGAACACTTATGCAGTGAAACGTCCTTTCAAATTTGCTTGGATCGCATAGAGTACTATCCAATCAATCCCGAACTGTCCTTAATTGCAGCGTTGCCGCCTGAAAACGAGCATCTTGAAAATTTCCAAAAGAAAGTGGCCTCTGTGGTTGAAGCGGCTGGCGTGAAAAGTGATCCGGCAGATTTTAGGCCGCATATTACTTTAGGGAAATTGCCTCGAAAGAATAAATTCCAACCCCCTGAATCTTGGCCGTCACTCGATTTGTACAGCTTGGCGGATTCAGTTGTATTGTTCCAGAGCAAGCAAGGAGAGCACGGTTCCGTATATACTCCTCTGTTTGAAGTAGATCTGCAGGACCTGTCCTGAATATCTCGATCTATTACACCTAACGAACCCTAACTTGTATTGAGTCCACCCATGATTAGCCCAGAGTTACTTTCGCCCGCCGGCACGTTAAAAAATATGAAGTATGCATTTGCTTATGGTGCCGATGCTGTCTATGCCGGCCAGCCACGTTATAGCCTGCGTGTGCGTAATAATGACTTTAATATGGATAACTTGGGTGAAGGGATCCAGATAGCACACCAGCTAGGAAAAAAGTTTTTTTTAGCCAGTAACATCTTGCCTCACAACAGCAAGTTAACGACTTATATCGATGATTTGCGGCCTATTATTGCGATGGGGCCTGATGCGATCATTATGTCCGATCCTGGTTTGATCATGTTGGTTAAAGAAAACTTCCCTGACATGCCGATTCATTTATCGGTTCAAGCAAACACGATGAACTGGGCGGCCGTTAAGTTTTGGCACCAAGCTGGGGTTGAACGCGTTATTCTTTCGCGGGAGTTGTCATTGGATGAAGTGGCTGAAATTCGTCAGCGCTGCCCCGAAATGGAAATTGAAGTATTTGTACATGGCGCCTTATGTATAGCCTACTCAGGTCGTTGTTTATTGTCGGGCTATATTAATAAGCGAGACCCAAATCAAGGCACTTGTACTAATACATGCCGCTGGAAATACGATGCACATGAAGCCAAAGTCGATGACTCAGGAGATGTTGTTCCTGTACAAACTTTCGATCCAGTCGACGCGATGGCTCAAGACCAGCCCGATTTAGGGCAAGGCAAACCGACTGACAAAATCTTTTTGTTACAAGAAGAAACGCGCCCCGGCGAATACATGCCTGCTTTTGAAGATGAGCACGGCACCTACATAATGAACTCTAAAGACCTGCGCGCTATTCAACATGTACATCGCTTAGCCGAAATGGGTGTCGATTCGTTAAAAATTGAAGGCCGAACTAAATCACATTATTACGTTGCGCGAACAGCGCAAAGCTATCGCAAAGCGATTGATGATGCGGTGGCTGGTAATCCGTTTGATATGTCATTGATGGATGAGCTTGAAAACTTAGCTAGCCGTGGTTATACGGAAGGTTTTTATCGCCGCCATGTGCATGATGAGTATCAAAATTATCAAAATGGTAATTCGGTCGGTGTCCAACAGCAGTTTGTTGGTGAAATTTTAGGGCGAAATACTCAAACTGGCATGATGGAAGTGGATGTGAAAAACCAATTCCAGCTAGGCGATACGTTAGAATTAATGACTCCGCACGGTAATCATAAGTTTACGCTTGCAGAAATGCTGAACAAAAAAGGAAAATCAACTGACCGCGCGCCCGGTTCTGGGCATGTTGTTCAAATTCCAATGAGTCTAGACGTTGATATGGATTATGCGTTATTGATGCGGGACTTACCGAGCCGCACTTGATAAGAGCGGCCAGCCTAGCTGGCCATATCAACGAGGGTAGTGGATAGCTTAGTCGGGCAGTAGTGTGGTTGTGCCAATGAGCTTGCAGGATCGACTAGGCTTTCTTTTGTTAAGGATAAGCCTAGTTTCTTTAATTGCTCTTCTTCTAATGCCGTTAGTGGTGTGTATTGAGGATCGAATAAGACGGTACTCAGTACATCAGTAACAGGTGAATCTTCGCGAGCTAAATATCGGATTAGTAGCAATACTCGATCGTACAATGACATGTGAGGAACTTCGGGATCTATTCCAAGAGAAGGAACAAAGACCTTAGGGCATTGGACATGGCTAATTTGCTCAATCATTCCTTGAGGAAGTAAGTTAGCCACTAGGCTGCTGTAAAAACTTCCAGGTGCATAACAAATTAGATCACTGGTGCTGACTTTGCGCAGCACATCCGTTTTGGCTCGGCAATTGACTCTTTCGACTATTCCATTCTTCATATCTTCATCAACGTGACAAAGAAATAGGCTGTTAATAGAGTGCTTAAGTGCTGGAAGTTCTTTACCGGTTATTCGATGCTGGCCTACGACGTAATCACCGTTAGTAAGGTGGGCAGCAAGGTGTAACGGGGTATCGCAGCCCGTGTTGACGTAGCCTTGCACATTTACTAATCGGCAAAACCGCTTTATCACGGGATCTAACTGGCATTGGTTTTCTAGATAGCCGCCTGCAATCATTAAATTGCCTAAGCTGGCTCCTCGTAGATCAAAATCAACAGGCATGTCAGCTTTAAAGCGGGCTATATCTCGGCATATAACTTCTTGCCACGCCTTCGGAACACCCCTGTTTAAAGAATGAGTACCCGTAATAACACTTTCTAATTCGCGCGCTGAAGCTGATCTGGCTTGCGTTTTAGGTAGGCGGTAATTTAACAGTTTGTAAGTGGCGTAGTTACCAGGCTGGCTTTCGTCCGCTAAGGCTAATAATCGACTGCGAAGGTCGCCAATTGCTGGCATGTTAAAGGCATCTCGTAGCGTGGCAGAGCTTCCACCTGAATCAAACGGGGTCACAATATGCACCGAACGACGAGTGTATTTTTTAAGTGTACGGCTTGTATCTTTAAGAGCTGAACCACCCGAAAAAAATGTAATTTGAGGCTCATTAACCATAGTGAGTCATATTCCGGTGACTAGCCATAGAATGATAAATATTAATGGCTCTTATGTTATGCACGATAAGTACTTCCTGTACTGATAAAAAGCGGGAGGTTCCCGGGTTTGGTTCGATATTTCGTGAACAAGTTTATGTTTTATTGGCTTTATTACATCTTAATGACCCTGGATGCCTTGATAACATAATAGCGGACTTTTATGCATCTTTTCACCCGCTTTAGCTTAGCTCTGTAATGGGTAGGGAAGTTTGTACTTTAACTAATACGTAAAAGATAAATGTGTGTGAGTAAAGTTAAACCAGTTGTTGCCCCGCAAGGCATCAAAATTAATGTAGCGTAGACGTATATCTGTTTGAGTAATCTATTAAGCGATTTTCGACTAACGACACATGCCGCGGGTGCGGAATTTTGGTGTATAATCGCTGCAATTGGACCACCCTAGAGTCCTAATCTTTGATGTAGAACCTTAATCAACCTGTGACTTAATACAGTTAAGTGGAGAGCCTCAATGAGCGTTATTCGCCAAGATGATTTCATTAGCAGCATTGCTGATGCACTGCAATTTATCTCCTATTACCATCCGGTAGACTTCGTAAAAGGTGTTCATGAAGCCTACCAAAAGGAGCAAAATCCAGCGGCGAAAGATGCCATGGCTCAAATCCTTATCAACTCGCGTATGTCAGCCGAAGGACATCGACCTATTTGCCAAGACACTGGCATTGTAACCGTATTCTTAAAGGTCGGGATGGATGTTCAGTGGGACGCTAAAATGAACGTCACGGACATGGTCAATGAGGGTGTGCGCCGAGCCTATAATCACCCAGATAATGTGTTGCGTGCGTCGATCTTGGCGGATCCTGCAGGCAAGCGTCAGAATACCAAAGATAACACACCAGCCGTCATCCATTATGAGATTGTTGAAGGTGGCGAAGTTGAAGTTCACGTGGCGGCCAAAGGCGGCGGTTCCGAGAACAAGTCAAAAATGGTCATGTTAAACCCGTCTGACAGTATCGTTGATTGGGTGGTTAAAACCGTTCCAACCATGGGAGCGGGGTGGTGCCCTCCTGGTATGCTTGGTTTAGGTATTGGCGGTACGGCAGAAAAAGCGGCCGTGCTGGCAAAAGAGTCTTTAATGGAGCCTATTGATATTCATGAACTGCGCGAGCGAGGCCCGCAAAATCGTGTTGAAGAGCTGCGTTTAGAAATTATGGATGCGGTTAATGCTCTGGGTATAGGTGCTCAAGGCTTAGGTGGTTTAACCACAGTGCTTGATGTGAAAATCATGGATTATCCAACCCATGCGGCTTCGTTGCCTGTGTGTATGATTCCAAATTGCGCTGCAACACGTCATGCGCATTTCACATTGAAAGGTGATGGCCCAGCAATCCTGACTCCTCCAAGTTTAGATGATTGGCCGGAAATCACCTTTGAGGTAGGGGCGAATACACGCCGTGTTAATCTCGACACCATTACGCCTGAAGAAGTGCAAGATTGGAAAGTAGGTGAGACGGTATTATTGAGCGGTAAGATGCTAACAGGTCGTGATGCTGCGCATAAGCGTATGATCGAGATGCTCAATAATGGTGAAGAATTGCCGGTCGATTTAAAAGGTCGTTTCATTTATTACGTAGGGCCGGTTGATCCTGTAGGGGATGAAATTGTTGGTCCTGCAGGCCCGACTACGTCCACACGTATGGATAAGTTCACCCGTCAGATTTTGGATACAACAGGTCTGCTAGGTATGATTGGTAAGTCTGAGCGTGGACAGGTTGCTATTGATGCTATTAAGGACTACAAAGCAGTCTACTTAATGGCAGTAGGTGGTGCAGCGTACCTTGTTTCCAAGGCTATTGTTGGTTCAAAAGTAGTTGCTTTCCCTGAAATGGGCATGGAAGCAATTTATGAATTTGAAGTGAAAGATATGCCAGTGACCGTTGCGGTTGATGTGAACGGAGAGTCTGTTCACACCACAGGGCCAGCCAAATGGAAAGATATTATAGCAAAACAAGTGGGTTAACTTGTTGAGTCACCATTGAAAAAAGCGGCCTAGGCCGCTTTTTTTATGCTCCAATAATGGAGTAGCACGCTATCTCTTAATGGTATCTATCTATTATGCACTGGCGTTAGCTGAGCTTGAAGAAGGTGCGCAATTAGCCGAGTAGTTTCCATTATTTGCCATGGCAGTATTTAACTGCTGATACCCCAGTTTTATCCAATCTTGTAATTCAAGAGATTCAGAAGTTGAAGTAGTAATTATGCTTGTGGATATCGTGATCACTTGATGTGCTTTAACGTGCTCTATTTGCAATGACTCCACGTCGCTACGCATTTTTTCAGCTAATGAGTAAGCAATCGCATTAGGAGTTATTGGTAAAACAACGGCAAATTGAGCAGAACCTGTACGTGCGACCAGATCGCGGCTGCGTCTTTGGTGGTTTTGAAGTATGTGCCCAACCCGTGCTTGCACCCAGTTGGCACGCTCAGGCCCAAAGGTCTCAGAGAACCGCTTAAACTGATCTATTTCAATAAGGATAACCGATAGGGGCGTTTTTTTGCGTATCGCTTGCTCCCATTCAAGAGACAGCGTTTCGTCAAACATTCGCTTACTAGACAATGAGGTTATTTGATCTGTTCTTGTTTTGTTATTGTGAGCATACATGGCTTTTAAAATAATAAACCCAACCACGACAATGGCGCCCACTAATGATGCTCCAATAGGCAGCCAGTAGCCCAGATAAACGGCCAGCGGAGGGAGGGCCAAAAATATCACAGACAAAACGGCCGATAGCGAACGTATAACAATGCTTTTTTCAAGCAAGATAAATGTGGCGTACAAAAGCGCGGTTAATATGATGGCATAGCACAAACCCCAAATAGGCAATATGGGGGTGAGTACCGCATGTTGAACAAGTGCTTGATATAAATTGGCATGCAGAACAGTACCGGAAACCATGTTTAGGTTAGAGTCGCCTGCAAGAAGAAAGCGGGCTTCAAGGCCAGCAGCTTGAATGCCAACAAATACAGGCCGCCCATTAAAGATATTGCTCGGTATGCCTTTTTCTAATACATCAATGAAACTAAAGCGCTGGAAGCTTACCGCTTGCGGGGGTCTTGGAATCAGTACTTCTCTATCACGACTCCATTTGCGGTTAACCCCCATTCGATGATGAGGTGCTCGTGTACCGGGAAAAAACGTATTTAGTACAGTTGTGTTATCTAACATAGCAAGCCCAAATGCTGGCCAGTTAGGTTCATCAATCCCAGCTTTAAGAAATGTACGGCGCACCCGCCCGTCGCTATCGACATCAACCTCTACATGCCCTAGTTGGCTACCATTGGGTATCTGTGGATTACGAAACGGGTAGACTGTTGTACCGCTTTCGCCAAATACTGGGAGCACGATGTTCGCGCTTTTGCTGATGGCTTCTCGTAAGCGCAGATCGTTGAGCGGCTCTTCTATATCAGGGTCAACAAATGCGATGTTGTAACCGATTACCTGAGCCCCCGCTTGGTTTAGAAGATCGATCATTTCGGCATGTAAGTGTCTTGGCCACGGCCAACGGCCTAATGCTTCTAGGCTCTTGTCATCAATATCAATAAGAATGGGGTCAGGAGAGTCGTAGCTATCACGGCTGATAGTAACTCGGTCAAACAATGTATTATCGATTACGGCTTGTAAAGGCGTTAGTGCTGTGCCTAACACGAGTATTAGGCATAGCAGAAATCCCGCATCCTTGTGTTTAAGCAAATCCATAAGCTTACAAAAATAAAATCACAGTAAAGGCCGTCCAAATAATAGCGGGTAGGTAAGAGTCGAGTGGTACTTCTATTTGTTGCGTGGCAGACCAGCCGCCGGCAAAATTATCACTGTCAAAACCCCGCACTCTGAAATAGTAAGTGCCCATTTCTGGTTTCTGTAACACAGCACTTGATTCTGGCACTGTAACATCTTGCAGAACTTCTTCAAAGGAAGGATCGTTAGACAGCTGTACTTGGTAACTCACGGTTATATCATCCGGTTGCCAGCCAAAGCCTAGTGTGTCTTCGCTTGTTACTGGCGCTTCTAATTCGGGTGTTGCCGGTACAGGTTTTACTGTAAGTGGGTACGTATGTCCTTTAGGGCCAACCTTGCCTTGGTTGTCTTCACTGGTCACTCGCCAAAAATATTGACCTGGTTGCTCTAGGGTAAGGGTTTGCGTGTGTTCTGTGGTTGGTTCAAAAATAGCAACGGGCGAAGTAAATTGCTCATCTGTTGCGATTTCAAAATGATACTTAACGACATTTTCAGGTTGTGTCCAATTAAAGTTAACTTCACCGGCATAGACTTGATCTGTCGATAAAGGCGCTTGAATAACTGGAGGGAAGGGTCGGGCATCGATCGTGAAAGGCTTCACGGTACTTAAACCCTGTAGGTCATTATTATCGATACCTCGAACACGTAGCCAGTATTGTCCGTCGGGCAGTTCTACAGGGATATTTAATTTAGCGACTGGGCTTTGAGTATCCAGCACGATACGCGAAAAATCGGCTTGATCTGATATCTGAGCTCTGTAATTAACGGCTTTATTCAGTGTCTGCCAAGATACGCGTGCAGGCAGGTAGCGGATATCATCTGGCGCTTCTAGGTCTGGCTCGGATAATAATTTAACCGGCTTGCGAGGAGCTTCATTTTTGTAGGCTAATGTTCCAAAGCGTTTTGGGACACGGGTGTTACCTAAGGCGTTTGTAACATCAATTTTACCTTGGGTTACTTCGGCAGCCGTACTGTCGTCATTGGCTCTTACACGATATACCGTGCCGCGAGTTGTTGCGAATGCGGTGGGTGTCTGGATAATAAAACGAGAGCCGGATTGCTTGTTCGGGTTGGCGTGGATCTCTGCCTCACCTTTGTTGAGCTTAACGTTAATGTCTGTAAAGTTGTTATCGCTGCCAATAACTTGGGCTTCATCAATCACTAATTCACTATTAGGGGTGATGAGTATTTCGGTTTGATCCTCAAATTTAATGAGGACGCTACCGTTTTCGCCGGTGGTAATGACGTCTCCGGCTAGCACAATGGCATCGTCTATTTCTTTAGTGGCTCCTGTTTGGCTGATGAGTGAAACAGGGCCTGAAACTTCTACGAGCTGGACTGCGGCAGGGCGCTCTTGAATGAAGTCTCTTGGAATCTGAAGCAGAGTACCCGCTGCCATGATACGATCGTTGCTGACGTTGTTAAGCTCAGTAATCTCTTGCCATTTTCTCCAATCAGTTAGCAGCTCATGGGCAATGGTCCATACATTGTCGCCTTGTTGCATTTCATAGGTCCAATACTCATCATCCTGAGCGTAAGCCGACGGTGAAGCTGCCGAAATGCCTAATGCGAGTGCGATAGAAATGCCTAATATTTTAGCGTGCTTAATGTGCGACATTGTATTCCAAACTAATTGCTGATTGTCTATTAAGAAAGTCTACAAAACACAAGTATAACAAGCTTTTGATATCTAGGTGTAAGTCTTATTCGTTGTGACTCTTGTCTGCCAGCGATCTTAAAAGTTGCTCTTCAATGTAAGCCCAGTCTAGTTTTGTTTGCGAAAGTATTTCCATGCGAGAGTCTCGCCGCCAAGCAATGGGAGTTATGGAAAGCTCGCCAGAAACGTTATTAAAGAAGACTCTATCCTTAGATGTCCTGAAGACACCCTTCAATCTGAGTACTGGGCTAATTGAATTAATTAACGTTAGTAACGCCTCGTAATCAAATATGTCATCGCGGTGAAACACCCAACCGCAGCTATAGATATCATTTGAGAAACCCGTCTTCATAATCGGTTTAGCTGGCTCCGTCAGCATCAAGGGCTGCAAAGGAGGCGTAACCAGTAAGCTACGAGTGTGTTCCGCTTCGTGACTTAATGGGAAACTAGCGCTGAATTCGTCGATATGCTGTGTATTTAATACTTCGATAGGTACCTTACCGTATGCCATTTTCAAAATGGCTTGCTTTGGGGGGTACATGTTCTCCGCCAGCTTGAGTGCTTGGTCTAACAGGGTGTCACTGGCTACATCGGTTTTGTTGAGCACAATATAATCAGCCAGGTTGAGTTGGTCTATGAAGGTCTCATGGCTAGTGGTTCTTGGATCATCCATTGCTCGTGGGTCGAGTAAACAAATGACACTATGCAGAGATAGAACCGAGCAAAAGGACTCTCCCTGAATGATATCAATGAGACCCGAGGGGTGTCCCAACCCTGTTGGCTCTATAAGAATACGGTCAGGTTGTATTCTTCGGATGAGCATGGCTAGGTTAATTGTTAAGGCTGGCCCTAATGCACAGCACACACAACCGCCGGCAATTTCTTTTATGTGGATATCATCTTGTGTTGGGATAGCTGTTTGGTCCACCCCTATTTGTCCAAATTCATTAATGATGACAGCCCACTTTTCGTGGGCAGGCTTTTGGCTTATCAGGTGGTTGATGGCTGTAGTTTTGCCCGTGCCCAGAAAGCCGGTAATGATGTGGGTCGGAATAAGCGGGGTGTTTTGCTGTAATTCACTCGATTGCATGATGGCTCTTTAAAATAGATAACTCAGATGCTGGCTTAAACAAGCACGTGTGTCCTAATTATTATAGCTTTCGGAACAGTGATAACGCTGGCCGATAGCCAGGAAAAGTAAGGAGAAGTGTATTACAGTAATGAAATGTTATAAAGTAACATTTTTGGTGTGCGTTAGTTTGGTGTTAGGTCAGGCCGAGGTGATCGCTAAAAAACCTCGGTAGCCTATGGTTGTTTATCCCGCTTTATTGAGTATGTTTTTTTGTGCGGCTAAATACTTTGGCATAGGGCCAACATCTTCGTAGATTTCTTCACCGTCTTCTACTCGAATAACTTTGTCACCTTCGATATAGGGCATAGTTGCTTCTAATTCGTTCAGTGCTTCATGAAGGAGGGAGGCGATGACTTCGTGCTCGGGGAGTTTATAAATTTGCGAGAGAGCGGTAATGCGGATGAGATCGGATTTAAACAGCGAGATTGATGTCTCTGTTAGGTCATTGGCTTTTGAAGCGTTGGTCTCCCACGTATTCAAAAGCTTGGAAAGGCTTTCTTTACCCATCTGAAAACTCCTTTTAAACATGTCTAGTGTTAGTGTAGACCTTGAGCGTTGATTCGTCAGCAAAAAATAAGATTTTCAGAGCGTTAATTGATTCAATCGTTTATATCTAAAAGTTTTCGCTATAGTATGCGTTTCACATTGAGAGTTCGGTATAAGGTTCGTTATGGCATCAGTTTTATTTTTAGTGGGTTCTACATACGGTAATGCACAGCAAGCAGCAGAAGATGCCGCCGATCTATTAGTTAAAAGTGGCCACAGCGCAACGGTTAATGATAGTCCTGAAGCTGACGATTTGATTCTGAGTGATGCAGATATTGTAGTGGTATGCACTGCCACAATTGGCGAAGGAGATATTCCTGATAATTTGCTGCCTTTGTATGAAGATGTCTTTGATCAAAAGCCAAGGTTAGATCATATAAAGTACGGGTTAATTGCCTTAGGTGATAGCTCGTATGAGGAGTTTGCAGGGGCAGGGTACTTATTTAAGAATTTGTTACATTCTTTAGGCGCTAAGCCTGTCTTGCCTATGCTAGTTATTGATGCAATAGAAACGCCCGACCCAGAAGAGGCTGTCGCTGATTGGGTAGCCTCCTTAGAAGCCAGCCTTGCTAGTTGATTTAAGGTGATGATCCAACATTGTTATTAAGCAAGTGAGCTTGTTGAAGCATCCAGGAATTAAGAGCTTCAGCAGGCACAGGGCGGCTGATAAGGTAGCCTTGCAGTTGGTCGCAACCTTCACGCCTTAGAAAAATCTGATGCTCTTTTGATTCCACGCCTTCTGCGCATACACATAAATTAAGGCTGTGTCCTAATGCAATTACGGCACGCGCTATAGCTTCATCGTTTGAATCCGTAGGGATGTCTCTGACTAAAGACTGGTCTATCTTAACCTTTTGAATAGGTAGCATCTTTAAATAACTGAGCGATGAATAGCCTGTGCCAAAGTCATCAAGGGCTAAGCTAATCCCCATATCTTTAAGTGCATTTAGAACTGGCGTTACTTCATCAGCATGTTTGACCACAATGTTTTCGACAATCTCTAGCTCTAATTGAGCGGGGCTAATGTCGTATTTTGTCAGCATTTGGCTCACCCAATCTACCAAGCCTTTGGTGAGTATTTGTTGTCCGGCAATATTAACGGCCACTTTAAAATACGGAAAGCCGGCTTTTCGCCATTTAGCGGCTTGTGCGCAGGCTTGTTCGATCACCCAACTACCGACCTTTACCATTAGACCAAGTTCTTCGATGATAGGTAAGAACTCGCCTGGGGACATAAGCCCTTGGGTTGGATGCTCCCACCTTAATAAGGCTTCAACACCCGAGAGCTGGCCTGTCATTGCATCAATTTGAGGTTGATAAAACACACGGAACTGATCTTGAGATAATGCTTGGCGTAGATCGGGTTCTAAACGCATCCACTGTTCGAAAAATTGCGAGTGCTCTTTGCGGTAGCACGCGTATTTGTTACGCCCGCTTTCTTTGGCTTTGTGAACAGCGGTATCAGCATTTTTTATTAGTGTAGTGCTATCAAAGCCATGATCGGGATATAGCGCCATACCTATACTGGCGTTGGCATAGATCTGATGGTCTTTGAGCCGGAAGGGTTGTTCGAGCGTAGAGATAACCGTTGAAGCGATTCTTTCTGCTTCGCCTTGATGGCTACAGGGGCTGATCATAATGGTGAATTCATCTCCACCCACCCGTGCTAGTAACCCTTTATCGCCTAGCGCTTTGCGTACGCGTCGGGATACCTGAATTAAAAGCTGGTCACCTTCTTGATGTCCAAAGGTATCGTTGATGTATTTAAAGCGATCTAAATCGATCATCAAGACCGCAATACGCTGAGAATTACCGGCTTCACTAATCGCGTGATCAAGTAGCTTTTTAAACAGGTCTCTGTTGGGCAAGTCCGTCAATGTATCGTGCTGAGACATATAACGCAGGCGGGCTTCAGACTCTTTTACATTTGAAAGGTCGGCAGCCACGCTCACAAAGTGGGTAATGACGCCGTGTTCATTGTAAACCACTGTGATGTTCAGCCATTGAGGGTAATGCTCGCCTGTGCGGCGCCGCCCCCAAACTTCGCCCTGCCAATAGCCGTCACTGAGTAAGGTCTCAAAAATGGTATTAAATTTTCGCCGGTCGCACGCGCCAGTACTAAAAACAGAGGGCGAACGGCCCAATAGCTCGTGCGCTTTAAAGCCGGTCATCTCACAGTAAGCACGGTTTATATTTACAATGCGATTTTTGTTATCCGTTACCATTATGCCTTCACTGGTAGAAGCAAAAGCAATACCGGCTAGCTCTAACTGGGCTTGTGTTTCTTTCTCCTGAGTGACATCTAGCAGGATGCTGTTGATTTTAACCAGTGAACGATTTTCGCTCCACTCCGGTGTGGAGGCTATGTAGATCCATTTTTGATTGCCCTGTACATCGGTGAGGCGGCATTCAGCTGTCCATAACTTGTTTTTTGCGTGCGTCGCTCGCCGATAAGCTCTCAGTGTGGACTGTGCATCATGGTGGAGATGATCCCAAACGAGATCGAATTGATTCATCGCTTCCTGTGCGCTAATTCCAAACAACGGCTTGATACCATCACTGACGTATGAGAAATAAGGCCTACGTTCCTCATCAAACTCCGTTTGCATGACGACGCCCGGTATGGATGAGACAATGTTGGAGAAACGACTTTCTGAGGCTTGTAAAAATTGAGTGTGCTGATGTTTAGATAAGGCAATGCTAGCTATATGCGCAGCGCTTTCATGGATCCGTGCTTCTAGTGGGGAGGGAAAGCCTAGCGGAGTCCGCAAAATAGTGAAGCTTCCTGACACTTGGTCCGCCGATTCGTATAAAGGATAAGACCAGCAACTTTGTGCTTTTAAACGTTCAAAAAGGGAGTAGCCAGCCTTTTTGGGGCGGTTCGAGGAAGTATGTGATTCAAATTCAGGCGCTTTTACAAAAACCGCACGTCCCCAAGGAGGTGCATTAGGGTCCACACGTTGGTTACGTAGGTGGATATGGTATTGAGGTTTAATCGTTGGCGCGCAGAGTAGAGTCATGGACTGGTCTGCATGGCTTTTCATAACAAAAACATGTGACTCGGGTATCAGCTTTTCTACTTCGCTGCATAAGCTGTTTAGAATGGTTTCAAGTGGTTCGAGCAGCGCTATACGGCTCAAAAGGTCGCGCTGCAATTGCAGTAAGCGATTGAGGTCTTGGGTGCCCGGTTGCTCGTTGTTTACGGGCGGTTGGCCCGTAACCGAGACTAGACTGTTTTTTTCACTTGATAGATCCGATACCGCTTCCATGAGTGCGTACATTTCTCGCAAATGACTAATAAAATGAATAACTCATGTATTAGTTATGATTGTTAAATCAACGCTTTATAAAACCACGCTCTTGTAAGAACGGTAACATGTGCGGACGAGCCTCTTTTACAAGCATGCCCGATATTTGGTCCGTCCAGCCCGTTTCTTTCAAGTTGCTACCGCGGCTTTGGTAATACGTTTTTACATGACTATCGTAATCGGCCAAACGTTCGCGATCTTTAGTATCGTCATAACTATCCTGCTTGAGTACCACAGACAATGGTAAACGAGGTTTAACCTCAGGGTTCTGATCAGGAACACCGATGCACATGCCGAACACGGGGTAAACTAAGTCAGGTAAATCAAGAAGCTTGCTGACATCTGCAATCTTATTTCGTAGCCCGCCAATATAAACGATGCCCAAATCGAGGGACTCTGCTGCTATGGCCACGTTTTGGGCAAAGAGCCCGCAATCAACGGTTGCAGTAATGAATTGCTCTGTGAAGCCACTTTGCATTTGTGCGTCATTCATCTCGCAAGCCAGTTGATGGCGTTTCATATCAGCACAAAAAACGAGGAAGGTCGGTGCTGTTTCAACGTAGCTTTGTCCGCCTGCCATTGTGGCTAATTGCTGGCGTTTTTCTGGGTCATTTACCTGAATGACTGTGCACGCTTGAATAAAGCTTGAAGTGGCTGCCGCTTGTCCTGCTTCTACGAGCTCATTAATAGTCTCTTGAGCGATAGGCTGGTCTTTAAATACACGAATAGAGCGATGAGATTTGAGCAAATCAATAGTGGAGTTCATGTTCTTCCTCGGTTTTACTGCTAATTGATAACACTACGAAATGTTAAATTGATTCGAGGTGTAAATATACGTCGGCTAGCGGGAACAGCGTGTTGCCAAAAGTGCTGTGTGGTTCCTTGCATGATCAATAAAGAGCCATGAGGCAATACGAGTTCTACCTTTGCTATGTCAGTATCGTATTTATGTTTTAGCACAAACTTACGTGCAGTTCCTAATGTAACAGAAGCAATGACCGGGTTGGGCCCTAGCTCGGGTTCATCGTCACTATGCCAACCCATTTTGTCATTACCATGACGGTATTGGTTGAGCAAAACAGAGTTAAATCGATAATTGGTTAGCTCATAAATAAGTGCTTTTATAGCATTAACCTGTGGGTGCCAAGGTTGGGAGTTGAGAATAAGATCTGAATACTGATACCGGATACCAGCGTCACCCTGAAAGTGTTGGAGGCGGGGGATTTTGTGCGTTTTACCAAAAACACGGATTTCATCTTGCTGCCAAGGGGTATCGTGTAACAGTTGGTTTAAATAGTGATCAGCCTGTGCTGGGGCGAGGAAGTGTGGGTAGAGTAAAAGGTCAGCCTGTTTGTGTTGTATGTGCTGAGGCTCTGCTATTGTATTTTGCTGATCAAACAGCGACGGTGTTGTTGGTTTCATGCTGTGGCCTGTGAGCAATGTTGCGCAATTTTGTATCATAAACACCTTCCTGCCTTTATCAATGGATGCCCAACCTAAGGCGAACTGATATGATGGCTCACATTGTTCGTATGTTTGTTTAACCCTTATTTGATCTTAGGAAATTAGTACATCATGGAGCGTCGTTACCGACTTGTTTTAGCCTGTCCCGATCGCGTTGGCATTGTGGCAATGGTAAGTAACTTTATTTCTAGCCATGGTGGCTCTATATCCGATGCCAATCAGCACTCAGATCCTACAACTGGCTGGTTTTTCATGCGCGTGGAGATTGGAGCAGTAACTCTGCCTTTTTCGTTGGATGAGTTAAGAGAGGCTTTTACGCCTATCGCTCAATCGTTCAATATGACATGGAACATGGCTGATTCTTCTAAGCCTAAACGCGTTATCTTGATGGCGAGTAAAGAGTCTCATTGTTTGGCTGATTTGTTGTATCGCTATTCATCAAAAGAGTTATTTTGTGAGATTCCTTGTGTTATCTCTAATCATGATGATCTGCGCAGCATGGTGGAATGGCATGATATTCCGTATCACCACGTGCCTGTGGATAAAGACAATAAGCAACCGCATTTTGATAAGGTGCAGTCTCTGATCGAGGAGTATAAGGCGGATGCCATTGTGCTCGCACGATATATGCAAATTTTACCGCCTGCGCTATGTGATATTTATCCTTTCCGAATTATTAATATTCATCATAGCTTCTTGCCTTCGTTTGCAGGGGCTAAGCCATACCATCAAGCGCATGAACGCGGTGTCAAATTGATTGGTGCCACTTGTCATTATGTTACGCAAGATTTAGACGCTGGCCCTATTATTGATCAAGACGTAACGCGTATTAGCCATCGAGACTTGCCAGAAGAAATGGTACGTTTAGGGCGTGATGTGGAGAAAACGGTTCTTTCACGTGGTTTGCGTTGGCACTTAGAAGATCGCGTGCTAGTGCATGGCAACAAAACGGTTGTCTTTAACTAGAGTGCGCGCAAAAGAGGATTTAGGCTCGCGCTAAGTGAACAATTTAGCGCGACAGTCGACAAAGCTGAACTAAACTAATAAGGAAAGGAGACAAACTTTCACGTTGCCTCCATGACAAGCAGGAGCGGTATCATGTTAAAATCAGTCAGTGTCCAAGATTACATGGCCACCGGTTTAGTGACCTTTAAACCTGAAACGGAGTTGTTCGAAGCCATTAGTGCTTTATTGCGATATAAAATATCCGGTGCTCCTGTGGTCAATAAAAAAGGTGAGCTAGTCGGCCTTTTGTCAGAAGTCGATTGCTTGCGGGCCATCCTCACCCATACCTACCATGAAGAAGAATGCGGCGGCTCTGTTGCTGATTGTATGACTAAAACTGTTGAAACCATCAATTATGATGCGGATATCGTTGATGTCGCTCGTTTATTTATTGATAAAGGCCGTCGGCGTTTACCTGTGGTTAAAGACGGTAAATTGGTGGGGCAAATCAGTCGTAGTGATGTGTTAAGAGCCTTTGAAGCCTTTGCTGAAAATGAATAGTGTTAAATTAAATGCTCCCTTTCGTTTTTGAAACGCTGGGGGAGTATTATCGTTATGTGGTACATAAATGTCGGTAACAATGCCTGAAAAACCCTTACTTGTTTATCCCTCACTCGCGCGAAAGTTAGGTGTTGAAGCTGCGCTTTTGTTTGGTTTGTGTGAAGACATGCTGGCATGCCCTGCAGCGGCAATCGTTGCTGGCAAGCAGGGACAGGGAATAAGGGAAGTAACTTTGTCGCACACGCAGTGGCTGAAAATGACAGAGTTCTGGGATGTCGATCGAGTTAATGAGTTAGTGGCCGTTATTGTTCGTAATACGGCTATCAGTATCGCCATTGCCAGCGATGGACGAGTGCGAATAGCCGATGCGATAAACAACGCGGTGGAGACACCCGTAGGTACGACTCATGACGAGTCTGGCGTATCAGCCCGTTTTGAAAGTGCTGAGTCTAAGGCTGCGCGAATGGAAGCGGTTGCTAGTGTTCGTCAATTAGATTCTGTGGAGCGCCTAAAAGATACAAAGATTACGGCTGCAGTGCCGAGTGTGGCGGAGCTTCCTGTGTATGATCAACCACCACCGATGCCTCGCCGTCCTTTACCGTCGCGTACTAATGCTAATATCCGTGAACGTGGGCCCGCTCCGGTATTTGGCGGCAGTATTGGCTGGAAACGTCAAAAAGATGATTCACAGCAAGACCGTTTACAACAGTTATTTGAGCAGCATGAAGAGCGAAACCAAAAACTTCATCCTATGTACTTAGGGTGGACTCCTTCTGAGTTGTTTTATTCTATGCTCCCGCGACATCAAATACCGCGCGAGGTAGTTGATACCTGTATAGATGAGTTTATCCTTTACTATATCGACAAAGAGCGTAAAGAAAGTAATTGGGATCAAAAATTCCTCGCGTGGGTCAAACGCGAGTGGGTTCAAAAGCAAACCCGCGAGTCACGCGAACAACGTAAAGAGCAATCTTTCTCAGGTCAATCGAATGAAAACACCCGCAGAGATTCTAAAGAAAACCGAAAACGGGTTACCGCAGCCATCATGGACATCAAAGACACCGATTGGTAGCGAGTCACAAACATCGGCAACTCCGGAGGTTATTAGCTTAGAAACCAAAGCAATGGTTAATATGATCTTTGCTCGGTTTATGGCTATTTATGGTCACAAATTTAAGAGCTGCTTTGAAACTCAAGATGAAATTCGTATAGCCAAACGAGAGTGGGCATTGAGTTTGACTTCTTATGATGAAAGCCAGCTTGTTCGCGCCGTTGACCGCTGTAAAGAAACTTTAGCTTGGATGCCGACTGTTTCAGAGTTTTTAAAAATCTTAGAAGAAGTCGGTGCTGGAGATGGTATACCTTCCGTACGTGCTGCCTATATAGAAGCTTGTCGCTTTTCACATGACCCGGTAGGTAAGCCGTGGAGCCACCCAGTGGTATATCATGCGGGTAGAGAAACGGGGTGGTTTGCTCTTAAAAGCGAAGAAGAGCGCACCACATTTGGTTTGTTTCGATATCATTATGAATTGGTGTGTCGTCGCTTTAGAGCTGGGGAATCGTTTGATATACCGCAACCTAAAGGCGTAACCGATAACCGCGACGCGACCTTGTATGCTTTTATTAAGCAATGGAGTGAATCCCAGTCGATTACTCAAGAGCAGGCCTCATCGTTGTTATATTATTTAACTAAACCTGAGGGTACGCGAGTTAGGGCCAGTTTAAAGAAACAGGCGATGGAGCAGGCTGCCCGGCTGGGTATTGATGAGCTACCTGATCAAGTGGGGAGCGTCAATTAACTGTATCTCATAGTAAAAAAGGCGAAGCTGTCACAAGCTTCGCCTTTTTTATGTGTGGTATTTATCGTTGATGTTAATGCGTTGTAAACTGGTTGCCAAACATATGGCCAATCGCTGCGCTTAGTGCTTCACTTCGTTGCGGCTGTCTAAACTCTCTCAGTATTAATGCCCGCAATGCTGGCATAAACATCAGGTCGGCCAATATGCGAGAAAAACCCGCCTGACCGGCTTCAGACTCCGCTAACTTTTCGAGAAACACTTTTAAAATATCAGGGTACTGAAGCGTCAAGAAACAGCGGGTGGCGATGGCTGTTAATACTTCGGCACTATAGGCATATTGAGAATTCAGGGTCGTTAGAATGGCTTGTTGCTTAAGTGCTTCGTCATGAGCTTGCGATAGCGCTCGCAGCAGAGCGGCGATTACAACGGGCTCTTGGTTGTCATTATCTAAACTGTCACTTAAACGTTGTTGTAGCGCGCCGGCTAAGGTGTGGTCGGGTAAGATATGTTCTAGGCAGCCACCTAATGCGCTGAGTACTTCGTTTGGCAGATGCTCGATGGAAAGGGCAAGTGCATGGCTGCTTTGTGTGTCGAGCCGCGCAACAACGTCGGCGATACCTTGATATCCTAATCCCTGCCAATTATTCCAGCCTAACTCTCCAGAAAAATAAGCGTTCGCTTCACGATAAAAGCCACTCGGGTCGCGCCCAATTTTTGTAGAGGCGATGGCATGGAACATGGCCATTTTTTCTTGATCAGGAGTGAAAGAAAAAGGGTTGTCTTTTAGTGCATCCTTTTCTTCATCTATGGTTTCTTTATTTAACATTTGGGTGATGTTTTGCATCAGCCGTCCTAAAAAATCATCACGAACTGCTTGGACAAGATAACCTTGCTCGTCCAAAGGAAATTTTAGGAACCACACCACGTTTTGCTCTTTGTTTTTAGGGTTCCACAATAACAAAGCCAGCCAAGCATGGTGCAAATATGGCGTCGGGTAGGGGATGCTTCCCTGCTCTAGTTTATTAAATTGGTCGGTAGAGAGTTTGCTGATGCGGCGTCCCATATCAAAGATTCTGAATTGAGCTCCGCTTTCGTTCAGTAGCTCATAAATACTAGAAAAAGACATGTAGGCCTCACCTAATTACTGTTACGGGGTATCGCTGTTATCGAACAGCATAATGAATGGGCGGCATTTTACCAGTGATGATGGCTAGGGTCAGCTCTCTCTTAGGCTTACTTCTTGGCTTTATCATTTTTATATACGAAGCCCACTTTTATTGATGCAGGTCCGGTTGTGGTGAGTGATTCAGCGTAAGCTGAGGGTATGTTTACTAATGAGATGGTGTGAATGGCTTTACTTAAATCTCTTGTTGGCAGTTTACGCGATTTGGCTCCCATTATTGTAGTTATCGCTTTTTTTCAGCTAATGGTTTTACAGCAAAGTGTGCCGGACTTAATGCAATTACTGGTGGGCTTTGTCTTAGTTATATTGGGACTAACCTGCTTTATATACGGTTTAGAGATGGGGTTGTTTCCTATTGGCGGGAGCATGGCATATGCCTTTGCTCAAAAAGGAAGCGTGTTTTGGTTGTTAGTGTTCTCGTTCGCGCTTGGGTTTGGGACAACCGTTGCAGAGCCCGCATTAATCGCCGTATCGGCTGAGGCGGCAGATGTGGCCGCTAATGGAGGGATGATTTCAAATACTGAATCTGAACGTCAGTCTTATGCGAATGGCTTACGCCTGACGGTCGCGTTTTCAGTTGGGTTAGCCATCGTTTTAGGGGTGCTACGTATTTTGAAAGGCTGGTCTATCCAGTACATGATTATGGCGGGCTACTGTCTTGTGGTGGCGATGACTATGGTAGCGCCTCGCGAAATTATTGGTATTGCTTATGATTCGGGCGGTGTGACTACCTCCACAATAACGGTCCCACTAGTGACTGCACTCGGGGTGGGCTTGGCATCCTGTATTGAGGGGCGTAATCCAATGATTGATGGTTTTGGATTGATTGCGTTTGCCTCATTAACACCTATGATTTTTGTGATGGCATACGGCATGGTGGTGTAAATGGCATTAATGACAGAGTTAGTGAGCACCTTTGCCACCACGGTGCGTGATGTACTGCCTATTGCCTGCATTCTTTTTGGCTTTCAGTTTTTTGTTCTTCGCCGTCCGATACCGCAGCTCAAACGGGTGCTCATCGGTTTTTTATTTGTGCTGGTGGGGCTGAGCTTATTTTTGTTAGGGCTTGAGAAAGCTCTATTTCCCATTGGTCGGTTGATGGCAGAGCAGCTCACTGCAGCGGATTTTATTCAGCATTGGCGGCTATCACCTAGTCATCGTGCGTTGCATTGGGCTGATTATTACTGGGTCTATGCGTTCGCATTTGCTATAGGGGCAAGTACAACTATAGCTGAGCCTTCGTTAATAGCTGTGGCGATTAAAGCCAATCAAGTTTCAGCTGGTGCTATTGGTGTGTGGGGGTTGCGTTTGGCGGTAGCGTTAGGCGTTGCATTGGGTATTGCGTTAGGAGCTTGGCGTATTGTGACAGGATACCCAATTCATTGGTTCATTATAGCGGGCTATGTGTGCGTGGTTATACAGACATGCTTTGCACCTAAATCGATAGTGCCTTTAGCCTATGATTCTGGTGGGGTAACCACGTCAACGGTAACCGTCCCTTTAGTAGCGGCTTTAGGGTTGGGATTAGCTGAAACAGTTCCTGGTCGCAGTCCACTTATTGATGGTTTTGGTCTTATTGCGTTTGCTAGTCTTTTTCCCATGATCACTGTCATGGGGTATGCGCAATTAAGTACGTGGCGACAACATAAAGAAAATGACTAAGCTGGATTAATGGAGAGAAAGTATGCACTTTAAATTGCTTTTGGTCTTTGTTGAAGACGGTAAAACAGACGAGGTCATGAAGGCGGCACGTGTTGCTGGGGCAACGGGGGCAACTATTATTAATAATGCACGTGGCGAGGGTATTACCCAAACGAAGACGTTTTTTGGGCTTAATTTAGAAACACAGCGTGATGTATTGTTATTTATAGTTGAAGAGCATTTGAGCCGAGCAATTTTAGAAACCATAGCAGAGGTTGCAGGTTTTGATGAAATGCCGGGTAAGGGGATAGCAATTCAACTAGATATAGAAGACGCCGTGGGAGTTGCGCATCAAGTACAGCAGTTAAGTTCTGCTGTGGAGGAACAGATATGAACGACCAGCTAAGCAAACGTCATATAGTTCGGGTGAGCCAAGTAATGGCTCAAAGCTATGCGATGATAGACGGGTTAGCGACCATCCAAGAGGCAATCGACTTATTTAAGCAAGACTTGGCGAGTGTTCTATTGGTTAATAAGCGCCATGACGATGACGAATACGGATTATTACTGCTGTCTGATATTGCTAAACAGGTTGTCGCTAAAGATCGTGCCCCAGAGCGTGTCAACGTGTATGAAGTGATGTCTAAACCTGTAATTGCGGTAGATCCTGATATGGACGTTCGTTACTGTGCGCGCTTATTTGAGCGCTTTGGCCTGTCGATAGCTCCTGTCATTAAACTGCAGCAGGTTGTCGGCGTTGTGAGTTATAACGAGATTGTGTTTGGGGGCTTGTTGGGGGAGGACAGCAGATAAAATGAAGCCAGTTGTTATTTTATCTGCTGTGTGGCGTTAATGCGGTACGCGTAAGCAATTATCGATATCGCCTATCAGTGCGGTTAAGCGCTGGGTATTCTGCGGCACGAGTTTAAGAGCCTCCTCGGCCATAGGCAAAATATCACTGTTGGTTGGCAAAGGATGACCAAGGCGAACCATCTTGCGAAATAGCGGAATCATTATCCACTGAACCCATTCTGCAAAGCTTAGTGAATCAACTGCAAAAGGTTCTGTGCTTGCAAGGGCTTCTGCACTAGGCTCAACCGTTTGCCACAAAGAAAGCGTTTGCATTTCTGATTCAATGGCGTCAAGAATAAATAGTAGTGTTTGTTCTTTGCTCATGTCGCATTTCTTACTTTTGAGAAGTGGCTGACTTTAAAGTATCGCTAATTAAAAAAGCGAGCTCTAATGCTTGTTCACCGTTTAAACGTGGATCGCAATACGTATCATACTGAGCGGCAAGTCCTTCTTCGGTAATTTGGTAGGCACCGCCCACACACTCTGTCACATTGTGACCAGTCATTTCTAAATGAACGCCGCCAGCATGTGTACCTTCTGCTTTATGCACTTCAAAGAAACCTTTCATTTCTTTAAGAATGGCATCTACACTGCGCGTTTTATAACCGTTATGTGCTGTTGTTGTGTTGCCATGCATAGGATCCGAGCTCCAAACGACATTACGCCCTTCAGCTTTTACCATGCGAACGAGTTCGGGTAACTTTTCGGTAATCTTTTCGGCACCCATACGAGCAATCAACGTAATACGCCCGTTATCATTGTTTGGGTTGAGTATGTCTAAAAGTTCGATCAGCCCATCACGCGTGGTTGTTGGGCCTACCTTTACCCCAATCGGGTTACGAACACCGCGTAAAAACTCAACGTGAGCGTGGTCTGGTTGTCGAGTCCGGTCGCCTATCCATAGCATATGAGCGGAGCAGTCATACCAGTCACCTGTTAGGCTATCTTGGCGAGTTAAGGCTTGTTCGTAGCCCAATAATAACGCCTCATGGGAGGTATACAGGCTGGTTTCTTTGATTTGAGGTGTGTTTTCAGCATGGATGCCACAGGCCTCCATGAAAGCGAGAGTCTGATCAATTTGATCAGCTAAGTGTTGGTATTTCTCGCCTAAGGGACTCGCTTGGACAAAGCCTTGGTTCCATCGGTGTACTTGGTGTAAATCGGCAAAGCCACCTTGTGCAAAAGCGCGTAGTAAATTTAATGTGGCGGCTGATTGGTGGTACGCCTTGAGCAGGCGCTCAGGATCGGGCTGGCGGGCTGCTTCAGTGAACGCGATGTCATTGATGATATCACCGCGGTAACTTGGTAACGATACACCGTCGAGCGTTTCATGAGACGATGAGCGCGGTTTGGCAAATTGCCCCGCCATTCGGCTGACTTTGACGACAGGAACGCTGCCGGCAAAGGTCATAACAACCGCCATCTGAAGCATAACTTTAAAAGTATCTCGAATTTTATTGGCACTAAATTCGTTAAACGTTTCAGCGCAATCTCCGCCTTGTAATAAAAAAGCGTTTCCGGCGGCCACATCTGCCAAATTTTTGCGTAAAGAGCGTATCTCACCTGCAAATACAAGCGGCGGGAGGGCGGCTAGTTGTGATTCGACTTGAGCAACATGATCAGCATTGCTGTATTCAGGTTGCTGTAAAATAGGTTTGCTTCTCCAGCTGGTCGGTGTCCAAATACTCATGGCTTAGTACGTTTTTCCAATAGTCAATTAAGCAATCCAGTGTAAGGTATCGCTGTGATTATACAAGCGGTCGATGCACATAAGACGTAGTTCATTGTTAGCCTGTCGTGTGTAATGGGTTATAACAAAATGCTTAGTTTTATATAAAGGCAACGTAGCGTTGCAATCAACACAAAAAGCGAGGGGGTTACGATGTCTAAAGATGATTGGCAAAAAGGGTTGCAAGTAAGAACAGAGGTGATGGGTGAAGAATTTGTTCAAAAAGCCATCGATAATACGACACCGTTTACTGAGCCACTACAAGAGTGGATAAATGAACATGCATGGGGATCGACTTGGCAAAGGCCTGGGCTTCCTCGAAAAACACGTAGTTTAGTGACTATCGCTATGCTGGCTGCACTCAAGGCTCCAACAGAGCTCAAAGGGCATGTTCGGGGGGCACTGCGAAATGGGTGCTCACCTGAAGAAATCCAGGAAGTATTGCTTCAGTCGCTTGTGTATTGTGGTGCTCCAGCGGCTCAAGAGGCATTTAGAGCAGCTAAGGAAGTGATTGAAGCCTGGAACCCTGACGAGTGATGCTCGTCAGGTAGGGTGTATGCTTAAGCTGAGCGAATACCGGTCAGAGTGCTAAAAGAGACTTGCTTGGCCGTGTCTAAAAAGTCGACCATGAACTCTGAGTTTTTCTGGTCTTCTCTAATTGCTGCGTAAAGAGTGCACCATACGCCACGCTCACCGAGTGATTTGGCAGCCACATAATCGCGCTGGAGGTATTCGTGTAAAGCCCAGTTAGGTAAGGCAGCAACACCGCGCCCGCTGGCGACTAGTTGTAAAATCATCAGGGTGAGTTCTGCGGTGCGGGTATCATGTGGCTCTACGCCTGCAGGTTCCAAAAAACGCGTAAATAAATCTAAGCGGTTTTGGTCAACCGGGTAGGTGATTACCGTTTCGCTTTCTAGATCGGTTGCGTGCACGTACTTTTTGTTTGCTAAGCGATGGCGTTTACCAACAGCCAATAATGACTCATAACTAAATAATGGTATGTAAGTTATGGTTGCACGAGGTTCTGGATCAGACGTAATAACAAGATCTAGATCGCCACGAGCGAGTGCCGGTAATGGTTGAAATGTAAAGCCGCTGGATAAGTCCATTTCTACTTCTGGCCAATGTTGTCTGAAATGGTCAATGGTGGGCATAAGCCAGTCAAAGCAACTATGGCAGTCAATACTGATGTTGAGCCTTCCAGCCTCTCCGCCAGCCAAGCGTGCGATATCCCGTTCGGTATTGCGGATCATGGGAAGTACTTCGTCAGCGAGGGTAAGCAAACGTTGGCCTGCAGAAGTAAAGCATATAGGTTTGGTTTTTCGAATAAAGAGGGAGCAGTTCAGGCGATCTTCAAGATCTTTAATCTGATGCGATAGTGCTGATTGCGTCAGATGAACTCGGTCAGCAGCCTCGACTAGGCTACCTGCATCTCTGAGTGCGGACAGTGTTTTTAAATGTCGTAATTCGATCATGCCTCAATCCTGAATGGCCTAACAACAGTAGGTATAGTTTAGACGGAAAGAAGGCAAGCCGGCCAATATTTATTATAAAGGCCGGCATCGCACTAATTAACGAGCAAAAACTCTAACAGTGCTTTTTGTGCATGTAAGCGGTTTTCAGCTTCGTCAAAAACAACTGAGCGCGGGTCTTCCATCATTTCTTCGCTGACTTCCTCGCCACGATGTGCAGGAAGGCAGTGCATGAATAAAGCGTCTTTATCCGCTAAATCCATTAATTCAGGTGTTACTTGAAAGCCTTCAAACCGCTTTAAACGAGTTTCTTGTTCGTCTTCTTGTCCCATTGAAGCCCACACATCCGTTGTTACAAGGTGTGCACCCTTAACGGCCTCTTTTGGTGAGTGAGTCAATGTGATGCGATCTTTGTATTCTTCAAGCAATTCGGCTTTAGGCTCAAACCCTTTAGGGCAAGCAATGTTTAGGTGGAAATCTAAGATAGCCGCCGCATTCATGTAAGATTGGCACATGTTGTTGCCGTCGCCTATCCATGCAGCCGTTTTACCTTTGATATCGCCACGGTGTTCCACAAATGTTTGCATGTCTGCTAATAGCTGGCATGGGTGGTAATCATCGGTTAGTGCATTGATGACTGGAACACGTGAATGTTGCGCAAAGGTTTCAACAATCTCATGGCTATACGTCCGGATCATAACAACATCAACCATGCTTGAAATGACGCGTGCCGAGTCTTCTACTGGTTCACCGCGACCCAATTGGGTGTCGCGTGAAGATAAGAACATGGCATGTCCACCTAGCTGGGCCATACCTGCTTCAAATGAAACACGTGTCCGAGTCGATGATTTCTCAAAAATCATTGCCATTACTTTGTTGGCAAGTGGCTCGTATACTTCACCTCGGTTACGCATCTCTTTTAATTCGGTAGCCCGGCTCAGTAGCTGTTTTAACTCGTCAGAAGTTAAATCCTTCAATGTTAGGAAGTGTTTTGTATTCATACATTCTTGCCGTCTCCGACGGCTTTCCTTATGGACCTTTTCGGTCTTTATTTTCTCGGTTTTGAACGCTCGTCGGCTGCATAAATTTTAATCAGCTTGCATAGCGTGTTGACCAGTAGGTCGGCTTCGGCATCAGTCATAATGAGAGGGGGCAATAATCGAATAACTTTCCCGCCACCTGTGATGTTAAGTAAGATGCCTTTTACTTTAGCGAGCACGGCTAATTCGGTGCCTGCTTCGGTGAGCTCGATAGCAATCATTAAGCCTTTGCCGCGAACTTCACGGATATAGGGCATGCCTTCAAGGTTTTCTTTGAAGCCTTGAAGCATACGGTCACCTAATTCGGCCGCACGATCACACAGGTTTTCTTGCATAATAGTTTCTGTAACGGCTAAACCAACAGCACAAGCCAATGGCGTTCCGCCAAAGGTGGAACCATGGGAACCAGGCATGAACACTTCGGCGGCACGACCTTTTGCTAAGCAGGCCCCTATAGGAAAACCATTGCCAAGCCCTTTAGCCGTAGTCACAACGTCTGGCACAATATAGGTATGTTGGTAGGCGAAATAGCGACCAGTTCGTCCATTGCCAGTTTGTACTTCGTCAAGCATGAGTAGCCAATCGTTTTCGTCGCAAATGTCGCGCAGCTCAGCTAAATACTCGCTATCGGGGATACGTATACCCGCTTCACCTTGGATGGGCTCAACTAAAATAGCAACGACATTCTTATTGCTGGCTGCAATTGAGCGAACCGCGTTAGCATCGTTAAAAGGCGCGCGAATAAAACCACTCACAAGAGGTTCAAATCCGGCTTGCGTTGCTCGGTTGCCAGTGGCGCTCAGTGTTGCCAATGTCCGACCGTGGAATGATCCATCCATGACGATAATGGCTGGGGATTCGATCTCTTTAGCATGGCCAAATTTGCGAGCAATTTTAATAGCTGCTTCGTTTGCCTCAGCGCCGGAGTTAGCAAAAAACACACTATCCATGCCAGCAATTTCAGTGAGGCGATCCCCTAGCTGTTCCTGTAGAGGAATTCGGTACAAATTAGAGGTATGGATAAGTTTGCTTGCTTGCTCAGTAATGGCTTTGGTTATGGCAGGGTGAGAATGGCCTAAGCCACACACCGCAATACCTGATAAAGCATCAAGATAGCGATTACCATCAGTATCAAACAGCCAAGCGCCCTCACCGGACTCAAAGCTAACCGAGAGCCGATTATAAGTGTTCATCAAGGACTGCTGCGCCATGTTCAATCTCCCGTACAACGCAAAAAGGCAGCCTTAGCTGCCAAATAAAGAAAGGCATTCTATTGTCACTATCTATTTTTAGCAACTTCCCGCCGGAAAGCTTGAAAAAGATAGTAAAGGCACAATATAGCAGGTAAACGGATGACTGTAGCAATTTGGACTCGATAAACCCGCTTAATTTTTTGTATTGACCAAGTAATTAGCTAGGGTATGTGGTAGGATTTTTACAGATAAATTCACACGGTTAATGAGTCGCAAGACGTGAGAAGGTAAGCTAATGAGCGTTATAGATACTATTAAAGACCAGATCGAAAAAAACTCTATTTTATTATATATGAAGGGAACACCACGTTTCCCTCAGTGCGGGTTTTCTTCTCGTACGGTTGAGGCACTTATGTCATGTGGTGAGCGTTTTGCGTTTGTTAACATTTTAGAAAATCCTGAGATTCGTTCTGAATTACCCAAGTACGCTAACTGGCCTACGTTTCCGCAGTTGTGGATTAACGGCGAATTAGTGGGCGGATGCGATATAGTGACAGAACTGCATGCATCAGGTGAACTTGAAACAATGGTCAAAGCAGCGGCTGAGTCTGACGAGACACCTGCTGAATAAGCCATTATGTCAATTGTTCGTCATTAAAGTTTTATGAACAAACCTTACAATGCGGGTTTGTTAAGTTTTACCTAACGATAGATAAAAACGGAGAAAATCATGGGTGTATTAGTAGGAAAGCAAGCGCCGGACTTTACAGCGGCAGCAGTACTTGGCACTGGTGAAATTGTAGATGCATACAACTTGAAAGAAGCAATCAAAGGGAAGTACGGTTTAGTTTTCTTTTACCCGTTAGACTTCACATTCGTTTGCCCATCTGAGTTGATCGCATTAGATAAGCGTATGAGCGCATTTGAAGAGCGTGGCGTAGAAGTTATCGGTGTTTCTATCGATTCTCAATTTACTCACAACGCGTGGCGTAACACACCTGTTAACTCGGGTGGTATTGGTCCAGTTAAATACACATTAGTTGCCGACACAAAGCACGAAATCTGCAAAGCGTACGATGTTGAAGCTGAAGGTGGTGTTGCTTTCCGTGGTGCTTTCATTATCGACAAAGAAGGTAATGTACGTTCGCAAATCGTTAATGATTTACCACTAGGTCGTAACATGGAAGAGTTGATCCGTTTGTTTGACGCGCTTCAATTCCATGAAGAGCATGGCGAAGTTTGCCCAGCTGGTTGGAATAAAGGTGATAAAGGTATGCAAGCGTCTACTGACGGCGTAGCTAAATACCTTTCAGAGTCGTCTGACAAGCTGTAATTGGTTCTTTTTGAATATAAAACCCGTATTTAATGATACGGGTTTTTTTTTGTTCATTTTTTCTGGTGTAATATAGCCTGCAGTCAATCACATGGATCAATTCCGAACCGGAATTTATGAGGAAGTAAAGAATGAGTAAAGCCAGTCAATTTAAGATGTTATCTGTATTGGGTGTGGCAGCATTGGTTGTGGGTTGTGCAGAAGTGCCTTCAGCTAAGTGGGAGCAGAGTACACCTTTTTGTGTTGCCGCAGGTGCATTGGCTGGTGGCGCTGTTGCTCAAGCTGCTGATAATCAGGGCGCCGCAGGTGCTTTGGTCGGTGCTGGAGTGGCGTATTTGATCTGTCACAAAGAGCCTGTTTGTGAGGCAAATGAAATTAAAACGGGCAAAGGTTGTGAGCTGGATAGCGACCAAGATGGTATTGTGAATCGAGCTGATCAGTGCCCCGGTACACCTGCGCGCGCTCCGGTAGATGGTCGTGGTTGCCAACTTGATTCAGATGCCGACGGTGTTGTGAATGTTTTGGATCAGTGTCCAGAAACACCAGCAGGGATTGAAGTAGACCCAGCGGGTTGCCCAGCAGATGAAGATCTTGATGGCGTGGCTAATGCAAACGATATCTGCCCGGCAACACCGGTTGGTGTATCGGTTGATCTTTCTGGCTGTCCTGCTGTCGATAAGTTGTCGTTAGAGGGTGTTAACTTCGAATATAAATCAAGCCGTTTAACGTCTGAAGCTAAAGCTATCTTGGATAACGTTGCTGAGGTGTTGAGCGCAAGCAGCAGTAAATTTACAGTTGAAGGGCATACGGACTCCGTAGGATCGGCTTCCTATAACAAGAATCTGTCTCAAGCACGTGCAGATTCTGTCATGGCTTATTTGGCGTCTAAGGGAATATCAACTGAGCGTATGAACGCTATCGGTTATGGTGAAAGCAGCCCTGTCGCAACAAATGATACTGAAGCAGGGCGAGCGGTTAATCGCCGAGTTGCACTGGTTCCTGTCATTTAATGCTATGAGCGAGTGAATAAAAAAGGCAGCGAGAGCTGCCTTTTTTATGAGGAATTACGGTTTCGTTTAATCGTGTTCTTGTAAGTCTAAGACCATGTCCCAACCACCTAAATCTTTCCAGCGGTTGATAATGCCACAAAATAGCTCAGCTGTTTTTTCCGTATCATACAGCGCGGAATGGGCTTGTTTTCCATCAAACGGTATACCGGCAACATCACACGCTTTGGCTAACACCGTCTGTCCGTAAGCTAGGCCAGCTAATGTGGCTGTGTCAAATGATGAAAAAGGGTGGAAGGGGTTGCGCTTTATATCACTGCGCGCAGCAGCTTCGTTGACAAAGCCTTGGTCGAATGATGCATTGTGACCAACCAAAATAGCGCGCTTACAGCCATGTGCTTTTACTGCTTTGCGGATCGGTTTAAAGATGAGCTCAAGGGCTTCTAATTCAGAAATCGCTTCTCTTTCCGGTGAAAAAGGGTCGATTCCCGTAAAATCGAGAGCGGCCTGCTCTAGGTTGGCACCTTCGAAGGGGGCGACTTCAGCAACAAAGCTTTGGTCGACAATTAAATAGCCTTGTTCGTCCATGGTTAATGTGACAGCGGCAATCTCAAGTAGCGCATCGGTTTTTGCGTTAAAACCAGCTGTTTCAACGTCAATGACAACAGGTAGGTAGCCACGGAAGCGTTCTGCCATTAATTGAGCGGATGAGCGATGATTCAAGAGAATTCCTTACTAGGCTGCTTGTAATATAGAGGGTTAGCCGACATTCTATCAGCCGTGATAGGTAAGGCCAAACACAGAAAAAGGGTTGGCTTTGCCTGTGTCTATCAATTTCACTGGTTAAGCTGTGTTTCTTTAGGCCGATAGCGTAAACATACCGTAAATTTTTGTGAGTCGTAAATTGTTAATATGATACAAATAATCCGTTTAGCCTTAGTAAGCTGGGCCGTGTTAAGTGCTCCTTTTGTAATGGCGGTAACTTTTATGGCCAGTATTGATCAGTCGGTATGGGATGTAGAAACATCAAAATTTTACTGCCGCCTATCACAAGAGGTGCCAACCTTTGGTCGTGGAAGTTTTTTTCATGAAGCCGGTGAAAAGGCGGTGTTTGAGTTGTCGCCCACGCAAAAAGGCAGCTTTTCTGGTGACGTGCGTTTAGTGGCCGAAGCATCACCGTGGCAGCCCGGGTTGGCGCCAAAGTATATTGCTCAATTATCGGTACCTGCAGCTTCTTCACCAGATCAAATCAAGCCATTAATGGTTAGCGAGCAATATGCCGGTGAAATGCTAGTATCGTTATTTCAAGGCATGTCGCCTACCTTCACAATGTCGAATTGGTTAGGGAGCGGTGAGCGAGCAAGAGTCGCGCTGTCGGCCGCAAATTTTCAAAAGTCTTACAGTGATTACATGGCATGCGTTGATGAGCTGTTGCCTGTGAATTATCGGCAAGTTGCTCGCACCGCCGTATTGTACCCGCCTGCTCAATGGCGCTTGTCAGACGCCAGTAAGGATCGCTTAGATCTTATTATTGAGTACGTTAAAACAGATCCTAAGGTGAAAGAGTTATATGTTGATGGGCATTCTGATAATGCGGGAAGGCGTTTATTAAATCGGGATCTATCTAAACAGCGTGCGGAAGACATAACGCGTTATCTCGTTGCTAATGGGATTAGTGAGGAGATGATTACCACTCGTTACCACGGAGAGCGGTATCCAGCGGTTCCCAATAACTCCAAAGCTAACCGTGCTCGCAACCGTCGCGCGACCATCAGGCTTGAGCGGGAGTGATGCAGTAATTCGTTTCTTTCGGTGTTATAATCTCGCGTTTGGTATGACTTTAAAAGTAGGCTGCATAGCGGCCATATTTCAGTGGAGCAAATGAATGTCCGATATTAAAAAGGTAGTACTGGCCTATTCAGGTGGATTGGATACATCTGTTATCGTCCGCTGGCTGCAGGAAACCTATAACTGTGAAGTAGTGACTTTCACAGCTGACCTGGGGCAGGGCGAAGAAGTGGAACCCGCGCGAGCAAAAGCTGCAGCCCTAGGTGTTAAAGAGATTTACATCGAAGATCTGCGTGAAGAGTTTGTACGTGACTTTGTTTTCCCAATGTTCCGTGCCAACACTATTTATGAAGGAGAGTACCTCCTCGGTACATCCATCGCACGCCCTCTAATTGCCAAGCGTCTAGTTGAGATTGCAAACGAAACGGGTGCGGATGCTATATCTCACGGTGCAACGGGCAAAGGTAATGACCAAGTTCGTTTCGAAATGGGTGCGTATGCACTAAAGCCAGGCGTTCATGTTATCGCCCCTTGGCGTGAATGGGATCTAACGTCTCGCGAAACCTTGATGGCTTATTGCGCTGAGCATGATATTCCGGTTGATTTCTCGGGCAAAAAGAAAAAGTCTCCATACTCAATGGATGCTAACTTATTGCATATCTCTTATGAAGGCGGTTTGTTAGAAGATCCATGGTCTGAAGCAGAAGAAGATATGTGGCGTTGGTCGGTTTCTCCTGAAGCTGCACCGAATGAGCCAACATACCTAGAGCTGACATATAAGAACGGTGATATTGTTGCAATTGATGGTGAAGAGCTATCTCCAGCAACGGTTCTTGAAACACTGAACAAAGTCGGTGGAGCGAATGGTATTGGTCGCCTAGATATTGTTGAAAACCGTTTTGTCGGCATGAAAGCCCGTGGCTGCTACGAAACACCGGGCGGTACTATTATGATGCGTGCTCATCGAGCTATTGAATCTATTACGCTAGACCGTGAAGCGGCGCATTTGAAAGATAGCATGATGCCGAAGTACGCTGAGCTGATTTATAACGGATTCTGGTGGTCAGAAGAACGTAAAATGATGCAGCAAATGATCGACTATAGCCAACGCCATGTAAATGGTGACGTACGCGTTAAGTTGTACAAAGGTAATGTCTCTGTGGTGGGACGTCGTTCAAATGACAGCTTGTTTGATGAATCGATTGCAACATTTGAAGATGATGCAGGCTCTTACGATCAAAAAGATGCTGAAGGTTTTATCAAACTGAATGCATTACGCATGCGTATCGCTGCAAGCAAAGGTCGTGATTTGTTAAAAGACTAACAGCGACTGTCTCTTTTAAAGCCCGCTAATATGCGGGCTTTTTTGTATAAATGGATTTTTTCTAATAGTCTGAAGACAGTTTCGGTAGTAAGAAGTCCATAATGCCTAAAAACGTGTCGAGTAGTTCAGCGTTAATCGTTGATTCACAGTTGGGTGAAATCAGTCATCACCGAGAGATAGTGGGGGCGCTATCATTCGATAAAATTGATGTCGCTTCGTCTGTTAACATGGCGCTGTCTTATTTGCGCAGTGTTCGCTATGACTTATTGCTGGTTTCATATGATCTGGGTAAGGGGCAAAAAAATGGGCTTCAGGTCATCCAGGAAGCCTTGGCCGAGCACTTGCCTTTACATCGTACTGTTACCGTGTTGCTCACTAACCCCGATGTTTCATTACTGGTGGGGTCCTTGAGCGCAGCTCCTGATATTTATTTGGCTAAGCCGCTATCCCGAGATCGATTGGCTCCGCGTTTAGAAAAAGTTCAACGTGTAAAGCGGGCTGTGTACCGGGTTGAAGAAGCAATGGATCAGCAGGAGTGGAATAAAGCCCTGATTTATTGTGAGAAGCTCGCGAGTTTTTATCCTGCTTTGGCTAGTTACTTAAATCGTATGTCAGGGATTTGCTTTTTAGCCTTGCAGGACTATAGCCAAGCAGAGAAGGTCTTTGAAAAGGCGGTCTCAACGCGTCGGCAAAACTGGGCTAAATTGGGGTTAGGTATTACATTTTTTTCCCAAGGCAAATACCAAAATTCACAGCAATGTTTGCAAGATATTATTGATCATCAAATAGTATCCATTGATGCCTACAAGTGCCTTGCGCAAAGCTTTCAGGTGGCGGGCCAATCAGGGGTGGCTATTACGACCATGAGAAAAGCAGTGATGATGCAGCCTACCGTTCCGCAATCCCATGCGGCTCTGGGCAATATTGCCGCTTTTTTTACCGAGTGGGCTTTAGCCGTGGAAGCCTTTCAAAGCACAATGGACTTCTCGCGATACACAGGCTTACAAAGCCCAGAATACTATTTTGCTTATGTTCGTGCTTTGTTAGCTCGCTTTGCCGATGGCCAGATATCAGCAGAGGAAATGGAAGTTAAAGCGCTACGTGCATTGGAATCCGTATCGAATGATTTTGATGCGGTTTCCATTGAATGTCGTGTGCATGTTTTAGGTTTCTGGCTTAATTGGAACCAAGAGAAACAATCGTTAGCCTTAGCGCACTTATCGCAAGCACATGAGATTTTTTTGGCAATGCCTTTGGATGACCAGTGGCTTTGGTTGGACTGGCTAGAAGAAGCGCTGGAATGCGCTGCTAATGCTACGCAGCTGACCTCGCCGCGTGAGATGATGGTTAAAACGCGCATTAAGGATAGCTGGGTCGATTTGTTATTGGTGGGGATACACAAGCTTAATTCAAAAGATTACTCACAAGCTCAAGTTATGTTAACGGAGTCATTTCGCTTGCAGCCTGCGTCTGTGGCCACTGCGTTGGCCACAGCTCAGTTATTGATTACAATTAAAGTTAAAAATGTGCAAGATTGCACTCCTAGTAATCAACAAATCGCCCATGTGTTAAATGGATTAGTGGCTCAGGAGTTTGGCCTGTTAACGCAACGACAAGCGCAACAAAAAGCAAAATTGATACCGCGTTTGTATGAGCTGTTAGAGTAGTTCGTCTTCATCTGAGAGGATGGATGTCTCGCTGATTTCATCAAAAGCCTCTTCTGGTACATCGCCTCTTATCAGGCCGCGAGCTAGTTTTCGTGTTAATAACTTGCCTTGAGCACCATCCGGTAAATCTGTGAATATGATCACATTTTTATCAATAAGTAGCTCAATTAAGTCTTCTATGATCCGAGAGATTGCCTTGTCAGACTGATCTAAATAAGCATCAGGAGAAAAGTTCTCGTCATTTACAGAAAGGAAGTCGCGAACATCGGGGTTGGACATGTCGACCTTTTCTGCGCCATCTTGGTAAGTCTCTGATAAACCAGTGATCCTACCCTCAGAGTTCCGTAGTGCGTATAGCATGAATCAATCATCTTTCAGTTAATAATATACATGTTAGTATGTAGCCCTAATTAGAGTTTGGTCAAGAAAATGGATACTGTGCAAGACTCATTATTAAATTGTTTAGTCCACCTCACCCAGCAAAATCATAGACCTTTATCCGCTGAAGTGCTGCGTGATGGCTTACCGTTAGAAAATAATAAACTGACGCCCAAGTTGTTTGTACGAGCAGCAAAGCGAGCCGGGTTTAAATCGCGTGTGGATAAGCGTGACCTGCAAAGTATCGCGCCGCTGACTTTACCGGTCGTGTTGTTGTTAAAAAACGATGAAGCCTGCATTCTTCAGGAGCTGGATAAAGAGGGCGGTACAGCTGTCATTATTCAGCCTGAAAGTGGCGGGGCTCACCAAGTCGCCCTTGACGAGCTTGCTGAGCAATATTCCGGCTATGCTATTTTTGTGAGGATGGAATACCGTTTTGCCGATCAGGTTTCTCGAGTACTGGATCAACGGGAAGGTCATTGGTTTTGGGGAACTATTTGGCGGTCTGCAAAAATATACCGTGACGTGTTGATTGCTTCCTTCCTGATCAACCTATTCGTGCTTGCTAATCCGTTGTTCGTCATGAACGTTTATGACCGGGTAGTACCTAATTCGGCGTTAGAAACGTTGTGGGTGCTGGCTATAGGCGTGATGATTGTCTATCTGTTTGATTTTGGGCTTAAAATGCTGCGCGCTTACTTTATTGAAATAGCGGGTAAAAAAGCTGATATTTTACTATCGTCCTTACTTTTCGAAAAAATTATGGCGTTGCATTACTCCGCAATGCCTACCTCGGTCGGTGGCTTTAGTAGCAACTTACGAGAGTTTGAAAGTATCCGGACTTTCTTAAGCTCCACAACCAATACGATCATTATTGACATTCCTTTCGCCATTATCTTCCTAATTGTCATCGGGCTTATTGGTGGGCCGTTAGTGGTTGTTCCATTGGTTGGGATTCCTATTATTGTCATTTACTCCTTAGTGGTGGCGCGTAAGCTCAAATCTGTTGTAGAAAAAACATTCGCAGCTAGTGCGAAAAAGAACGCGACACTTATTGAGTGTTTAACCGCTATGGAGACGGTTAAAACTCAGCGCGCAGCCTCGTCGCTGCAGCTGCAGTGGGAACAAGCGGTAGGTTATATTTCGCATTGGGGATTGAAGGCCAAGATGTTGTCTTCCTCCGTGATGAATTTTGCAGGCTTTGTTACACAGGTGTGCTCGGTAGCGTTGGTCATGACCGGCGTATATTTGATCGCTGAGCGTGAAATCACTATGGGGGCTTTGATAGCCTGCGTGATTTTATCTGGGCGTGTTTTGCAGCCGATGGCTCAAGTTGCTGGCTTAGTGACGAATTTCCATCAGTCTAAAGCCGCGTTAGAAGCGTTAGATCAAATTATGCAGTTACCTGATGAGCGTGAAGCTGGTCGTCAATATGTTCATCGCCCGGAACTATCAGGCAAGCTGGAATTTAAAGACGTTCAGTTCAAATACCCTAGTAGTGAACAAGCGTCTATCGAAAAGGTGTCTTTTAAGGTTAACGCCGGTGAGAAAATTGCGTTGATTGGTCGCATCGGCTCTGGCAAGTCGACTATCGAAAAACTCCTGATGGGGTTGTATCGTCCGGATCAAGGATCTGTGCGGATTGATGATATCGATATCAACCAGATTGATCCGGTCGATTTACGTCGAAATATTGGCTACGTGCCTCAGGATATCATGCTTTTTAGTGGCTCTGTGCGAGACAATATCGTGATGGGCTCGCCAGAAGTAGATGATGAACGACTTATCCAAGCAGCGCGTATAGCCGGAGTGGATAACTTTGTTAACCGTCACCCTCATGGCTTTGATATGCAAGTGGGTGAGCGTGGTAGTTTACTGTCCGGTGGTCAGCGTCAAGCGGTTGCCATAGCGCGTGGGTTGATTCATGAGCCTAATATTTTGATATTAGATGAGCCAACAAATTCTATGGATAACTCCACCGAAGATTTTATTCGCAAGCAACTAACACAATACAGCAAAGATAAGACGCTAGTGCTTGTTACACACAAAATGTCTCTCTTATCGCTAGTGGAGCGAATAGTCGTTATTGATGGTGGTTTTGTGGTAGCGGATGGCCCTAAAGCGGTTGTCTTGGATGCCCTTAAACAAGGTCGTTTGCATATTCAGCGTTAAGGTTGAAAGTGATTATGAGTGAAGATCAAAAGGTTGCTAAGGACGACTTGACTTATATGTCGAGTGTCAGTGAAGCCATTTTAGAGCAAACCCCAAAAGGGGCTCAGGTGCTTTTGTGGGCATTTTTTGCATTTATTATCATTGCCATTATTTGGGCTAATTGGGCAACTTTAGATGAAGTTAGTCGCGGTGAGGGTGAAATTATCCCGTCGCAACAGCTTCAAGTTGTTCAGAACTTAGAGGGCGGTATTGTTTCCCAAATCCTTGTTAAAGAAGGGGATTTGGTTGAGAAAGGCCAAGTCCTATTACGAATTGATGACACACGTTTTGCGAGTACTTTCAAAGAAAGTCGTGTTCGCCAGTTAGAGCTGCTCGCAAAAGCGGCACGCTTACGAGCTGAAGCTAACAGCGAGGCTTTTGTTCCGCCTGATGATTTTCCGCAAGAGTATCAATCGTTGTTAGATCAAGAAAAAACCTTGTACATGGCTCGTCGACAAGAGCTGGGCAATACATTAGATATCCTTGGTCAACAAACCACCCAGAAAAAGCAAGAACTACGCGAAGCGCAGTCTAAACAAACACAATTGCAACGTAGCTATAACCTGCTCAATAAAGAACTCCGAATTACCCAACCACTCGTTGCTGAAGGTGTGATTTCCGAAGTAGAGTTTCTTCGTTTACAGCGTCAGGTCAATGACTTGGCAGGAGAAAGAGAAGGTGTTCGTTTGAGTATCCCTCGCATCGAGTCGGCACTTAAAGAAACAGAGCAAAAGTTATCGGAAGCTCAATTCCAATTTGTTAGTTTGGCGCGAGCTGAGCTCAACGAGACGTTATCTGAAGCGGCGCGAATTAAAGAAACGTTGGAAGGCATGCAAGACCGAATAACCCGAACAGAGGTGAGATCTCCTGTGAAAGGTACGGTTAAACAGCTATTGGTCAATACAATCGACGGAGTTGTGCAGCCTGGGGATGAAATTATAAATATTGTCCCGTGGGAAGACACCTTGTTAGTTGAAGCCAAAATTAGACCTTCTGATATCGCTCAGGTGAGGCCCGGTCAAAAAGCGATAGTAAAAGTATCCGCTTATGATTTTAGTATTTATGGTGGTGCAGAAGCCCAAGTAACCTTCGTCTCGCCAAGTACCGTGCTCGATGAAGAACAAGAGCCGCACTACATAGTGAGGTTAAAAACGGATTCTCCTTATATCGAATCAGACGGTACTCAACTGCCGCTAATGAGTGGTATGACAGTGTCTGTCGATATCCTTACGGGTGAGAAAACGGTAATGGATTACATATTAAAGCCAATTCTTAAGGCAAAACAAAACGCATTAACTGAGCGTTAAGTCCATAAGGTTATCCTGTGCGCGGCCGACGTATTACTGAGTAATGAACTATATTGTTATCTAGTCTATGTTTGAAGTTGGTCTACATGGTCTTTTTGTGTGCGAATGGATACAAAAAGCGTTATATTAATGGGGCGTTAAGATGAAGCTGTTCATTGTAAGCGACAATGCTAAAGTCATTGCGCGTTGGACATTGATAGCCGGTAATACACAGCACACGTGTGAAAAATTGAGCTTAGATTTGTCGCATGTAAATGCAGATAAGTTAGAAGGGATTGGTTTACTCCATTTAGCTTCGTTAACTGCGGGTGAAGTTGGCCACTATCTTAATGTATATTCGCGCATAAAATGGATCGCTTTTTCTGATGTTCCTAGCGATTCAGAAGGGTTGAAATGCCTTGAAGCAGGTTGTCGCGGATATATAAACACGTATACGACCGAGAGTTTGTGTGAAGAATTGTTTGATGTCGTCGCCCGAAATGATATTTGGGCGGGTCCATCAATTACTAAACTTTTACTGAATCAATATTTGAGTGACAGACCTGGCTTAAAAAATGAAGGCGCTGCGCTCAATGATGTGTACAATCGCCTAACTCGCCGAGAAGAAATGGTTATGCGTGCAGTTTTGACAGGTGCGGCTAACAAAGAAATAGCGAGAGATTTAAGCATCACAGAGCGGACGGTTAAGGCTCATGTGGCTTCAATCTTGCGTAAAACACAAAGTAAAGATCGAGTTTCATTAATTGTTAAATTCTCCAATAGGGTTGCCTGATTGGATTTGCTGGGGGAGCAGAAGTGGTCGTTAAAAGGACGTTATTAGCACTAGCTGTTGGCATGAGTTTTGTCTTGCCCGTTAAAGCTGTAGAGCTTGATCAAGTGGTGACTCAAGCAGTGCTATCTAATCCTGATGTGAAATCTGTCATGAATGCGCGTAATGCAATTTATGAAGAGATTAACCAGGCAAAAGGCGGTTTTTACCCGCGTATTGATATAGCCGCTGGCATTGGTTACGAATGGACAGATACGGTATCCATTGATGATGTAGAGCTTAAGCGAAGAGAAGCCAGTTTTAGCATTGACCAAATGCTATTTGATGGTTTTTTGACTGATAGTGAAGTTGATCGCCACTCTGCAAGATTAGAATCAAGCAACCACCGTTTACGTGAGGTTGCTGAAGAGACGGCTTTAGAGTCATCTCGTGCTTATTTAGAAGTACTAAAGCGCAAAGAGTTGTTGAGCCAAGCAAAAGAAACGCTTTACAACCATGTGCGGGTTTATGATCAAATCAAACGACGCACGGAGTCAGGTTTAGGAACGTTGGCATCTAACCAGCAAGCAGAAGGTCGTTTGGCTTTGGCTGAGGTTAATGTGTTAACCGCTGAGAATAATCTGCTTGATGCTGAGGCTACGTTTCAGCGTGTTACCGGAGAAGTGGCTCCGGAAGTGATGGATTTTCCGCTAGTTGATCAAGCAATTATGCCGGCTACCTCGGACGAAGCTGTTAAGCGTGCCCTAGAAAAGCACCCAACAATTCTGCTTGCCGATTCGGACGTGGAAGCGGCTCGTGCACAGTATGAATCCGCGCGCAGTCTATTGTACCCAACGTTGAACTTTGAAGTAGATCGGAACTGGAACAACAACATTGATGGTGTTCGTGGTGACAATGAAGATCTAACAGCGATGTTCCGTTTACGCTACAACTTATACAACGGCGGTTCAGACAAAGCGCGTGTGCGTCAAACGCACCATCAAATTAATGAAGCGCGTGAGATTCAAGCCAGTGCTAAGCGTCAAACGCTAGAGAGTATCGAGTTGTCGTGGGGAGCCTATGAGATCCTTAAACGTCAATTAGAGTACTTAGAGAAGCACGTAGTAGCGAGTACGCAAACACGTGATTCATACTTCAAGCAGTTCAATATAGGTCAGCGTTCTCTGCTTGACTTACTGGATACTGAAAATGAAGTGTTCTCCTCTAAAAATGCTTACATATCTGCAAAATACGATTTTGTAATTGCACAGTATCGCTTGCTTAGTGGTATGGGTGAGATTTTAGATATGTTGCAAGTTGATGTGGCTCCATTAGCGTCAACGGAGTTTAGTGATTACCGCACTGATTTGAAATAATCACAGCACGGCCTTTGTCGCCGTTTGCATTAATCAGGCACGCCCGATAAAATCTCGCGGCCTGTATTCAAAGAAAGGGTTGCTGGCTAGCAACCCTTTTTCGTTTCCAAAGGATCGTATGAAAGCACATAAAATTTTACAAGCCCCCGTGCCTATGCGTTGGGTGGGGCCAATTAAGATCTCGGGTCACATCCTTAACGAAAAAATCAGTGTGCCTTTGGCAACATATGAGACTCCTTTGTGGCACTCGGTAGGGCGCGGAGCGCGTGTTTCGTCTTTAACCGATGGGATTAAAACAACTATTGTGGATGAGCGTATGTCGCGCTCTATCCTACTGGAAGCTAATGATGCATTTGAAGCATTTCAGGCGGTAGAGTCTATTAAAGCTCGCCAGCCTGAAATTCAGGCGGTGGTGTCAGGTTCTAGCCGCTTTGCTGTTTTATTAGATATACACAGCCAGATTGTTGGTAATCTAATTTATCTAAGGTTTGAGTTCAAAACCGGTGATGCTTCTGGTCACAACATGGTAACCAATGCGGCTGATCGGATAATTCCTTGGGTGCTAGAGGCATATCCTGAGTTACGTTATTCATCCATTTCTGGCAACTATTGTTCTGATAAGAAGGCAACGGCCGTTAATGGTATTTTGGGGCGTGGCAAAAATGTGATCTCGGAGATTGTTATTCCGCGTGAACTGTGTGAAAGACGCCTGCTAACAACGCCAGAAAAAATAGTTGACCTGAATATTAAGAAAAACTTGATCGGCACTATGATTGCTGGTGGATTGCGCAGTGCGAATGCTCACTATGCCAATATGCTGTTAGCTTTCTATTTAGCGACCGGTCAAGATGCTGCTAATATCATCGAAGGTTCACAAGGTGTTGTGCACGCAGAAATACGCGATGGCGATCTGTATTTTTCTTGCACCTTGCCTAATCTTATTGTTGGTACGGTAGGTAATGGTAAAGGGCTAACTTTCGTTGAAGAAAATTTGACAAAGCTAGGCTGCAAAGAAGCGCGCGAGCCAGGTGAAAACTCACGCCGTTTAGCCGCGATTTGTGCTGCTACTGTGTTATGTGGCGAGCTTTCTCTTTTAGCTGCTCAAACTAATCCTGGCGAGCTGATGGAAGCCCATATTAAATTGGAGCGTCAATGATCGATCAGACGAATGATCGTAAAATAGAGCATATCAGGGCGTTTGATGTAGACCCCGATATCGAGCGTAATGGTAGGTATTTTGATCGCATTAGGCTCATTCATCGTGGGTTTCCCGAAATAGACTTGTCCGCTGTGGACCCGAGTATTGAATTTTTAGGTAAACGCCTTAGTTTCCCGTTGTTAATATCGTCTATGACGGGAGGAAATCATGAGCTCGTGCGTACGATTAATCGAAATCTGGCCGTGGCAGCTGAACATTGCCAAGTAGCGTTAGCGGTGGGTTCGCAGCGGGTTATGTTTTCGGATCCTGAAGCGGTTGAGAGTTTTGATTTACGTAAATATGCCCCTACGACTCCCTTAATTGCTAACGTTGGGGCAGTGCAATTAAATTATGGGTTTAGCGCGCAACAGTGCCAAGCGGCTGTTGATGTGTTGCAAGCCGATGCATTGTATTTGCACCTAAATCCTCTTCAAGAAGCCGTTCAGCCTGAAGGGGATACTAACTTTGCAAATATTGCCCGTTTAGTGGCCGATGTTGTTGCAAATTTAGATGTTCCAGTACTGTTAAAAGAAGTCGGTTCGGGGTTAATGCCGGCAGATATTGAGCTTGGTCTACAATCTGGGGTACGCCATTTTGATGTGGCTGGCACCGGTGGGACATCTTGGAGTCGTATTGAACAGCATCGCCGGCAAAGTACAGGTGATGGATTAGGCTATACGTTTCAGGACTGGGGGGTTCCAACCCCTGTTGCCCTGCGGATGGCAAAACCCTATTTAGATAGAGCGACTTTGATATCAAGTGGTGGTCTCAGAGATGGGATTGATATGGTGAAGTCTGTTATACTCGGCGCCTCTTTATGTGGCGCTGCGGCACCGTTTTTAAAGCCGGCAATGGAATCAGCAGAGGCGGTTATCACTGTGATTGAGCGTCTAAGAAAAGAGTTTGTCACAGCTATGTTTTTGCTGGGAATGCCGGATGTAGTTTCGCTGTTTGGGAATGAACAATTGATCCTTGAAGAGCGTTAAGGAACAGAGATAGATATGTCATCAGTTGTTGGTATAGATCAAATTAGTTTCCATACCTCAAATCATTTTTTTGATTTGAGAAGCTTGGCTGAGCACCAAGAAACCGATCCGAATAAGTACTATGAAGGGATCGGCCAAGAAAAAATGGGTATGGCCGCCCACGATGAAGATATCGTAACGATGGCTGCTGAGGCCGCTTACCCTCTTGTACAAGGGGATGATTCGGCTGCTATTTCTAGTTTGTTATTCGCCACGGAAACGGGGATTGATCAATCGAAGGCCGCTGGTATTTATGTACATCGGTTATTGGGTTTATCAAATAACTGTCGTGTAGTTGAGCTTAAGCAAGCATGCTTCAGCGCAACGGCTGCATTGCAAATGGCATGCGCACTCGTTGCTCGGCAACCAGAAAAGAAAGTGTTGGTCATAGCGTCGGATATTGCTCGTTATGAGCTAAACACGCCGGGCGAGGCTACACAAGGTTGTGGCGCTGTGGCTATGTTGGTGACGGCTAACCCTCGGTTAGTCGAGATTGATCCAGAAGTGGGCAATCATGTCGAAGACGTAATGGATTTTTGGCGGCCTAACTACCGAAAAACAGCGTTAGTGGACGGTAAGTACTCGACCAAAATTTATCTACGATCATTAAAGCGCGCATGGGAGAACTTCCAAGCGGTTAGTTCGTTAAATTTTAATGACTTTAGCCACTTTTGTTATCATTTGCCGTTTAGTCGAATGGCGCAAAAAGCGCATCAGCATCTCGCGAAAGTGAATAAAACGACGCTAACGCCAGAGCAGCTAGAAGCACAAATTGCTGACACCCTTGTATATAACCGGATCATCGGTAACAGCTACACGGCGTCGATGTATATTGGTTTAGCCTCATTGCTAGAAAATTCTGCTGAGAATTTAGCCGGTCAGCGTATAGGTTTCTTTAGTTATGGCTCAGGCAGTGTGGCCGAGTATTTTTCCGGTAAAGTAGTGTCTGGCTATGAAGCGCATTTGTTCACGGCTGACCATGCGGCATTATTGCAAGCACGACAGCCGCTAAGCTATGAAGAGTATATTCATTTATATCACGCACCAGATCCAACGGACGGTGGTGAACATGTCATTCCGGTGTCAACCAAGGGGCGTTTTCGTTTGGCATCGATCTCACATCATAAACGTGAATATGTAGCGCTCTAATGCAAGCTCGTGCGCCAGGCAAGGTGATTCTCAGTGGGGAGCACTCGGTCGTTTATGGCGCTCCTGCATTGGCAGTAGCGATCAAAAAGCATACCTATGTTAGCTTTAAGCCCGTAACAGAGAGTAAAACGATTAACACTCTGTTTGCGGGTATCTCATCAGGTATGCACTATCCTTTGCATGCACTCAGCCATCTAAAGCATAAGTTAGACAATCGCTTTGAGCAGTTTGTAAAAGGCGATTTGCCGGTGCGCGGCATAATGAACCAACCAGATGATTTGTTGGTGTACGCTATGACTACGCTTATGCATCATTTACCTGTACCCGGTCGTGTCTCGTCAACGAGTTATCTGCCTATGCCGGGTCGCTTGTTGAGTGAAAGTGATCTTCCTTTAGGGGCTGGTATGGGGTCATCGGCTTCTGCTATTGCCGCTACTTTGGTGTTGTTCGAGCATCTATTGGACAAGCCTCTGACCTTAGATCAGCGTTTTGAAATGATTCGCTTTTGTGAGCGCCTCCAACATGGCCGTGGTAGTGCAATTGATGCCGCAACGGTTACTTATGGAGGCCTGAATCATATCCAAGCGGGTAAAGTGGCTGGTATCGATCAGCATTTAGGGGCGCATTGGTATTGGATATTTACGGGCTCCCCAACCGTAAGTACCGGAGAGTGCGTGCAGTCGGTTAGAGAACATTTTGAAGACGATACGGCGCTTTGGAACGCTTTTGCTGCGATTACCCGAGGCTTTGTGGACTGCGTGGGCGATTGTAATGTCAGTGAGACGCGCAACCCTCATATTGATTTGATTAAAGAGAATCATCGTTTGTTGCAACGTATAGGTGTAGTGCCTCATTCCGCTTCATTGCTTATTGATGCTATAGAAGCAGACGGCGGTGCCGCGAAAATCAGCGGAGCTGGGGCAACCAGAGGGGATGCTGGTGGTTTGGTGATAGCGTATCAGCCAGATGAGCAAGCCATGTCACAAGTCATGTCGCAATTCCCAGGTTATACGTGGGGAGCGGTGGAGCAAGATAGCCAAGGAGCTTGTTATGTCGGTGATTAAGGCATCAGCGCCGGGTAGTATTATGGTGATGGGCGAGCATGCGGTCTTATTCGGGCACAGGGCTATTGCTTGCGCGGTTGATAAAAGAATTTACGTTAGCCTCGCCCCGCGCAAAGATAGACAAGTCAGTATCTCGTCAGCGCTGGCTTCGTATGAATCTTCTCTGGATCAGCTAATGCCTGAGCCACAGCTTAGCTTTGTTCTGTACGCTATACAACAGGTAGCAGCAACATTGCCTTCGGGGTTCGATTTAACGATTGAATCAGAGTTTTCACATACGGTTGGGTTGGGTTCCTCAGCAGCGGTAACAGCATCTGTTGTGGCTGTGTTAGCAGAATATGCGGGTGACGAGCTGGATTCATTTGCGTTGTTTGAGCGCGCTCTTTCTGTGGTTCATGGCGTGCAAGGGCGAGGATCAGGTACAGACCTAGCAGCCAGTGTCTATGGAGGCTTAATTGCTTATACCGTTGAGCCCCGAGAAGTCATGCCGCTGTCGGGACTGCCTCCCATATCATTATTTTATTGTGGCTATAAAACACGTACGCCTGATGTGCTAAAAATAGTAGAGCGTAAGGCCAATGAGTTTCCTGATCTTTACCGGCAGATCTATCGTTTAATGAATGATACCAGTGAGCAAGCCGAACAGGCGATTCATGCACAAGCATGGGACCAGCTTGGTGCGCTTATGAACATATACCAAGGCTTACTGGATGCTCTTGGTGTGAGTGACCACTCCCTGTGTGACATTATTTATACCCTACGCGGGTGTGATAATGTTTGGGGTGCAAAGATATCAGGATCAGGCTTGGGGGACTGTGTCATTACGTTGGGTAGAACCTCAGATTTACCGCAGGCCTTGGCTGATAAATACGAAGAGATTCCTGTTGCCATTAGTAAAAAAGGAACACAGTGTGATGTTGTCTAAAGCAGAAGTGGTTGCTCGTTATTTGCCAGAGACCTTGCAGGTTAAACCTTCGGCCGAAGCTTTTGCTCCCAGCAATATTGCTTTATGTAAGTATTGGGGAAAGCGCGATAACGCCCTCAATTTGCCTGTCAACTCAAGTCTTTCAATCTCGCTAGGGCATTTAGGGACACATACGCGTTTAGCCTTATCGGATTCCGGTGAGGATAAAGTGCTGCTTAACGGTAAGGAGCAAGCGTTAGACTCTCCCTTTGCTGCCAAAGCCATTGCATTTTGGGATCTTTTTAGACGGGATCAAATTCTACCCATCGAGATAAATACCACCAATAACATACCAACCGCCGCAGGCTTAGCCTCTTCGGCATCGGGTTTCGCCGCGCTCACTAAAGCGATAAATGAATTTGCTAATCTCAATTTGCCAATAGATGTGTTGTCTGCTTTTGCCCGCATGGGAAGCGGTAGCGCGTGCCGCTCATTATTCGATGGTTTTGTTGAATGGGAAATGGGGCAGCTAGAAGATGGTATGGACAGCCATGGCATTGCTTTAGAGGCTGGTTGGCCCGATTTGCGGGTAGGCTTAGTGAAAGTTGAAACGGGTGAGAAAGCGGTAGATTCACGTTCGGGGATGAAGCGTACTGTTGAAACGGCTCATCTTTACCAAAGCTGGCCCATGCAAGCAGCTATGGATATTCAAAAACTACGCCAAGCAATTGCGGATAAGGATATAGATGCCTTAGGCATGACGGCTGAGCATAATGCTATGTCGATGCACGCCACCATGATCGCCTCATGGCCACCGTTGCTTTATTGGCAGCCGGCTTCGGTTGCGGTTATGCAGAACGTTTGGGGGCTTAGGGAGCAAGGTGTATCTGTGTATTTAACGATGGATGCAGGCCCCAATATAAAGCTGCTTTTCGAGGCTGATCAAGAGGCTGCAATTAAAGCTGTTTTCAACGATATGGAAGTTGTATCACCATTTGCGAGCTGATGGTTATTGCGCTCAGTGCAAAACATATTTCCCAACTAGTTAATTAGAACTCCATTCCTATACAATCCCGAGCCCTCTGCTGTATGGGCAAGGGCAATAATAACTACAGTACTCAAGCGCAGAGCGCTGAATAAAAAGGCCCGCCAGCCTTCAATGAGTACAACCTAATGGAGTTCTATTATGGTTATCCAGCTATTCCCTTTATGGGCTGTTTTATTATCGGTTGTTGCATTTTTTCTACCAGCCTTATTCGTTGACTTAAAAGCTTATATCGTCCCTTTGCTAACCCTTATTATGTTGGCAATGGGCTTAACCTTGAGCCTTTCTGACTTTAAGCGTGTTTTGCAAAAGAAGAGTGCTGTTGTAGTGGGTGTGGCGCTTCAATTTCTAGTCATGCCTGTCGCGGCTTACGCTGTTGCTACTGTGTGGGGCTTTGATAGTGATTTGACGGTGGGCATGTTGCTGGTAGGGAGCGTAGCCGGTGGAACCTCGTCTAATGTAATGTGCTATCTAGCGAAAGGAGACACGGCGTTATCCATATCAATGACAGCTATATCAACCTTGTTAGGTGTTGTGCTAACACCGGTACTAGTCTCTTTGATGATCGGCCAAAGCGTTGATGTGCCTGTAGCAGGTATGTTGTTGAGCTTAGTAAAAATTGTGTTAATTCCGGTCGGTTTAGGTGTGTTGATTAATACATTTCTTCCTGGTGTGGTTAAAAAATCAGAACCTGCTTTCCCCTATGTGTCTATGTTTGCCATTGTGCTTATCATTGCAATAGTGGTCGCGCTAAGTGCGCCTAAGTTGGCTGATATTGGCTTAGTCGTTGCTGCGGCTGTTGTTTTGCATAACACCATTGGTTTGATACTAGGCTATTGGGTAACCTTCCTTTTAGGCTTCGATGCCCGTGTATGTCGTACAATTGCATTTGAAGTAGGCCTACAAAACTCTGGGCTTGCCGCCGCTTTGGCTATTAAGTTCTTTACGCCAATGGCCGCGCTTCCTGGCACGGTGTTTAGTGTTTGGCACAATATTTCCGGCTCTTTATTGGCGAGTTATTGGAGCCGACGCCCTTTAGTTGAGGCGCCAGAAGCCAGCGCTTCAAAAAGTGATGTAACAAGCTAACTAACCGTTGTTTGGACAAAATCCATATAAAAAACGGGTCTGATGGCCCGTTTTTTTGTAGGCTATACCACTCTCCATATAATGATTACGGCTGGGTGTCATATGGGGTATTGGATAATTAACGAGAGATCGACTCCACAGTGACCGCTGTTACCGCTATACGTGGCTTTATTATTGCCCGCCATCAGCAAGATCAAAACCATACGCTCCAACTTCGTTACTGGGTTCGTCATGATGCCGGAGTATCGTTGATATCTATTGATCACCAAGAAACGGTTTTTTTTGTCTGCGATGAAAATGTGGACGATATTCGCTTGATCTGTAGAGACTTGAAGGGGTGGCGGCTTAAAAAGCTCTCGTTAACGGATTTGAATTATAAAGGCGTGCACGGGTTATATACGCGCTCTCTTCGAATACAGCGCGAGATCATAGAGCGGCTTACACGACACGCTATCGCCATGATGGAAGAAGATATCCGCCCAGTAGATCGTTACTTAATGGAGCGTTTTATCTTTGGCGGTGTAGAGGTGTTTCTACAACCCGGATTACCCCCCAAGCTGCGCCCGACGGATTACAAACCTTCTTTAACCGTTTTGTCTGTCGACATCGAAACCACCATGCGAGCAGATCTGATCCATTCAATTGGCTGCTATCAAGCGATCTATTCTCCAAACTCAGACGCTATCTCATTAGATAGTGATGGAGGCGTGACTCAATCTTGCCTCCTCGAGCGAGTGGTATTAATGAGAGGGGTTGGTAACAACACAGAACTCATCCGCTATTTCCCTGATGAGCGCACATTACTTAAAGCTTGGGTGGAGTTAGTAAAAAACATTGATCCTGACTTGTTGATTGGTTGGAACGTAGTTGGTTTCGATTTTAAAGTTTTGGCCCAGCGGGCTCAGGCATTGAAAGTGCCGTTAACCATCGGGCGAGATCAACAACCTTTGCAGGTCATGCAGTCGGGGCAAGGGAAATGGTATGCCAGAATAGAAGGGCGCAATGTCCTAGATGGAATTGATACGTTAAAAAACGCGACGTTTCATTTTGAAAGTTATAGCCTCGAATCTGTCGCTCAGAGCCTATTTAAACGGGGTAAGCTGATAACGCATCCTAATGACAGAGGCGAGGAGATTCAGCGTTTATACCGTGAAGATCAACCCGCATTAGCGCGCTATAACTTAGAAGATTGTAAGCTGGTTTGGGATATTTTTGTTGAAACGCGTCTTATTGAATACCTAATAGAGCGGACTCGGTTGACTGGCCTGTCGTTGGATAAAGTGGGAGGCTCAGCGGCTGCTTTCGATTTTCAGTACTTACCACGGTTGCATCGACATGGGTATGTAGGCCCCGAATATGCTAGTGGTGCGAGTGGGCTGGATGCGCCGGGCGGCTTTGTTATGGAGTCTTTGCCTGGCTTGTATCGAAATGTGTTGGTGCTCGATTTTAAGAGTCTGTACCCGAGTATCATCCGTACATTTAAAGTAGACCCGTGTGGCTTAGCTGAAGGTCTTAAAGCTTCGTCTGATGACACAGGGCTTGTGCCAGGTTTTAATCAAGCGGTTTTTAGTCAAAACCCATCTATATTACCCACCATTATTGAAGAGTTGTGGGCGGCGCGCGATCAAGCTAAAAAGCGTGAGAACAAACCACTATCCCAAGCCATAAAAATTATCATGAACGCGTTTTATGGTGTGCTGGGTTCTAATGTGTGCCGCTTTTTTGATCAACGATTAGCCGGTTCAATTACATTGCGTGGCCATCAAATTCTGCAGCAAACCCGCGATGAAATAGAGCAGGCGTTTGGCTATCAGGTTATCTATGGAGATACGGACTCTGTCTTTGTTCTGTTAGATGATGCTTGCAAAGAAGAAGAGGCTGCCGACAAAGGCAACGAACTGGCGGTGTACTTGAATGCTTGGTGGTCAGAACAGGTTCAGTCACGTTTCGGTATAGAAAGTCATTTAGAGCTAGAGTATGAAACGCATTACAGCCGTTTTCTCATGCCGCGCATGCGTCACTCTGAAAAAGGGAGTAAAAAACGCTATGCCGGTTTGTTGCGCTCCACAAATGGCGATACTCACATGGTTTTTAAAGGACTGGAAAACGTTCGCTCCGACTGGACTCCTTTAGCACGCGAGTTACAACGCACATTGTACGAAGCAGTATTTCGTGATCAGCCTTATAAAGAATACATTCAAATGCTGATCAAACAACTACGAGCGTCTGAGTTAGATGACCAATTGGTTTATCGACGCCGCCTACGCCAGCCGCTTAGTGATTATATCCGTATGAAACCTCCGCATGTACAAGCGGCACTGAAAGCTGAAGCCGAGCAAAGTAAGTATGAAAGGCCCGTTTTGTATCAGCCTGGCATGCATGTGAGCTATATTATGACGGTCAATGGCCCAGAACCCGTTGAATATCGACGCTCGGCTATTGATTACGAGCATTATATAGAAAAGCAAATTATGCCCGTTGTTGATGGGATTCTGTGCTTTTTGGATGACAGCTTTGAAGCACTTACTTCCCAGCAAGTCGATTTGTTTTCTTAAATAATGATGTCGCCGCGCAGGTGGCATGAAGTGAAGTTGGGTAATGGGTTTTAATCGTTATCTACTAAAATATACATCCCTATCAGTATGTTTTTACGGCGTATTTTTTAGAATCAGGTTCGAACTGCAATGTATAAAAAATGATCAGATATCCCTTTACAGATGGTTTATAACCTCTATCATCTACCCTTTATTATCACGTAATTTGGTGTAGTGTAAGTCGTGCAATGACGCGAAAGAGACTCTTTCTTATTGTTTAAGAGCGCTCTTAGCCGTTACTCCTCATGCAGCTAATGTATTTTTATCTATACTTAATCCAAAGTAAGAGCAAAGCGCAAACGGTACATGTGCTAAATGCTCAGTAAATTTGAACCTCACTGTCACGGCTTGTATGTGGTTAGCCTAGTCACTGAGTATATCGGTAAAGCTATTCATTGGTGGCTACCCCAACACAAGTGCGAGAATGTAATTAGTTTATGAAGTCACAGTTTTTTATCATTGCTACCTTAATCAGCCAACAAGCAGTGGCCGCTGAGCAATACCCGACTGATTATAAAAGCCAACCTTCTCGCTTTTTTTCTCAGCAAAGTTACAGTGAAAGTACCTTATCCAACCAAAGCCTTTCGGGTTTAGCCGAGAAGTACGAGAATGACTTTTCCGTTCGCCAAGATGGGAAGCGTGGCATATGGGTAGGCGCAAAAGTTACCGAGCAACTGTCGGGCAGTATGTATGTGTTAAGCCGTAGTTCTCGTGAGTATAAAACCGAGTTGCCTTTAGCATTTACCAGTTATCAAATTAACAATGCATTACGCCTACGGGCAGGTCGCCTACCTTATCCGCTTAAAATTTATAATGATTTTAGAGATTTAGGCTATATTTACCCTTCAAATAAAACCCCAAGGGCAACAACGTTTGCTCCTATGCAAACTATTCAGGGCTTAGATTTCCAGTACAGCTTTTCCACCGGTAGTGTATTGCATGAGTTGAAGGGCTACTTAGGGAGTGCATGCGATGACTATACGTTTTCTGACGGAACCTTTGGTTTATTAGCGTCAGACGCATGGGGCTTTTCGTACGAGCCAAAATGGAGTCATAACCGGCTCAGTATGGCCTATCATCAGGGTGAAACTGATTTTACCATGTCTGATGTGATCTCCATGTACGAAGGAATCTCTACCTACTCAAATATAGCGCCGTTATCTTATCTGCCTGGCTTGGCTCAATACATAGAGCCTGAAGATGAACTAAGTCTATTGAGCCTTGGTGGACGCATGGATTTTGATTCGTTGTATTTGCTGGGCGAATATAATCAGTTGCGTTGGGATAACGAGTATCAACCCCAGCGTCGTCGATTACATTTGATGCTGGGAGGGGATGTAACCGATAGCTTGCAGTTATACACCTCTTACGAGCATGTGAATGATAGTTTGTTAGTTGGTCAACCCGATAGCCGACCCGCAGGTATGGCTTTGAGTGCTTCATATCAATTTGATGAAATGTTAACGGGGTTGCGCACCATTGTTGAAGGTGACAGTGCGTTAACAGGGCTGTTTATGAGTTGGGATGTATCACGTTTATTTAATGTGAAAGCGCACTTTAACCATCTGGATTCTGGTGCGGGCGATGATCAAAGCCTAGTTAGGTTGTCGATAGATTCCCTTTTCTAATGACTAACGCATAGCGTGGGTCAGGAACTAACCCAATCAACTTTAAGGCACTACTTAAAATTGACTGGGTTATAAGTTTAATGCTTATCCAAACACTATATCGCCAATCACCAAGCTACCGGCATAGCCCACCAAATAAGCAATGAGTAAGAAGAGCGTGTATTTGAGATAACTAATAAAGGTAACCTCTGCAACTTTACTCATAGCGACAATGCCGGCGGCAGAGCCTATGACTAGCAAAGAACCGCCAACCCCCACTGCGTAAGTTAACGATAACCAACTGGCTTCAGTCATGGCGGGGTCTGCTTTTAGTAAGGCAGCCGTTAATGGCACGTTATCGACTAATGATGACAGTAGCCCCATTACAAAGTTTGCATGAATCGGCGGTAGCACTTCGTAAATAGTAACGAGGTTATCCAATACCCCAATTTCTTTGAGCATACCAACCAGTAATAAAATCCCTAAAAAGAAGAGCAGCGTATCAAACTCAATGGCGCGGATGTAATCAAGCATGTCTTCTCGGCTATCTTGCTTATGAACAAAACGGCCAATCAAGAACATGATCGATAAACCAAAGAGGAAGGTTAAAACCGGAGGAACTCCTGCGATTATATTCAGTAAAATAGTAGAAATAATGGTGGCCAAAAAGATGATGGCAATCGACATGCCCACTCTGTCATGCGTGCGGGCACCGCCATCAATTAAGAGCTCGCCGCTGAGCCCAAATGACAGCATAGAGGCGAGTAACATCACACTCACGAATGAGGGGAGTGACAACCACAGCAAATCTTGAATGGCCACTTTGTTATCTAAAAAAATCATTAATGTGGTTACATCACCAGTGATTAAGGATACACCACCAGAGTTAACGGCAAACACCACCATCACCGCAAATTTAAGCGTTTTATGAGGGGGGAGTTTAAGTGATAACACTAATGCGACAGAGACCAATGTGGCTGTGATGTTGTCAGATAACGAAGAAAAGATGAAAGAAAAAATCGCCACCATAAAAATTAAGCTTTTCTCACCAATACGTGAAGGTAAAAACTTATAGATGAGGGTTTCTATCAAGCCGTGATGGTTTAGGTAGGCAACAAAGGTCATCGCGGCCATAAGGAAAAGCCATAAGCTGGCGATTTCTAGTAGGTTCTCATTGAGCATGAGTTGTATATCAGCTGCTTCTACGCCTTGATCCGGGAATAGAAATAACAGCAACCAAGCCAGCGTACCTAAGAATAAAGTGGATTTAGCTTTGTTAAGATGGATGACATCTTCCAGCACAATCATCAAAAAGGCGATGCCTGCCAGTAATAGTAAAAGCGTATGCATCAAACGGACTCCTTGTAAGCGGCCGTGATTAAATTTTGGGGTGGTAAGATAATAAGGTAGAACAACTTCAATGGCTCGATAAGCCTTGAAAATTAGCCTTGTACTTGATCTGAACTAATAGCAAAGTACTTGGCCGATTCATAATGATTAGTGCAGCGGACTCTATCAATGACTGACAACAGTAGCCATTCCCAAAATTGGTATGTTTATATACTGCTTTGTGCGGATGCTAGCCTATACACAGGTATTACAACTAACTGCGAGCGTCGGGTTAATGAACATAACAGCAACGATAAGTTGGCTGCGAAATACACACGTGTGCGGCGCCCAGTAACCTTGGTGTGGAGCGAGCCGCATCAGGATAGGTCGGCGGCTTCATCGCGCGAATATCATATAAAGCGTTTAAGCCGTGCTCAAAAGTTGCAACTAATCCACAGTCATCAATCTTGCCAATAAAGTTCGGTAGCAGGCGCGCAAGTGTACGTTTATTAAGTGTTATAAGGTAACAATAATTTACGGCTTTGTGCTGTTATGATATAACGTATTTAAAACTCAGTTTTAAATAATCGTATGAGAAAAGGGTAGTGAGATGGGTTCATTAAAAGTAAATGCGCTAAGAAACAATACAGCGAAAGTACGTCATCTGCTTGCAATACTGGGTGTAGCTGTCTCTGCGGGTGCGGTAGCTGGCGAGGCACATGAGCATGGCAAAGTAGCACTCACATTGGCAATCGAAGCGGGTAACGTAGAAGTGAGTTGGCGCTCTCCTGCTGTTAACCTTGTTGGCTTTGAGCATCAGCCAAAAACTCCTGAAGAAAAGCAGAAAGTTGAGCAAACCTTATTAAACTTAAAACAAGGTTACGAACAAATCGTACTACCTGAGTCAGCACTGTGTTTATTAAAAGAGGCTGATATCGACACCACCTTAGCCGCTCATACTGAAGGTCACGATCACGACGACCATGATCATGATCATGAGGAGCATGACGACCACGATCACGACGAACATGACCACGACGAACATGACCATGAGGAGCATGACGACCACGATCACGACGACCATGACCACGATGATCATGACCATGAAAAGCATGAGGGCCATGACCACGACGAGCATGATCACGATGGCCATGCCGATTTTTCAGCTAAATATACTTTTGAGTGTCGTCACCCTGAACATCTGAAGCAAATTGAGGTCAATTTGATGCCGAGTTACCCTGGTATTGATGAAATTCGATATCAAGCTATTACTCCCGCAGGTCAAACTGGCGGGTCATTAACTCAAGGTAATACGGTTATCGTTTTTTAATTGACATGTAGTAAGGATGTTTAATGCCAGCGGTAGTGGTTAAGGATTTGAAGTTCTCGTGGCGCGGCGGATCTAATCTGTTAGATATACCGCGTTTCGATCTGGACACAGGTGATAGGGTATTTTTGCATGGCCCATCGGGGAGTGGAAAAAGCACCTTACTTAATCTGCTAACCGGCATGCTACTACCGCAGCAAGGAAGCATTCACATCAGTGGAACAGATATAGCCAGTTTGTCAGGGGCACGGCGTGATCAATATCGTGCGGATAAAATTGGCTTTATCTTTCAAACCTTAAATTTATTACCGTACTTATCCCTAACTGATAATGTTGCAATGGCTTGTCGTTTCTCGGAAACGAAAGAAGCTTACGCTGTAAGTCAGCACGGTTCTGTGGGCAAGGCTGCCGCTTATTTTTTAGAGCGTTTAGGCTTAGCCGAGCCACTGCAGCGTAATGCCAAAGTAACCGAACTGTCTGTAGGGCAGCAGCAGCGTGTAGCTGTCGCACGGGCGCTGATTGGTTCACCATCGTTAATTATCGCTGACGAACCGACGTCTGCGCTTGATAAGCAAGCGCGTGAGCAGTTTGTTGAAATACTCAATGAGCTCGTCAGTGATTTAAACACTACGTTAATTATGGTGAGTCATGATGAAGCGCTAGCCTCTTCGTTTAAGCGCAGCGTACCTCTTACCCAATTAAATGAAGTAACACGGCTTGAGTCTAAGGTAGGTCAATCGTATGTTGGTTAAGATTACATTGGCTAGTAGTTGGAGCCGTCGTCATGTTTTATCCATGATTGTTTTATCGATAGCCCTGTCTGTCGCGCTTTTATTGGCTGTGGAACAAGTACGTTCAGAAGTACGCAATAGTTTTAATCGCTCAGTTGCCGGCACCGATCTCATCGTAGGGGCTCGTGGTGGTGAGTTGCAGTTGATGCTTTACTCTATTTTTCATATTGGCCAAGCCTCTAACACAATTTCGTGGAAATCCTTTGAGCTAATTCGAGATAACCCCAATGTAGAGTGGGCATTGCCTATATCGCTGGGCGACTCCCACAAAGGATTTAGAGTGGTGGGTACGGACGCCAAGCTATTTGATTATTTTAAAGTTGGTCGCGATGAGGCGTTAGTTTTTAAAGAGGGCAAGCGGTTTTCAGACCTATTCGATACGGTCATCGGAGCCGATGTGGCCAAAAAATTGAATTACCGCATTGGCCAATCCATTACTCTTTCTCATGGTATGGGAGCAACCAGCTTTTCTGAACATGACGACCGACCGTTTACTATTGTTGGGATTTTAGAATCGACAGGCACCCCAGTTGATCAATCTGTTTATGTCAGTTCCGAGGCAATAGAAGCCATTCATGTTGGGTGGCAATCCGGCACTCGCATTCGAGGGCAAACGGTGAGTGAGTCTGATATTCGTGATATGTCATTGACGCCTAAACTCATTACCGCTGTTTTAGTTGGTGTGAAGTCTAAGCTGAGCACCTTTACGTTACAGCGTCTTATCAACGACTATAAAGGTGAGCCGCTTCAAGCTGTGTTGCCGGGGGTTGCGTTACAGCAGTTGTGGCAACTGATCCGCATTGCTGAAAACGCGCTGTTTGTCGTGTCTATTTGTGTGGTTATCAGTGGATTTGTGGGTATGCTCTCGGTATTGTTAACCAGCTTATCTTCCCGTCGTAAAGAAATGGCCATATTACGAGCCGTAGGGGCAAAGCCAAGGCATCTAGTTGGTTTGTTAATGATGGAATCGGCGATGGTGACCTTGTTAGGAACTGTTCTAGGGACGGTTATGGCCGCAATTGGGTTGCTCGTTAGTGCGCCGTGGCTGGAATCACAATTTGGCTTTCACTTAGGTGGGGTCTCATCCATTATCTCTACGTTGCCTATGCTGGCGCTTGTGTTAGCCTTGGGGGCTTTAATCGGTATATGGCCTGGCTATCGAGCGTATCGTCAAACAGCGCACGATGGATTAACTGAACGATAGATACCATCGTTCTAATAAAGTACAGATTACGTGAGTAAATCAATAATGCTAAGTAGTTTAACGCGCTTACGAGCGCGAGGTGTGGTGGCAGTTCTTGCCTTGTTACTTGCTTCTTTTGTCGGGGTTTCTTCGGCAACCGCAGAGGCTGTCTCTTCAGTCAATGGTGAAACCGTTGAAACGCTTGATTGGGAAGTCTTGATGCCCCCCGGTTACACGCTCGATGGTTTATTAGACGACGAATCGTTTGCAGGCATCGGTACTTTAGAAGACGGTGACCCTCAAGCTGACCTCATGATGAGTAAGCTGCAAGAAGCGCTTAACTCGGCACCTGTTGTACCTGAGATGGACGGCAAAATGGTGCGCTTACCCGGTTTTGTTGTACCGCTAGAAGGTGAAGACCAAACGATCTATACCTTTTTCTTAGTGCCATACTTTGGGGCGTGTATCCATGTTCCCCCACCGCCATCTAACCAGATTGTCTATGTGCATTATGAGCCCGGTGTAAAATTGGAAAGCTTATACGATGCGGTCTGGATTACCGGTAAATTACGTACTGAAAACTTCAGTAACGAGATGGCGTCTTCCGGATATTCGATGGAAGCATTCCGTATCGAGCCTTATGATGGGTAACTAAAAAATAAATGCTAAAAAAGGGTGATTTTTCATAATTACCTTCTATTATGCGCGTTATTAGCAGCCTATAATCGGCGACCCTAAAACGCGCCCATCGATGTTTTTCCCGTTGCAAATGTGGATCTCCTTGGCGTAGGGTAGGTTAATCTTTTACTCAGTATTATCTGCAGGACACTACGTTGAATAAAACTATTATCGGTGCCGAAGAGTGGTTGAGCTTTCCGACACTGGGCATTCATGCCATAAAAGCCCGTGTAGACTCTGGTGCTAAAGTTTCCGCGATTCATGCCTTTAACGTGCAGGAGTTCCGTCGCGAAAGCCAGTTATGGGTCAGTTTTGAAGTGCACCCTTTGCAAGGTAATAGATCAACGATGGTTCGTTGTGAGCTGCCCGTGCATGCTAAACGCCGAATTAAAAGCTCCAGTGGCGAGTCTGAGCAGCGCTATATCGTTATCGCTCCCATGAAGCTTGGTGATCATCAATGGGATATTGAGCTATCGCTATCTAATCGAGATTCCATGGAGTACAGGATGTTACTGGGCCGTGAGGCGATGGAAGGGCGTGCGCTAGTAGACCCTTCGCAGAGTTTTGCTGTCGGGGAAATGGAAGATGAAATCATTCAAACGTTATACGGGAAAGTAGAAAAACCCAAAAACGGTTTGAAGATTGGGGTGTTGGCAAGCAACCCTGACCTCTACAGTAACCAACGGTTACTAGAGGCTGGTGCTGAGCGCGGGCATGAGATGGTGTTTCTTAACTTGCAGCAGTGCTATATGAAAGTGGACGACATCAATCCCGATGTACACTTTCGCGGTGGAGCAACGCTAAGCGACTTAGATGCTGTGATTACCCGTATTAAGCCAAGCCAAACTTTTTATGGCTGTGCATTGGCGCGCCAGTTTGACAGCATGGGGATTTATACCGTTAACTCGTCTGAGGCGATAGCGCAATCTCGGGATAAATTGTTTGCGTTACAGCTAATGCTAAAAAGCGGTATTAGCATTCCAACTACGGGCTTTGCTAGCTCGCCAATGGACACTAATGACCTCATTGAAATGGTCGGTGGTGCTCCGTTAATTGTTAAGTTGTTGGAAGGTACGCAAGGCAGTGGTGTCGTTTTGGCCGAAACTAAAAAAGCGGCCGAAAGTGTGATTAACGCCTTTAAAGCGGTGAGTGCTAATTTGTTAGTACAAGAGTTTATTAAAGAAGCAGATGGCAAAGATCTACGCTGCTTCGTTATTGATGGAAAAGTAGTCGCTTCTATACAACGCACGGCAGCGCCGGGTGAGTTCCGAGCTAACTTGCACAAAGGCGGTAGCGCCTCCATTGTTAAGATTACGCCCGAAGAGCGCAAATTATCAATCAAGGCAGCAAAAGCGCTTGGTCTTCAGATAGCGGGTGTTGATTTAATCCGCTCGAAAAAAGGTCCGCTGTTGCTTGAAGTGAACTCATCTCCTGGTTTAGAAGGCATAGAGACTGCTACGGGTAAAGACGTGGCGGGTATGATCATTTCATCGATTGAGAATAAACTGAACTGGAAGCAGCCAGTAGCAGGAGCCACCGCCGATCAGGCGAGTGAGTAAACCTGTTGTAACAGCAAGCTAAACCTGATGAAGGGCTTAGCTTGCTCTTGTTTGGCCTCGTTAGACAATGAACTCCCTGCCTTGAAGCCGTTAATGCGCTCAACATAGCCAGTATGGATTGTATTAAACGTTATGATTTATCCACACACTAAACTCCCTAAAGTCGGTACGACTATCTTTTCAGTGATGTCGCAAATGGCGGCGGAACATAACGCAATTAACCTGTCTCAAGGTTTCCCCGATTTTGATGGGCCGTCAGCGCTTCTGGAGGCCGTTGGTCGTTATATCGCGCAGGGTGCTAACCAATATGCACCTATGACGGGCGTACCTGCATTAAGAGAACAAATCGCCCAAAAGGTCGCTTTGCTTTACGGCCGCGAGGTGTCGGTAGACCATGAAATTACCGTTACCTCGGGTGCTACCGAAGCCTTATTTGCTGCCATTGCGGCGGTGGTGCGTGCGGATGATGAGGTGATAATTTTTGATCCCGCTTACGACAGTTATGAACCAGCGATAGAGTTGAATGGTGCCAAGGCAGTACGTTTACAGTTGCAAGCCCCAGACTTTAGGGTGAACTGGGATGAAGTAAGCGCGCAAATTACCGACAAAACACGCCTGATTATTCTTAACTCACCCCATAACCCAACCGGTACTACATTAGGTGCGGATGATTTAGAAAGGCTAGCCGAGCTAGTGGAGGGCACTGATATTCTCTTATTGGGCGATGAGGTGTATGAGCATATTGTTTTTGATAACGCGCCACACCATAGCTTGTTAACACATGCGCAGCTGTATGAACGCAGTTTTGTTGTTTCATCGTTTGGTAAAACGTATCACACAACGGGTTGGAAAGTGGGCTACTGTGTCGCACCGCCGGCTTTAAGTGTCGAATTGCGCAAGGTGCACCAGTACCTTACCTTTTCGACCTCAACTCCCATGCAACTCGCGTTGGCTGATATTATGCGCGATGAGCCTCAACATGTGAGTGAGTTACCCGCATTTTATCAGCATAAAAGGGATCTTTTTTGTGATTTGATTCAACCCAGCCGCTTTAAATTTACACCGACGTCGGGTACCTATTTTCAGTGTGTTGATTACAGTGCGATTAGTGATTTACCGGATGTCGAGTTTTGTAAATGGCTGATTGAAAAAGCTGGTGTCGCGGCCATACCTGTTTCCGTTTTTTGCGAAGCGCCACCGGATATCCGCTTAGTGCGTTTTTGTTTTGCGAAAAGTGATGAAACGTTGCGAGCAGCAGCCGAGCGCATCTGTGCCATTTAAGCGCCCTCAAGAAACCCTATAAAGTGTTAACTGGCTATGTGAAGGAGGTGAAATGGAAACGTTAAACTCATTGAGAGTCTCATTGGTGCAAACCCCGCTACATTGGGAAAATGCAGCAGAAAATAGAACCCAATTCACGGCTTTATTAGCGCCTTTAGCCGGCCAAACAGACTTGGTTGTGTTACCTGAAATGTTCACAACGGGGTTCATGATGCAACCCGAGGTACAGGCAGAGCCCGCTGATGGGCCTACGTTAGCTTGGATGAAGCAGCAAGCCTGTCAACTCGATGCCGCTATCTGCGGGTCTATTGCGGTAGAAGAAGGCGGACAGTATTTTAACCGCTTTCTGCTGGTTACCCCGCAAGCGCATGTGATGAGCTACGACAAACGCCACTTATTCCGAATGGGAAGTGAGCCAGACCATTACACAGCGGGGCAAGAGCGCAAAGTTTTCGAATACCGTGGATGGCGTATATTACCTCAAGTGTGCTACGACCTACGTTTTCCTGTGTTTATACGTAACCGCAATGACTACGATTTGGCTATATTTGTAGCCAACTGGCCTGCTGCCCGTGCGCGGGTTTGGCGTACGTTGCTAGAGGCGCGAGCACTCGAAAACCAAAGCTATGTAGTTGGGGTTAACCGCATTGGTCAAGACGGAATGAACCTTGATTACCGCGGGGATAGTATGCTGATTGATTACAGTGGTACCGCGTTAATTGATCACAGCCCGAATGAGGCGTTTGTAGAAACGGCAACAATCAACCGTAATCGCCTTAATGACTTTAAAGCCAAGTTCCCTGCGTGGATGGATGGAGATGAGTTTACGTTAGCGACTTAGCCGTCTTTACTTTTTACGTGTGAGGGCGATTTTTTCTGCCACTGCTGGCGAAGATCGTCACAATAGTTAGTGTTGTTGGCTTTGGGCGTAAACCAAACATAATCAGCTTTGGACAGCGTTGTGTAGTCTTGCGCTTGCTCGTGTGTGGCGTCTACTTCCACTAAGAGTATCGTGCGTGTGTGTTGCTGTTCGACTGGCGACAAATGTAACGGGACGCCTACGCTTTTATCCGTGTGAAAACCTCCTGCCACTAAAATGACGTTATCGGTAGAGCGCTGTTTAATGGTGTAAGCTAAGCTCGCATCTCGTGCCAGTTGAACGCTAACCATAGGCGCGAGCTGGTTGCGCTGCATGAGCTGGCAGTGGCTTTCGTACACTTGGTCAAGCACCTGATCTTTAACTGCCTGAGTGATACCCTGCGTGCTAGCAAACCGCTGTGTTTTGGGGACTCCCGCTTTATAAATAGTATTAATAGCATCTCGGCTAATGTTGCCGCTGTGTACAGGCATGTTTTGCTCAAGCGCCGCTTTGATTAATGGCCCATAATCTTGCCAAGGCCAGCTATCGTCCTGCCAGTTTAGCCGCTGTTTTAAATCCGAATCGCTCATGCCCGAAATGATAGTGTTAGTCGTTTGGCTGTCATCTAACATTTCGAGCACAAGACTTGTGTTGGCAGAGTCGGAAGGGTAGAGCTGTTGTATTAGCCACGTTTCTATTTGATGGTGATCAGCGTTGTCGTGCTTTTCACCAATAAGCACAATAGGGTATTGAGACAGCTCGCTAACAAGCTCTGTAGGCGATAGGGATCTTTGGCTCTCAAGGGCTATGATTTGGCCAACTAACGGATGGTCTTTAAGCAGGGGCGATTGCCAGGTTACGGGCATAAATGTGTTAGGTGTTTGGCTAGCAGGTGCGGCAGCTGCCAAAAAAAGAGAAAGAGAGGTAATTAGGCTAGCTAGATGTTTCATCATGAGTCTTAGTCGTAAAAAAGACCCCGAAGGGCCTTTCTAATAAGAGGAAAAAGGGAAATATTAGCTTACTTTTTCGAGTAGCTCGTCAATATCTTCATAGCCTTCTAGCTCTATCTCTTCGTCAGGCACTGCGCTTTCGGGCTCAACTAAGAACGCTTCTTTTTTAGGTAGCCCTTTTTTGTGAACCATTTTACCGTGCATTTTATCGAGCTGACGGTCTATTTTTTGTGAAACGGCGTCGAGCGCAGCATAAAGGTTTTGCCCTTCAGCTTTAGCGGTGACTTCTTTACCACCGGCGTGGAGTATGGCTTCGACTTCGTCTAGGTGATCGTGTTTAGACAGGGTGACTTGCGCGCTGGTTATCATATCAAAACGCTCCTGAGCGTGTTCTAACCAACTTTCTATTTTTTCGCGTACGGCTGGGGAAACTTTATCTTGGCGATGTGTGACATTAATGATCATCTTTTTATTTCCTTACTGTCCTATGACAGGCGTTAGCAAAACAGGGGTAAACGTAAATCCTTCCTCCAATGGGAATCTCCAAATGAGATTCATTATCAAATGTGACTGTAAGATTACTATAGACCTGTTTTGCTCGCTTTGGAAACAACTTTTTTCCGTTGATCTGTGCAACAGTTGTTTTAGCTCAGCGGAAGGAACTTATTCCTCTACCCATACCTCACGAACAGGTTCCCCAAAGTCGTCGTAAATAATTTTCTTTTTGGGTTTACGTGAAAAAGAATGAGAAGGTTTAGAGACCGTTTTGGCACGTCGGCGCGCATCGATAGCTGCCATTTCTTTTGTGGTAGGCGTGCGCTCTTCTTTGGGGTAGCCAAATACAAAGCTATTACGATTGTAGTTGCCGTCTTCTAAACCAGAGGCTCCACTTTCGACGGACTTGATTTCACCGCCTTGCTGGATGAACTCTTCGATCTTAGATTCAAGCTGTTGGCGGGTTTCCGCTTTTGTTGGACGTTTATTCATAGTTGAAATTATGCCGGATAAAGCAGCACGATGTCTTGTTTTATACGTTAAGAGTGTGGGTTGCTGACCCGAGGTTGGCTATACTAGTCTATATTTACACGCAGAGTTACTGAATGAACTACTTAACTATAGACCAGTATCGACATGCTTGGTTCTATCGCCATCAAGATATGCCTGTTCCAGCCTCCGATTTGGAGCAGATAAAACCCATGACACCAGCGCGCTCGCGTACCTTATGGGAAACTTTTATCAGTAAAGAAGCCGACTTCCCCGAAGATTTTGGCAAAGGCGAGTGGGTCACTCATGGCAATACGTGGTTAGAAACAGACTGCGATTGGCAGACACCCTGGGAAAGTGAAGATCAAGAGTTGCCCATTAGCATACTCGAGCACCTGCTATGGGATGATGGCACTGTTGTCTACTTTTGTTACGCGGCGGATCATGTTGTAGAAACGCGCTGGGGCGTCTTTAAAAAATACTGGAAGAACTTCTTATTCATGGATGACGGCCCGTTACTGATAGGCAAACGGCGTAAAGAAGTTGTCCAGTTTTTCCAGACGGGCCGGTGCCGTATAGGGAACCAGCCTTAGGCCATTTAGCTTACGGCCTATGCTTAAACGCTTGATAGCGGGTCGACAGCGCAATGCTTATGGCCCGCCCTATATTGCTTAGCAAACGTACTACACTTCGCCGTCATTGCTCCAATGCAACGCGTGCAGAAACTGGCTTTCACTAAAGTGCTGAACTTCACCCTTTGTTAGGGAGTTTCCAAACGTAGCAGCCCAGTCCATCCATTGAGGACCAGCGACAATTGCAATGCGTATAAAATCTTGTGCGTGGTTGATGCCGAGTTTTGCATCTTCCCAGATAGCACCGACCTCAAAGCCCGTAAAAGTTTGGTCAAAGTAAATAACCATGCGTAACGGGCCAAATTTTTGTACTTTGTCTTCAATTAAAGGTACTAAAATTTCTTGGTAATCTTGGGTGCTGAGCGTTTCTGAGGCTTGTACACAAATGAAATCGCCAGCAGTATCGGGTAGGACAGATAGCATAATTAGCCTTATAAAATGAAGTAAATAACATTAAATAAGGCTAATTGTACGGGAGCTTTATGCCGTGAACCAGTTCTCAAGGAAGAGATCGATCAATGCATCGCCATCTTTAATGAGGTTAATTCGGTTGCAACGATCCTGCATATTAATATCAATCAGTCCGTGGGCATAACTCCATAGCGCACTGGCAAGCAGCTCCGGGGAGTAATCTTTGCGTAGCTTTTGCTTATCCGCTAAATTTTGAATAGCGATCAATAAATGGCTGTATATGCTCTGGGCTTTGTCTTCGAGGAAGGTTTGCAGGTCAGTCTGTTGTGTTGTAGCTTCGACAGAGTTCATCACAATGCGAACGGCCTGGCTGGCTTTTTCGTCTTCGGCTATAGTGCTAATCATACGTTTTATTGTTGATTTGAAATACTCAACCGGTTCTGGCTCGTTGAGTTGTAACAGGGCATTAAACGTATTTTTTAATAAGTGTGAAGCGTCACGCTGCCACAAGGCTCTGATCACGTCTTCTTTGTTCTCAAAGTGCCAATAGACAGCGCCACGTGTCATCCCTGTGTACTTGGCAATATCATTCAGGGTGGTGTGGCTGGCGCCTTGCTTGTTGAATAGCACTGCGGATGCATCGAGAATGGCATGATAGGTTTTAAGCGCTTCTTCTTTAGTTTTTCTAGCCATATTAATTAGTTTCTATTTTAACAAGTGTATTTACAGGGTATTATACATACAAACAAGAATGTATAAAGGTGGTGGGTAAAATATGTATCGTCTTATGATGTTGATTACATCGGTTCTGATTTTGACCGCCTGTGGAGAAGAGGCAGAGTCCCAATCTACACAAGAGCCAGTCATCAGACCTGCAAAAATCGCAGTAGTTCAGGGCGCAGAGCAACAAGCAAGACGAATTTTTCCGGGTACCATCGAGGCGGCTCAACATTCTGCTTTAAGCTTTAGGGTATCAGGTGAATTAACAAAGTTACCAGTTCAAGCCGGTGCCCGTGTCGTTAAGGGACAAGTCTTGGCTGAATTGGATCAATCCGATTACAAAAATACCTTGGCTGACCGTCAGGCTAAGTATGATTTAGCCAATATCCAGTATAAGCAGATTAAATCGCTGCTAGAGAAAAACTATGCCAGCCAAACCAAACTAGATGAAGTACGCGCTAACTTAAAAGCGGCACAGTCGGCCCTTGCGATTGCACGTGACAATTTAAGCTATACGAAGCTGGTGGCGCCATTTGATGGTGTTGTAGCACGTGTTGATGTTGAAAATTACCAATCTATTCAGGCATTAAAACCTATTATTGAGCTACAGGATGTAGGCGATGTCGATATTGTATTTAATGTTCCCGAAGCCTTGTTAACACAAATCAATCCGCAAACCGCACGTGATTTGTGTGGTGTGGTCCGCTTCGATAGCCGGCCTGATCAGGAGTTCCCCGCCTGCTATAAAAAGCATGACTCAGTACCCGATACATTAACTCGGACTTATCAAGTCGTGTTTACTATGCCTCAAGGGAGCAGTTTTTCGGTACTACCGGGCATGTCTGTGAGTATCGAAGTCAATCTGGCTCCGGCTTTACTGCAGCCAGCGGCTGAAACCGTCGTGAGTGTGCCGCTAGGGTCGGTTTTTGAACGGGGTGGTAAAGAGTACGTTTGGTTGCTGGATGAAGCGCTTGTTGCCTCTTTGCATCCGGTTAATGTGATCCGCATCGTCGATGATCATATGTTGGTTGAAGGGGTAGCCTCGGGAAGTAAAGTGATTGCCGCCGGTGTGAGTTACGTACAAGAAGGGCAGCAAGTTCGTCCTCTCGCTAAAGAACGTGGGCTGTAAGCTGAGGCAATTTCATGAATTTAGTTGATTACACCGTACGCCACCGCTCTGTGTCTTGGATGGTTATTGTCCTATTAATTGGGGGAGGCATTCTCTCATTTCTAGGATTGGGCCGGTTAGAAGACCCCGCATTTACGATAAAACAAGCGTTGATCAATACCCAATACCCTGGGGCATCTCCACAAGAAGTCGAAGAGGAAGTGACGCTAGTACTCGAAGATGCGATTCAACGTTTACCTTACGTTGACCACATAGAGTCGACCTCCAGTGCGGGGCTATCTCAAATTAAAGTAGAGATGAAAAGCATTTACCGTAAGGATGATCTCGCGCAAATATGGGATGAGATGAGGCGCAAAATTAATGACAACGCCATGTATCTGCCACCCGGTGCCGAATCACCGATGGTGATTGATGACTTTAGCGATGTTTATGGAATATTTTTAGCCGTTACCGGAGAGGGGTTCGATTACCAGCAGCTTGCCGATTACACGGATTTTTTAAAGCGGGAGCTCGTTCTAGTGCCCGGTGTTGGCAAGGTTACCGCCGGTGGTGAGCGTAGCGAACAAATCCAGTTGGAAATTGACCGCGCCAAACTAGCGGCATCTGGCTTTTCGGTCGCTGCTTTACAGCAGGTACTCAGTAATCATAATTTGGTTAATGATGCCGGTAAAATCCAAGTTGGCAGCGAATATATTCGTATATCACCCAAAGCGAGTGAAAACTCAGCTGTTTCGGGGCTGTCCAGCATCCTTTTAGGGCAGGCTAACGGTGAGTTGGTTTACCTGACTGATATAGCCAAGATCAAAAAGAACTATGTTGATCCCCCCACGCATTTATACCGGTTTAATGGCGATTCGGCCCTCACACTCAACATCTCGTTTGCTAACAATGTCAACGTAGTAGAGGTTGGCAAGGCCGTAAACACGCGCATGGCCGAGCTGGAATACGCGCGTCCTGTTGGGGTTGAGCTCAATTATATTTATAACCAACCGCAGCGTGTTGAAGAGTCTGTCAATAACTTTTTGATAAGCCTTGGGCAAGCGGTAGCGATCGTGGTTATTGTTTTGCTGCTCTCGATGGGGCTGCGACCCGGCATATTAATGAGTGGCGTATTACTGCTGACAATTCTCGGTACGTTTATTGTAATGCGTATTATGGATATTGAGCTGCATCGAATATCGCTGGGGGCATTAATTATCGCATTGGGCATGTTGGTGGATAATGCGATTGTGATCACCGAAGGCGTGCTCATAGGTATGCAGCGCGGGTTATCGCGGTTGGCGGCGGCAAAACAGATAGTGTCGAACACCTCGTGGCCACTGTTGGGCGCAACGGTTATAGCTATTACAGCGTTCGCGCCTATCGGCCTGTCGCCCGATGCCAGCGGTGAGTTCACCAATAGCTTGTTTTGGGTGCTATTAATCTCACTGTTTTTGAGCTGGATACTGGCCATTACCATTACCCCTTTCTTTTGCTATCTGCTGTTTCGTGATCAAGTCGCAAATGGGAAGCAGGCAGAACCAAACGACCCGTATCGTGGCATCGTCTATCGAGTGTTTCGCCACATGCTGCGCTTTACTCTTCGTTTTAGGGTACTCACGATGCTGTGCATGTTGGCGATTCTAGCCACATCGCTTTGGGGCTTTAAATTTGTTAAGCAAGGCTTTTTCCCAACCACATCACTTCCGATTGTATTGGTAGATTACTGGCTACCTGAAGGGACCGATATCAGGGCTACGGAGCGTGATATTGAGCAGTTAGAACAGCGCATTTTATCGCTCGACAATGTAGCGAAGGTTACTAGCACAATAGGCCAAGGCGCCGAACGTTTTATGCTGACTTACAACCCAGAGCGTAACTTTGCGAACTACGCTCAATTGATATTAGAAACCCACAGTTACGAACAAATAAAGCCAACACTGAATACCATCACTGATATTTTGAATGATGAGTTCCCGCAGGCATTCACTAAATTCACCCGTATTTCGATTGGCCCCTCAACAAAAGCTAAAATTGAGGCCCGCTTAAAAGGGGCGGATCCCGATGTCCTGCGCGAGTTGGCGTTAAAGGTGACCGCGGTTTTTAATGCAGAACCCGAAGCGGTTACGGTAGATCAAGATTGGCACAATCGCACGAAAGTGCTGCGTCCTATATATGATGAGGCAGAGGGGCGACGTTTAGGCGTGAGCGAAGCCGATTTGAGCGATGCGCTTAAAATACACGTTAATGGTTTGCGCATTGGCGTGTTTCGCGATGGCTCTGAGTTGCTACCCATTGTGCTGCAAGCACCAGAAAGCGAGCGTAATGGCGTAGAGTCGCTCCAAAACATACAAGTATACAGCTCAACCCAAGGGGCTTATGTCAGTATTGGGCAGTTGGTTAAGTTTATAGACATCGATTGGGAAGACCCGCTCATTAAGCGCCGCGATCGTAAACGAACCTTGGCCGTGTTGGCTGACCCCAACCCAGAAACGGGGATTACAGCAACTGATCTATTCGCTAAATTACGTGATAAGGTCGAGGCTATCGAGCTACCTCATGGCTATGAGCTTGAATGGGGAGGTGAATACGAAAGCCAACAAAAAGCGAACAAAGCGGTATTTACTCCGTTCCCTCTGGGAATCTTAGTGATGTTCGTTATTACCGTATTCATGTTTAACTCCATCAAACAAACACTCGCTATTTGGCTAACGGTTCCATTGGCCATTATCGGCGTTACCTTTGGCTTAATTGTGATGGGCGCGCCTTTTAGCTTTACAGCGCTGCTGGCTATTCTTAGTTTAGTGGGCATGCAAATTAAAAATGGCATTGTATTAGTCGAAGAAATTAAGCGCTTGCAAGAGGTGGAGTCTTACGGCTGGTTAGAAGCCATTGAAGAAGCCGCGGTCAGCCGGGTACGCCCTGTAACAATGGCCGCTATCACCACTATTTTAGGCATGATCCCGCTGCTGGCAGATGTGTTTTTCGAGCCGATGGCTGTCACCATTATGTACGGTTTAGGGTTTGCGACTGTGCTAACGTTGTTTGTGGTACCCGTTTTATTCGCGCTCTTTTATCGTGTTAAGGCGTGATAAATGGGAATCTAATAGACTGTTCGCTTAATATGGATTGATTAAAAACTAACCAAGGACGGTTATGAATACTACGCTTATTACTCGTGCGTTTTTTACCGCTGTGTTGGTACAAAGTACTTTAACTTTACCTGGCACCGTTGGTTATGCCTTCGCCGATCATCAGCCCCCACTGCAATTGGCCGAAACACTCGATGTAGCCGATATCGATGTCGATTTAAGCCGCTATTATTATGCTGAAAAGTTAGATGGAGTTAGGGGGTTTTGGAATGGCCAGTCTTTACTCACGCGTCAAGGTAACCCCATTCAGGCTCCGGAATGGTTTTTAGATCAGTTGCCTTGGTTCCCTGTTGAAGGCGAGTTGTGGCTAGGGCGAGGGTTATTTGATGAGCTATCAGGCTTGGTGCGTCAACAGACGCCAGATGACCACGAATGGCGCAAGGTTCGCTTTATGTTATTTGATTTGCCCGGGCATGCAGGTCGTTTTGTTGATCGCCGCATTGCGTTGGAAAACTGGGTGCGGCTGCATCCGCGAGACAATGTACATTTGGTAGAGCTGCACCGATATCAATCAAATGATCAGCTGTTAGATACGCTTGAACAATGGCAGTCCGACGGGGCCGAAGGCATCATGCTCTACAATGGCGACGGGTATTATCACAGCCGACGCAGCCAAGATTTGCTTAAGCTAAAAGGTTATCAAGATGATGAGGCCGTTGTCGTTGGCTACCTTCCCGGTAAAGGGAAGTACGAAGGGGTCGTCGGCTCGTTATTAGTCGAGAACAGCGAAGGCGTTCAGTTTAAGGTCGGCTCCGGATTAACCGATAACGATCGTGCTAACCCGCCTGATATAGGGGCAACAATTACTTACCGTTATAATGGCCTCACCACCTACGGTAAACCGCGCTTTGCACGTTACGAGCGCTTATATCGCCCTTAAGCCATCAGCTAAGGGCGCAGGAAACCAGCCAGCAGGACAAAGGCTAGGCTGGTAATGCGCCTGCTAAATACTCGTATGCTTCTCGTAACTCTATAAAGTCGTGTGGGTTGCCCCCTCTATCCGGGTGGCACCTCGCCGCCATACGCTGAAATTGGCGTTTCGCCGAGCGCTGAGTTGCCAGAGCAGGGTCCAGCGCTAATAGTTCGCAGCATTGGGTTATTTTATGGGGCGATAAGCACCGCGTCCAAAACTGGTTGAGTAGGGTGTTCACCGCTTGTTCGTTGGTGTTGTCGTAATGTTGCCAATCGAGATAATAATCCGCTAGCGCCGAATCACGAGTGTTGCAGGGCAGTTGGGTCGATTGAACGGTTTGAGTGGATACGCTAGCCGCAGTATTAGGGGCCAAATAATTACGTAAAGGCGAAATGTGCAAATAACCGATGCCTTCTTGCCATAAAATGCGTTGGGCTTGGTATAAAGCATTCATGGCTAAAAAGTTTTTTTTAAACAGGATGACTTCGTGAGGCTCGTGAGACAGGTCATCAAAAATACCCGCCTCTTGGCACTCGCGTATCAGGTCTAAAAGGCTAAACCCCGCGCACGAGTTGGCTGAGTCGGCTTTTAAAATACCAAGCGCTAAAGGCAAAGCGGGGTTGTTAATCAAAACCAGTTAAGCTCCTGTGATTGAGTACCCCTGTGCGGCGGGCTGAGGCTACGTAAGAGGCTATCGGCTTGGCACATCGAATGTTTAACCGTATGCTGCACGTCATTATTGTTTGATAGACCTAAGGACCCCGTGTGAAGAACTTATCTAAAATGCATCGACGTATCTTACTAGTCTTAATTTTAGGCGCTGTTTGGCTGGTTAATGAGTATAACGATGGTCGTTTATTTAATAACCCGACCGTAAAGGCAATGCTGGATAGCCAAAGCCAGCAAAGCAATAACACCTCATCTTCTTCGGCCAATACATCGTCGGTTACCGCATCTTTACAAGGCCAAGCACAAGTCGATCAGGCTTTTGCGCAACAGCGTAGCGATCTAATAGTGACGTTAGATGCCGAAGTCATTAAAGTGCTGCCAGACGATAACAAAGGCTCGCGCCATCAGCGTTTTTTGCTCAAACTGGATTCGGGCTTAACGGTGCTTGTAGCACATAATATTGATTTAGCCCCGCGTGTGGCTGATCTGAGCCGTGGCGATGTAATCCGCATTAAAGGTGAATACGAATGGACCGATAAAGGCGGCGTCATTCACTGGACACACCACGACCCGGCTGGTCGCCACGTTGGCGGCTGGATCGAACGCAATGGGCAGCGCTACGAGTAGTATTTACAGCCGCATGTTAGCGTTTAACCTTAGTGTTTATCTGTGTTAGTTGCTGCAAAAGGCGACTACACTGGACGTAATTAATAGGAGACTTTTACATGATCAGTATTGGAAGTGAAATCCCAGCAGTTAACGTCACTGTTGTAACACCAGAAGGTCAAGAAGCCGCTGTAGCTAGCGAGCTATTTGCCGGTAAAAAAGTCGTTTTGTTTGCGGTTCCCGGTGCCTTTACACCGACGTGTTCTGCGCATCACTTGCCGGGCTACGTTGTTTTGGCAGACGAGATCAAAGCCAAAGGCGTGGATATGATTGCGTGCATCTCTGTTAACGATGCATTTGTGATGAAAACATGGGGTGAGCAGCAAAATGCAGAAGCAATCACTATGATTGCTGATGGCGGCGCGGCGTTTACAAAAGCCCTAGGCCTAACCATGGAAACAGGTGACTTTGGGGGGACACGCTCGCAACGTTACGCCATGATTATTGAAGACGGCAAGGTAACAACATTGAATGTTGAAGAGCCTAAGCAGTTTGAAGTCAGCAAAGCGGAAACGATCCTAGCGGCTCTTTAAAACTTCTTGCACTAGCAATAGCTACAAAAGCTACAAAAAGAGTTACAAAAATCTATAAAAAAAGCCCTAAGTGATTATCAGCTTAGGGCTTTTTTATGCGTTGTATCAATAGGGGATATTGACCAACTTATTGGCTAACGCGAATACCTTCAACGTAAAGCTCAAGGTAAACTGTTTCAGCCGCAGGGCCTAGGTTGTAATCGATACCAAAGTCTTTTAGTTTGATTTCCGCTGTGCCTTCAAAGCCCATACGGTAATCGCCCCAAGGGCTATCACCTTCACCCATTTTTGTAACAGCCATCGTTACAGGCTTAGTCACACCGTGCAGTGTTAAATCGCCTTGTACCGTAGCGGAGTTATCGCTGCCTGGCTCAAACGATGTGCTCACAAATTTCGCCATTGGAAATTCGCTTACATCTAAAAAGTCTTTGCTACGCAAATGCTTATCACGCTCGGCGTGGTTAGAATCTACGCTTTCTGTATCGATCTCTACCGCTACAGTCGATGCTGATGGGTTGGCCGGATCATAACTGAAAGTCCCTTCGAAGTTATTAAAGCGGCCGTTTAACCAGCTAAAGCCTAAATGATTAATCTTAAACTCAACAGCCGCGTGAGCACCTTGCGAGTCAATGACGTACTCGGCAGCAAGTAATGGCGAACTAGCCAGTACAAGGCTGCCAACGGCTAAAGTTTTAGTCATAACGTTTTTCATGGAGTCTCCTGTTTCCCCAACATGCGGTTGAGGGTTTCATCTTTATCAATAAAGTGGTGTTTAAGTGCCGCTACCGCATGCAAACCAGCCAAAATAACCAGCGAGGTGGCGGCATACCAATGTACAGAACCGGCGATATCTTCTTGGTGCTCTATCAGTTCGGGAATAGCAGGCACCATAAACCAGTTAAACACTTCAATACCGCGCCCATCGGCGGTAGAAATTAAGTAACCGGATGCCAAAACAGTCAAAATCAGAGCATACAACGCAATGTGTGCAGCATGAGCGCCTAAACGCACCATTGGGCTGTGTGTTGCGATAGCCGAAGGCGTTTTGTTTACCAAGCGCCACACAATACGTATGCCAACAACAGCGGCCAGAATCAGGCCAATGCTTTTGTGAATATGGGGAATAGTGCGGTATTCAGGATCGTAATACGTGAGGGTATCAATGTACCAGCCTAACGGATACATGCCGATTACTGCTAGCGCAACAATCCAGTGCAATGCAATTGCTCCCCAACCATACGTATCTGTTTGATTAGTGAGTGTGTTAACCATTGGCATTCTCATTTCCCTTTATAGCCATAATTGATATGACCAGTGTAGAGGGATATAGTTCTTTCATATAATGCATTTTGGTGAATCTAACTATGCGCGAAGTGAATTTGCGATCCATTGACTTGAATCTGCTGGTGGTCCTAGAGGCTTTATTAGAAGAGCGACAAGTCACCAAAGCTGCTGAGCGATTACACATGAGCCAGCCCGCCGTGAGCCGAGCATTACAACGCTTGCGCCATACCTTCTCGGACCCTTTGCTGGTCCGATCCGGCGATGGTTATGATCTGTCCGAAAGAGCCAAACAGATCAGCACCGATGTGAAATCAGTGTTGGCTAACATCAAACAGATTATTGCTGAGCCGCAGTTCGATCCCGCCACGTCCAAACAGATCATTCAAATAGCGGGCCCTGATCTCGAAATGGCGCTGTATTTGTCGGATCTTTTAGGCGTGTTGCAAGATGCCGCACCCTTGATGCAAGTAGAGCTCGATTCACGCCCCGCCGATTACTTCGAAATGCTCGCACGTGACGATATTCACTTTGCGGTGTCTGGCTTTGGGCCAAACGTAGGTGAAGACCAGTTCCATCGAACGGTTCTTGGTCAAACGGGCTTAGCCATCGTGATGGGAGCCAATAACCCACTGGCCAATAAAGAAATAACATTAGATGAGTACCTAAATGCGCGTCATGGGTATGTGTCATTAACGGGGCAAGGCCCTGCATTTATGGATACCCACTTAAAAGAACTACGCCGTAAGCGAACAACCGTACTGCGCCTAACTAGCTTTATGGGAGTGGCCGATTTTTGCGAAACCACCGACCTGCTTTTTATGTTGCCTGTCTCGCTTATAGAACGCCTAGCGATAGGGCGCAATGTAGTAACGCGGCCTTTACCCACCGATTTAAAATTACCTAACTTAAATATTTATCTGTACTGGCACGCCCGACACCACAATGACCCTATGCACCGTTGGGTTCGAGAGCAAATTGCTCATACTTTAAACAAAAAAGTACCCAACATGAGATAGCTGGCCACTTAGTTAAGGAATTTTTTGCAATCCATTTTCATGCTGTTATACTTCGCGCCAGCTAACGAGTTAACCACTCTGATTGCCGTTATGGTAGTCCTGCTGGTCCTCTCGCAATGATAAACCGTGAACCTGGTCAGGCCCGGAAGGGAGCAGCCACAGCGGTGGATTCATGTGCCGGGATGTGGCTGGTGGGGCTGCCCCCATACCTTCCTCTTTGTTATTTTTAAGCCTCATCCAGCAGGCTTGTACAATTCCTCTTTTTTATATTTCTAAAGCAACATTCTTTGCAGCTTAACAGTGGCTCGTCTTCAACTACGCGCCTTGTGGATAGCTATGTCTTATTGTTTGTGTGCTTATACCGTGCATTTTGGATAAGTATAAAATATGGCTTGGTTTGCAAAGCGAGCATACACTTTTTGATACTGGACAACGGCTAGAAACGATCTAGAATCAATAAACTATCGTTATCAACAAGGAAGATAACGCGCACAGCCAAGAATGATCATGCGCAAGCGCGAATACAGGGAGCTGTACTTTTTGAATAACTCCACTTATTTACTATTAAATAATACGTTAAGTGCTATTCCTGACCTTATAGTCAGGGGTGTAAACGCGCGTACGCATGAATAAAAATTTTAGATTTTAAAAAAGGAAGTTTGTGCCCATGCTCCCAGTTCAGACAATTGAAGAGCTAATTAGCGAGTCCTACGTTAGTGCGATTGTCGCTCGGTCTGGCTTTGTTCCAAATTCGATTTCAAAGGACTTCGGTATTGATCTTGAAGTTCGCAATATCACTTCCTATGGAAACAAACGTATTGATATGGGGGCATTTCTTTCTCTACAGCTTAAAGCAAGCGTAAATTGGTCTTTGGAAGATGATTATGTTGTCTACGATTTAGAAGCCGATGCATTCAATCGACTTGTTTTCAGGCGGGACCAGTCAGCTCTGCCATGTGCTTTGGTTTTGTGTTGTCTACCGGGTGACAAATCTTTGTGGATGGCCGCATGTGAAGACGAGTTGACCATAAAAAAATGCTGTTACTATTACTTCGTCGAAGGGCCTAAATCTCCTAACTCACGCTCGAAGCGTATTAGAATACCTAGAGATCAATTACTTACACCAAAATCATTGCAGAGCCTTAGAGAAAAGCTACTAGTGGGAGCTGTCTCGTGATTCGCTCGGATAAAAGGTTTTTGAAGAACATAGATCGAGTTAGGTTGTTTGATCTAAAAAATTATTTGTATCGAAAAGGTTGGAAACAATCTGCAAATAATGGACAAAAATGGCAGATATTTAAATTTGATGTGGATTCCACAAATTCTTTGGATCTCATACTCCCAAGTAATGAGTCATTCATCGATTTTAGAGAACGTATCCAGCAATCTATAGAAGCTTTATCTCAGATAGAAGATAAGTCCGTTTCTGAACTACTTGCAGAGTTAATGGTAGAAAATGCGGACTCGGTGAAACTTAGACTTAAAGTGCCTAAATCCGTCAACTCATTGCCGATTGAAGATGCTTCTAGACATATCAAGGCGATAAAAAATCTTTTTCTTTACTCGGGCTGTTCAGAAATAAAAAACTTTCCTCATTTCGAGCAACCTCTACCGGCTGCTCAGGAATTTCTTAGCGATTTTGAATTTTGCCATACCTTCCGAGGTAGCTTTGGGTTTGAAGTTTCAAGTACGATTATTAAGGAGAAAGAGGATCGAGATTTATTTGAAATACCGTCAAATAGACGAATTGTAGAGAGAATAGCTAGAGGGCTTTCTGCTCTAGATCAAGCTGTTCGAAGCGATGACCCAGATATCCTAATTTCGTCCTATGAAACGGCGCTGAACGCACGCATGTGTGATGCTTTAACTCAAATTGGTTTAGGGGGGCAGATAAACTTCGCTGTTGATATCGATTGGGCAAATATTTTGGAGCCTTCCGAAGATGTCCTTTTTTTTCATGGCCTAACCATAGGTGAAGCCCAAGTTAGTATACTTAATTATGCATCCGAAAAGTTGAAGGTTGTCGAACCAACGATGCAAGAAATATCTGGACGAGTAGTAAATTTACACTGTGTTGCGAATCCTTCGGAGGGAGGCGCAAGACGGTCTGTTGCTATTAAGGTAGATCATTCAGAACATGGTCTGATCGAAGTTCGTCTAGCTCTTGGTCCTGATGCATATTTGCAAGCTATAAAAGCTCATACGGAAGGTAGGGAATTGGTAGCATCCGGCCAATTACAAAGGAAAGGAAACACATGGAGTCTGGACGCTATAACTTCGGTGAGGGAAGGTCTAGAATCTAACAAATGAATTAAACTGACCATTTTTTCGCTGTCGCTAAAAATTCGCGGTTTATTCAAAGCGTTATATGTGAAGGAGGGAGAAGTTTATGCAGACTCTATTGGATTTTTTGGGGTGGGATAGTGGAGATTTGGATAAGTCCGGTGGATTTTGCACTATTGAGGTTATGGGGCCGTTAAAGAATATTTGCTTTAAATCTCATCCAACTGCTGACCGCTCGAAGCATAAACTGGTATCAGATGTAATAGAGGTTGGAGATAAGATAAAGTTTTCCAAGGCTATCAAGTATCAGAAGATGGAAGCAAAGTTTTCGTTCAACCCAATGACTTGGCTCGTATGGATAGTTGAGTTTATTTACTCGAAGTTTAATGGGAACTATAAAAGGCTTAATATAATGGAGCTATCTATGGAAGGGTTTAACAATCCTTCTTTTGATATAAATGACTTCCCTTTTGATGAGCCTTTAAATGTTGATATGGTTATATCTAGCTATGATGATATGAGATCTAAAATTGTGGGTAGAACTTTAATATCGCTCTTGCATGGTGAAGAAAGGTGGTTTTTATCATTTGATGTTTTCTCAAATGTTACTCTGATTGAGATCGATAAAGCGAATATAAATTGATTGCTATTATGGGATATTGACAATGCATTCATATAACAAAGCGTTCAAAATCAGTTGCTACGCTCTTTGGGGGCCATAAAAGCTATGCTTCTTTAACGCAGCGTTAGGCAGGACAATATTCAGGTAAAAGAGTATAACTGAACTAATAAAAACTGATGAAGAAAAAATTGGCTGGTACCCAGTATCCATTGGATAGCTTGAAGGGCTTCTCGAAAGCGCTATCCATACAGACTTGGTTATAGCACTCTTAAGAGCTTCCTAAGAACCTCGCTTACGACCAGCAGTATATTCAATTTCAAGACAGGATTTTGCAAGACATAAAGCTGAGTTCGGTTCTATATACCCAAACAGTAAAAACTATGGTTCTAGTTGGCTGCGGTGTTATCAAGTCAATCTTGCACTTTATGCCATCATCAATGAAGTCTATTCCGCGACCGAATGGAAAGAAAAGGTGAAATTCAAAGGTAATCAAAAGGAAATAAATGGTGCCAATGTTAAAATTGATACCATTATGTATGAAAAACTATATAACCAAAAATTAAAGTAATATGACATTCGATGCAATAATAAAAATGCAAAGGCTAATAATATATTTGGCTCTGGCCCAGCCATCTACCAAAAGCTCGAATTCCTGAGGTCTTTACGGAACAAGGTTCACCTCCAAGTTATTAATGAGCCAATAGGTACGGATTGGAATTCATTTAATCCTGTACATTTATCTGATATTTGCAAAGTGCTACACGCCGTAATGACAAGTAGCATCTTTTCGCCAACAACTGACCAAAAGGCGTATTTTGTTTACTTGCGTAGAAACTTCATTGCCTAAAAAGCGACGAAATAGCTGCAATTTACTGCGGCGTTGTGGCTGCTGAATAAGTCCAGCATCTTCCAACTTACCGCCAAAAGCTCGAGTAAACTGTCCCAAACAAACTTTACCCCGCTAGGTGCAACGGATGGCGCGATTCAAACACTACGATTACGAGCAAACCAAGATGATCCCGCTGCGCTATGCGGATCAGATACAACCGGGTACGTTTGAATATACCCTCAGCCACGTTGTTGATATTGAACGCGGCCTCATTTTTTGGTGATCATGAAGCTAATGGTTGTCTGCCGGTTTTCAATACATTAAAGAAGGCTCTTGATCCCAAAAAAACCATGCTAATCCCGAATATTAGTAGTGATACATTTCAACAGATATGTATTCTGAATAATTGGTTCGAGTAATAACATTATTGTCTAGAACGTATTCGTTGTTAACTAGTTTATAACCATTACCTGAAAGATAGATATCTATCTTTTGAAGCGCGCTAGCATTACATGAGCTCATTTCAACTTTTTGAATTTCTGGTGAAACACCGTCTGCAGGTATGTACGAAAATATAGAACGGCAATCAGAAATTTCACTCACTTCCTTTATAAGATCGTCAACTAATAAAAAGTAGGTTATTGAATTTTTCTTTATGTTATTATGCTCTTGTAAGGAGGTGTAAAGAAAATAAAATAGAAATAGAATTATTAGCGTTAAAACCGCTGGTAAAACTATTTTAGCGTACTTCATTAAAATAGCTTCCTTCTTGGGTAGGTTTGATTGTGTTCAATATTGCAGGTAAGACACTTTTCCTCGGGTATGTCGTCGAATCATCTTGAAGAGGGTATAAATAGGGAGAAAGCGTTCTGTTTTTTAAGCCTCCTACTGCACCAAATTTATCCCAAATATAAGTGGATTCTGATTTAGAGACAGGTTGACATATTTCTAAGAAGTTAATGGTAGGATAAATTGCTCTATATACGCCAATAATATTAGATATTAAATCCTCAGAGCTAAACCCACTATCAGTAATTAGTGAGTAAAACCAGTTGCTTTGCATGGTTTCGAATTCCAAAGAAACCTTTAAAACTATGCTTAGAGCAATAGATTTTTTTATATCTAATGATAAGCCTTTCTGTATTTCAAATTTTTTTCTTTTACCCACAAAAGTATTGGCGTTGTATTTTTTGCTTCCCATGCTTTGCGAATATTCTACGGTGAAGTTATTTTGTGAACTCGAGTCATTGTGTTGACTCCTTTCATTCAAGATGCTTTCCCAAAGCTTACTAGCTGAGTCAGGGTAGGCATGGCCTAGATCTATCCAGCCGCACTTTTTAGTATAGATTAATCCGAATCTTTTATTCGCAAGATTGTTGTTATCAATAATATGATGGCGTTTGGACATATTCTCAACTTCCTTGTTGTAGATTTAAAGATGATCCGTGTGTGATGGTATTCCAGAGATCTGATGCGATCAAGTTAAAGTACTACCTATCTTAAAGACAGTGTTACATCGAAAAGTAAAAAGCATTACGATGGGGCTGCGGAATATAAGGGAATACATTGAAAATGGAAGGTTTATCATCCTCACATGATGCTTTAACACTGCATTTATCCACTGGTAAAGCTTCCCATCAAGAGATAGCTAACTTAGAGAACATCTACTGTCTACTGGTTGGTAGTGATGTACAGTCAAATGATTCAATCTGTTTTATGTTCAAGTTTAAGAATGAATTATGGGTTGTTCCTGAATCAAGTCAGTATAGGTCACTCAAAGAGGTGTTAGCTAAAGAACCATACAATGGCATGGTTGTTGTTGCTCAAGTTGACTACTTGCCATTTACATGGCGCAGAAACAGGTTCCTTTTAGGAATGGAGGGGAATTTAGCTATTAAGGATATTTCGAAATTTTCTGAAATTGAAGATGAATTGACGATATTAAATGACTGCACGTTAGATAGTGTTTTTTATATACTTGGGAAAGGATGATCAAGGAATCTAGAATATGGGTACGTTAGAAAAAGCAATTGCAATTGCGGCGAAAGCACATGAAGGCCAGTCCGACAAAGCAGGCGAGCCATACATACTGCACCCTATTCAAGTGATGCTACGTGTTACGGGTACAGAGGCCCGGATCGCCGCTGTTCTTCACGATGTCGTTGAAGATTCAGACCTTACAATCGAAGAGCTGCGCATCGAGGGTTTCTCGGAGACAGTGCTCGAAGCAGTTGAGGCCCTCACTAAACGGAAGGATGAAAATCGAATCGAGGCAGCGATGAGAGCCGCTGCGAATGAAATCGCACGGGTTGTAAAGTTGGCCGATAATGCAGAAAACATGAATCTTGGCCGAATTCCGAATCCTACTGAAAAGGATTTTGCGAGGATGAAAGAGTATGAAAAGGTGCGGGAGATCCTACTTGGGCACGGTAGCGCCTGATGAGGTTCTTTCATTGAATTCAATTCATTTTCAATGAAAGAAATCTCTTATAGGTAAAAAGCCACCTAAGGGTGGCTTTTTACCTTGCGGCCTGCAGACCATTTGAAAATAAAAAAAAATAAAGCTGACAAAGCTAGAGTGTAGTAGGGGGTGATAAAAAACTTAATATCACTAGCAAGAAGCCCAGCCTTCGTATCAGGTATGAGTAGCCACCCTTTAATCATTGTTACTGCAATAAATAACAAGCCAGATAAGAGAATGTAATAATACTTAGCTTTCTTATGTTTGAGAATAGACGCTGTAAAGGTTATGAAGCCACCAAGCGCAAACAAGCCGAAAGCATAAAAAATGCCATGCATGCCAGACTCTCTTGGCGTCGTATAAACGACGTTTAAATCAAAAGTCGATAAAATGCTGTTGTATAAAATCAGTGATAATAAGAATAAAAAAGCACCGAAAATTAGAGATAGGATTAATGATCTAAACATTGTGGCTCTCTATTTTATGAGTTCAGATATTATTTGTTTCTTTTTAACCGGATCTAAAATCTGCTCAATTTTTCGCGCTTCTTTACTATATTTTGCAACAGCGACAGGATATGAACCATTGCCTGGCATGCTAAAAGTAACGCCCGGTCTACCAAAAAGTTTGATTTCAGGGATAGGGTCTTTCCCAAATGTGAAAAGTTTGCCGAGATCACCTATGAAGTAATCCTTCGAAAGTGCTTTAACTAAGTCGTTGTTATAGTTAAGATCTGATATGGGTTTTACGTAATTTCTACTGCCCATGTAGCGTGTGATAACTCTTTGCTCACCGGTGTTCTCTGTACGTACTCTCTCACCACCGCTCAAAAAATCCTTCAAAAGTTCCAAGCCTGACAGTGGTCGATCAATTTTTTGTCATCAAAATAAACCTCTTGAAAATTACATACACTGTAAATTCTACGGTAAATTTGTGTTGATACAGAAACTTTATGTATACCGGCTGTGTGTATAGACTCAATGATAATATATGTGTCTTCGTTTGGGATGCAGATTTGCTCGTCCATGATATTTATCTCCTTATAAATTATGAACCTCGCCTAGTATAAAAAAATGTACTTTCATTACAACCAGTAATTGTCTTTGTACATGCGTAAAACAGGATGCGAAGGTGCGAATAAGCTCTTCCTACCCTTTGCGATTTCAATAAATCCTGCCTTTAGCGTTACAAAGGCCAAACCAGCAAAATAAGCGGCACGGCGAGCAGTACGATCATTATTTCAAGTGGTAAACCCATGCGCCAGTAGTCTCCAAAGGCGTAGCCACCTGGGCCCAGTACTAGTGTGTTGGACTGGTGGCCGATAGGGGTGAGGAATGCACAAGAGGCACCTACAGCAACCGCCATGAAAAACGGGTCCGCACTGACGCCTAGCCCCATCGCAATACCATACGCTAATGGCGCCATGATCACGGCCGTGGCGGCATTATTAATGATGTCCGATAAAAACATGGTAACGACTAACACCAGACCAATAATAAGATAGACGGGCATCCCTTGGGTGAGCGTTAATACTTGCGTGGCGAGTAACTCTGTTAGGCCTGTGCTTTGTAGGGCAGAGCCTACCGGGATCATGGCGGATAACAGGATAATAACCGGCCAGTCGATGGCGTCGTAAAGGTTACGAACAGGCAAAATATCCAGTAACAGATAGACGATAACGGCAAGGCAAAATACGATCGCCAGTGGCAGTATTTTGGCCATACCCAGAGCGATGGCGATGGTAAAGATAGCCAATGAAATGGCAATTTTTTTCGGCTGGCCTAAGTTGATATTGCGCTCGGCAAGGGGAATCATACCTAGTTCGCTAAGCCGTTCGTTGATGTCATCTACAGCGCCTTGTAATAACAAGATGTCGCCTGCTTTAAACTGTTTACGTCGCAGCCTGCGAATATGCTGCCCTTCGCGCGCTAGGCCCACTAATGCTAGTGAGCCACCACTTCGCCTACGTAAAAAGGGTACATCACGGCCTTCCAGTACCGAGCCTTTTTTGATTACACCTTCTACTAATGTGAGTTCGCCTTGGGTTAGTTTAGAAAACTTTTTATCGGCACTGGTGATCAGTTCTAGCTCGTTTTTGTCGAGCAGGGGTTGGACTTCTGAGGGATCAGCCTGCAAGAGCAAAATGTCGCCAGCATTAAGCAATTGCCCTGCACGCATCGACATCGTTTTACCATGTCGGTGGGCTATGCCCACAATTTCGATGCTAGCGTCTTGTAAGCCATCTATCTCGTCTACTGATTTACCCACTAAGCTTGAGTCGGCGGTGACGATGACTTCGGTGAGGTACTCGTCTATAGCAAATAGCTGATCGGGCGAGCTGCTTTTAAGTCGAGCGGCGGGGATTAATCGCCATCCAACTAGTGTAATAAAAAGAACGCCCATGATGGCGATAGCAACACCGACTGGCGAAAAATCAAACATGCTGAATGATTCACCGCTGGCTTCGGCTCGCATCATGGCAATAATGATATTGGGCGGAGTGCCTATGGCGGTTGTCATGCCGCCCAAGATGCTGCCAAAAGCTAGAGGCATCAAAATTAGCGCTGGCGAGCGTTGATGTTTGCTACAGGTGGCGAGTGCCACAGGTAACATGAGCGCGAGGGCTCCTACGTTATTCATAAAAGCGGAGGCCACGGTGACGACCGTTGTCATGATCAGAATATGGCTGAGCGGGCTTTCGGTGTAGGGTAAGATTTTTTGTACAATCACATCTACCACACCTGAGCGGCGCAGTGCATCGGATATGACCAGTACGGCCGCTACGGTGATTACCGCTGGGTGGCTAAAGCCTACAAAAGCTTCATCAGCCGCGACTAAACCTGCCAGTACACACAGCCCCAAGGCGATGGCTGCCACAATATCATGGCGATACTTTCCCCACACAAAGAGAACCAGCGTTAACATCAAAATTGCAGTAATCAGCCATTGATCGGTATTCAAATGCAGCTCCCTATAAAAGCCTTAGACGGTGAGAAACAGTGCCGCTTACTATTCAGAATACGTAGGTAAGCCCAAAAAAACTACTGGCTTTTCAAAGCATATGATTAATGGGAGTGTAGCGAACCATACAAAGTGTGAGGTGTTGATCGGAGATAAGGGCCTATGGAATTATTCATAACTGCACAGGCATGAGAAGCGTTAAATTAAAAACGGCGCTCTTAAGAGCGCCGTTATTGATGGTTACTGACTAGTCTTGGTCTTTTACAAAGGTCTTATCTTTCTCACCTGCAAAGAAGTCGCGGCCATAGACCAGTATGCATAGCACTACACCCACGGCGAATGCCCATGTTGCACCTCGGGTGGCTAGAACAGCGGCCACTATACCGGCAATACCCAGGTCTCTTTGAGAGCGTGCTTCCATAATGCCTATTTTGACCGATACATAGCCTTGGATCAGCAGTGTTAGTGCTAGGGCTACGCCCAAGATCGGCTGCACTAGGGTTACGATTGGCATAAATAATAAGCCAGTATTGGTACCCCAGCGGAAAGAGCCTGCACCGCCAAAAATAGAGTACATGGCTTTTTTGCCTTGGCTAAAACGCTCCACAATAACGACATGCATTGCTGCCCATAATGGACCGCACATGGTGACATCTGGACCTAAGATAGACATAGCTGAGTTACGTGCACCAAAGATCATGTGAGCACGGTCTGGGCTGTAATCAATCTTCTCATCGGGGCGTGCTTGGTCTGCTTCTTCTAGAATGGCGCGGCTTTGTAAAACATCACCAAATAGAACGATGTAGGCTGCTAGTACCGTAGGAATAGCGCTGATAAACATAGCGATTGGTGGGAAGCCAATACCAAACACTGTGTACTCATTCCACAGTGTGACAAAGTCAGGAGAAGAGAAGCCCCATTCAAGCGTAGGCCAGTTTGTTTCACCGACGGTAGGCGCAATGATGATCGCTAAGACAATGATCGGGAATACACCTAATTTTCCGATGAGGTTGAACAGTGCATTGCTTTGTTTTAGCTCGGCAAAGTGACGAGAAAAAATGACATAGAATGCGATACCAACCGCTAGGGTAATGGTGATTGGGTACAAGTCAAAGCGACCATCTACCTTAAATACGGCCATTACGGCAGCGATACCGGCACCAATAATGATCCCTGATTTGATCGCTTGCGGGATAAGCGATACGACTCGGTGCGCGAGCCCCGAGGCGCCAATGAAGATGGCAAATACCCCTAAGAGCAGTTGGAATGAGACGAGTGCGTGTATTCGTTCGGGGCCTTCAGGGAAGGCGGCGCAGTAAGCCATGAGTAGTGGGATAGCAGGTGTGATCCAGCCTGGTACTACAGGGTCACCTAACAGGTGATGTAGTAAGTAGAATAGACCGTTAAGCATAACAACAGCCAATGCGACTTCAAACGGCATGCCCAATAGTTCGGTCATCAGTGGTATTGCCGCTAAATCTACGGCACACATCAATAAGCCTTGAAAGTAATCTGGCCACTCAAAGCGGTAATGTATAAAGGGCAAGCGCACCTTGAAAGGTCCCATAGACCAATACGGTGTTTCTTGGCCGTCTATGCGTTCTTCTCTCATTATTATTTCCTTTATTTTTTTAATAATGTAGGAGCCTCAGCGTTGATGGCTGAGGCAATCAGGGCCTGTTAAAACAGGGTTTATTAAAAGGCTTCTCGGTATAAGTTAAGGGCGTCTTCTTCTGTCACTGGCACAGGGTTGTTGCCAAGTAGACGAGTTTGAAGCATGGCGTCTTTCGCTAGGGTAGGCAGGCTCTCTTCTGTCACATCAACTTCCCTCAGCTTTTGTGGCGCGCCAGATGCGTTCATTAACGATTGCATGTGGTCTACGAACCGGCTTGCTTTAGTGGCCGTATCTTCTTGGCTTTCGCCTAACAAGACATCGGCTAGCTCGGCATACAACTCGGCGGCTGCTTTCATGTTGAAGCGAAGCACAGGGCCAAGCATTAAGGCGTTAGTTAGGCCATGAGGTAAGTGATAGTGGCCACCTAATGGGTAAGCTAATGCGTGAACGGCCGCTACAGGGCTGTTCGAAAAGGCTTGGCCAGCTAGGTTGGCTCCCAATAGCATTGCTTCGCGTGCTGCTCGGTTTGTGCCGTCTGTGCAGGCGGTAATGAGGTTGTTAGCAAGCAAGCGTAGAGCTTCTTTCGCTAGCGCATCCGATACGGGGTTTTTTAGGTGCGCTGAAGTGTAGGCTTCAATTGCATGGACCATGGCATCGATACCTGTCGCCGCCGTCGGTAGGGCAGGTAAGCCGACGGTGAGTTCGGCATCCAGCAGTACTCTGTCTGCATAAAGCTGTTGTGCCACTACACCCATTTTGGTCGTTTCGCCGGTCGTCAAAATCGTAATATTGGTCACTTCGGAGCCTGTGCCCGCTGTTGTCGGCACTTGGATCAGCGGCGTTCGAGAACCTTGAACGTTTCCAATGCCGTAGAGTTCTGACAATGGCTGCTCTGATGTCAGCATCACGGCGACCAATTTGGCGATATCCATTGACGAGCCGCCACCCAGCCCTAAAACAATATCGGCCTGCTGGGATTTACCCAGTTCAACACATGACATGAGTACGTGTTCTGGTGGGTCCGCAACAACATCATCAAAGATAATGGTATGAAAACCGTGCGCTTTTAATGAGGCTTTGGTTTCTTCTAGTAAGCCACTTTCGTTTAGGAACTTGTCGGTAACGATTAATAAGTTACGCTCTTTGAACCAGCCTGAAAGCAGCTCTCCTAACCGTTTTGCGCCACCCCATTCAACATGCATTGATCCGGGCGTGTTAAAAGAAAAAGGTTTAATGCCGTTGTTCATAGTGATCTTCCTAAAGATTAAAGAGCGCTGCAGATGTATTTCAGCTCTAGATACTCATCGATGCCGTATTTAGAGCCTTCACGGCCTAAACCTGACTGTTTTACACCGCCAAACGGGGCAACTTCGTTTGAAATGATGCCGGTGTTGTGGCCAACCATTCCGTATTCCAGTGCTTCGGCAACGCGTATGCTGCGGGCGTAGTCTTTGGTAAAGAAGTAAGCGGCGAGGCCAAAAATGGTATCGTTTGCCATGGCTACGGCTTCTTCTTCGGTATCAAACGGGAATAAAGGAGCCATTGGGCCAAAGGTTTCTTCTTGGGCGACTTTCATGTCTGGTGTGACGTCGGTCAGGATAGAGGGCTTTAGAAAGAGTCCGCCTAGACGCTCGCCACCATAGAGCAGGGTAGCGCCTTTACTCACGGCGTCTTGGATATGCTCTTCGACTTTGGCTATGGCTTTTTCTTCAATCATAGGACCAATATCAGTGCCGGGTTGTGTGCCATCTCCAACGTTAAGCGCTTTGACTTTCTCAAGCAGCTTTTCTGAAAAAGCTTTATAAACCCCGCGTTGTACCAAAATACGGTTTGCGCACACGCATGTTTGGCCAGCGTTACGGTATTTAGAAGCCATGGCTCCTTCTACCGCTTTATCTAGGTCGGCATCGTCAAACACAATAAAAGGGGCGTTACCGCCAAGCTCCAACGACATTTTTTTAATGGTCTCGGCGCATTGAGCCATTAATAACCGGCCCACTTCGGTCGACCCTGTGAATGACAATTTAGTCACCGTTGTGCTGTCGGTGAGTACCTTGCCGATTTTGCTAGCTGAACCGGTAACGACTTGGAAAACACCGTCAGGAATACCCGCTCGTTGTGCTAACTCACCTATTGCTAAAGCGGTAAGCGGTGTGAGGTCGGCAGGTCGTACAATCATTGAGCAGCCCGCGGCTAATGCCGGTGCCGCTTTGCGTGTGATCATGGCGGCTGGGAAGTTCCATGGAGTAATGGCCGCAGTTACGCCGATAGGCTGTTTGATGACGGTTAAGCGCTGGTTAGCCAGCGGAGCTGGAATCGTATCACCGTAGATTCGTTTCGCTTCTTCGGCGAACCATTCAATAAACGAGGCTGCGTAAGCGATCTCGCCTTTGGCTTCGGCTAGGGGCTTACCTTGTTCAGTCGTCATGAGTAACGCTAAATCATCGGCATTTTCTAATAGCAGCTCGAACCAACGTCGCAGAATTTTTGAGCGTTCTTTGGCGGCCATCGCAGCCCACTCGCGCTGAGCCACTTGTGAGGCCGAAATGACGGCAGGGATTTCAGAGGCTGATAAATGAGGGATGCTGGTGATGACATCGCCTGTGGCCGGGTTGATGACATCGATTGTGCTTTTGTTTTCAGCTTCTACCCACTGTCCATTGACTAAACAACGGTCTTTGAGAAGGGACATGTCTTTTAACATGAGTGCTACCATTTATTATATTAAGTTTTGCTCTGCCCAACGAAGGTGTAAACGTAAGGAGTTAGCAGAGCACCAACAGAACTGTCTTTTCAGATGAGATTAACGATGAGTAGAGTGGCCGTACGAGCGCCGATCATCTTCGTTTTATTGTTGTTCTGAAGAGAGCAGTGTTGTTTAGAGGTAGCAAGCGAAGTGCCAGTTTTTTGATTGCAGGTAAGTTGCTGAAAATATTGAATAAAAATCGATGTTGGGTGAGGCGTGGTAAATTTTTGAGCGGAAACCGCTCATCGAATTTTGAAAAGCGAGCGCTAAGCGCTCGTTATCGGTTAGCGCTCAGGATAATAGATCTTCCAGTGGCTGAGTAAGCGGGGAAGGGATAGCTTGCTGTTTGAACCTGTGGTTGTTCCTATCGCTATGACCTGTTGCAACTGGTGGGTCTTTGGGTCCATGAAAGAGGAGAAGCCTTCGGGGTCTTCGGGTAAGCGTAATGATAGGTGTTCCAGTGCCGTCTTTAATGCGTCGTTAGAAGCATCGACCCCTGTTAAGTGAACGGCCTCGGCTATTGCCATGATTCCAGAGTAGGCACCTTCAGCGGCATAAGAAGGGTATCGGCCACTGAGTTCATAAAAACGTGATACAAACCATTGATTTAGCGGCGTATGAGGCCAGTTATTATGATGTCTGGCTGACATGATAAGCCCTTCGGGGAGGTCTTTACCCAGCTCGACTAATACTTCGTAGTTACCGCCTGTATCAAAGTTTGCAAACTTTGCGTGGCTAAACAGCGATGTATTGTTGGCCTGTTGAATGAAGGCGACCAGGTCGCCACCCCACATGGAATTAATCACTAAGTCCGTAGGCTTTTCTAATAGCGCTTTAATAAATGCGCTGTAATTAGGTTCGTAAAGCCGTGGCCACAGGGTCGTCACTACCTGATAGTGCACGCCGAGTGAGTCTAATGCGTCTACTAGATCTTGCCATATGGTATAGCCGTAGTCGTAATCAGGCGCTATATGCGAGATGCGAATAGGTTTTTCGGCGCTGTTTGGGAAATACTCTTTAATGTATTTAGCACCAGCTATAGCGCTCTGTTGGGTGTTGTTGTTCACTCTAAAATAATACGGGCTTACCAACGGTGATGTCATTCGGGAGGATGCATGATCTGTCCCGATAAAAAATACCTCTTCTTGGGCGGCGACTTTGGCAACTTGCCAAGCAACCGACGAGTTCACCACGCCACAGATGAACCGGCTACGGCCTTTTTCGACAAAGTCTTTCACTATGCGTGTTGCTCGTGAAGCCTTTGAGCGCGTATCTTCAATAACGACTTTTAGCGTCGGATAAACATCGGGGCTTTGTGCAAGTTTTTCCAAGGCTATTTGAATACCTATCTGGCTATCGCGGCCGTATAGACCTCCGCGGCCTGTCAGTGGAAAAAGGCAGCCCACATTGATATCAGCATCGTTTTGTTCGCCCAACACAATAGCGCCAGCCACTGTTGAGGGGTGCAGTAATGTGCTGAGTAAAATGACAAGTACATATCTATGCGTCAGATTTTTGATCATCATTGTTGTGCGTATCATGTCGGTTAACTTTCAATGTTAAGGCGCTGTAAGCGTCTTTTAAGTGCGTGCCTAGAAATGCCCAGTTTTTCAGCCGCCACACTCTTTCGTCCATTGCTGTCGCTCAGTGCTTTAAGAATGATTTCTCGCTCTTTGCTTTCTACTTGAGAGGTAAGCTCGGGGGTGTTGGACTCGGGTGTTTGTATCGCCTGTTGCGGAGCGTACTCGGGCGGTAAATGCTGCGCTGTTGCCGTGATACCTGGGTAAAGAATCGTAAATCGCTCAACAAGGTTTTTCAATTCGCGTATGTTGCCCGGCCAAGCGTATGTTTGTAAGAGCTGGATGAGCGCAGGGTCCCACAATGGTGCTTTGGAGCCTTCTTTGCTGGAAAATTGCTCGGTAAAGTACTTAATCAGTAATGGGATATCTTTGGGTCTTTCACGTAATGCGGGTGCGTGAATGGGGAGTACGTTTAATCGGTAAAATAAATCTTCCCTGAAAGCACCGTCTGTTACCGCTTGTTTGAGATCGCGGTTGGTGGCTGCTATTACCACGACATTTGCTTGTTTTATACGGTTACCACCGATGGGGCGATAACTCCTGTTTTCTAAAAAGCTGAGTAATTTTGTTTGAGCTGATAGTGGCATTTCTCCAATCTCATCAAGAAATAAGGTGCCAGTATCCGCCAGAGCGATCAGCCCATCCCTTTTTTGAGAGGCCCCAGTATAAGCGCCACGTTCAGCGCCAAACAGTTCGGCTTCGATAAGTTGCTCAGGTAAGGCGGCACAATTAATTTCGATGAAAGGGGCGTCTTTAAAGCGCGTGTCATGGACGCAACGGGCAATAAGTGATTTGCCCGTACCAGACTCTCCGGTAATAAGGACCGTTTTTGCCGAGCTATTCCCGATTTGTTCAATAAAGGCTTTGAGTTGTGTTGTAGTGGCGTCCAGCCCAACAATGGATTGTGTTTCGCCTTGTTTGGCACGTAAAAACGATAGTTCTTTTTGTGTGCGTTGTTGCTCTGCACAGCGGTGGATTAATACTTCTAATTCATCAATATCAAAAGGCTTAGTGAGATAATCCACGGCGCCATCTTTAACGGCTTGAACAGCTGTACGTGTATCACCATGTGCCGAGATCATAATGACGGGGGTGTCGGCATTGAGTGTTTTTAGCTGATGCAATACGTCTAATCCGGACATGTCGGGCAGGCCTAAATCCAGCAGCACCACATCGGGACGACTCTTTTGAAACTGCTCAACCCCGTCTTTACCGGTGTGAGCCGCGGCTACTTCGATGGAAGGGTCGCTCAAAGAAAAGATAATACTGCGTATTAGGTTTTTCTCATCATCAATAATTAAAACCGATAAGTTACTCATGGGTATCTGCTTGCTTTGGAGGAAGGTTAAAGGAGAGGTGAACGCTTGTACCGACACCTATTTCACTTTCGATCGTTAATTCTGCATGGTTTGCATTTAATAAGGTTTTACAAATTGAAAGGCCTAACCCTGTTCCTGCTGTTTTAGTAGTAAAGAATGGCTCAAAAACTCTCGCTAGTTCTGTATCACTGATACCTGGGCCGTTATCGATAACCGATAAAACGATGTGGTGCTCCTGCTTTTGCCCGCTTAATAATATCTCCCCGCCTGCAGGCGGCATCGCTTGAATGGCGTTAAGGATCAGGTTCATCAATACTTGGCGAACATGCGAAGGGTCGGCGAGTATGGTGAGATCCTGTGGACATTCTATTGTGAGGATAACATGTTGCTTTCTTGCGGAGGCATCCACAAGAGCCGCAATGCTATCTAATTCATCAGAAAGGTGTAGGTGTTCCTGTTTGGGGGGATTAGGCCGCGCGTAATTTAATAAATTATTGACGACTTGCTCAACCCGATCGATTTCTTCTTCAACCATATGCAGCATTTCTACATGCTTGGGTTTGGCTTCGCGTTTTATCAGCGTTTTTATGGTCATGCCGACAATCGTTAATGGGTTTCGTATATCGTGAGCTAGCCCAGCAGCGAGTTGACCCAAAGAGGCTTGCCGCTCTATATCGATGGTGGCTTTAATGGTTTGGTTGAGTTGTCCTCTCATGCGCTCGATAGCATGCGTTAGACGCTCTACTTCGGTGCCCGGCTGTAAGGGCACGGGAGAGTCTAAATCGCCAGCGGCAACTCGCTCTACGCCTTTAATAAGGCTGTCCAGTTGTCTTTCTAAATGCTTAGAAACGTAGAAATGCAGAATCAGTAAAAGGCCAGCGGTTAGGAGCACTAAGCTAATCAGACCATTACGCATGGCTGCACTGGGTGGGCTGACTAAATCTTTATTTTGAATAAGTTGTAAGTTCCACTCGGGGATTAACGGATAGCCTTTAACGGCTTTGGTGTGGTGCTCTACTGGCTGCCCGACAATATCGAATAACCGGTGGCCAGGCACTTCAAGCAATGGAGTGTAGATACCTTCTGCACCTAAGTTTTTAGGGAGAGAAGCCAGCGAGTTAAACCGAAGTACTAACCCGATATAGTATTGTTCAGATGCGTTAAAGCTTGCGGCAATGGGTTTGAGCATCAATACTGCCGGTGGGTGATTAAAACTGTATGGCTCAGGCCCGTAGAGTTCTGTGTCGTCAAAGGCGATTGGGCCATAACTTAGTGATGATTGATAACGTTCAGCCGAGTAAGCATTGTCCGGAAAGCTCCATAAAAAACGTCGCTGTTTATCAAAAAAAACAATGCCATACACATTGTGTAAGTCGGTTTGTAGCCGTAACAGTGTTTGCAGTTCGGTTGATAGCGAGTTGACTCCCGATTCGCTGTAAATGACGGGGGAGTCTAGTTCGTCGGCGAGCACATCTAACTGATAGGCTCGCTCTCGTAAATGCACTTGAAATTCATTTTGAACCGCGGCTACTCGGCTGCCTAATTGGGCGTTAGTCACTTTGCCTAGCAACTGAAAAAAGTAAGAGTCATAAATACTGGCAAACAGCAGCAATGGAACGAGCGCAACCAGCAAGGATAAAAGCAAATATCTATTGGTGAGGCGGCTACTGCGTTTGGGATTCAAGGGGAGACTCTTGCTGGTATGTTTTGTTTATTATGCGAGTAATAATGGCGAAGTTTTCTTGTTCAATCCAGTATTGTATGACTTAGTTGTTATCTAATGCAGTCAAAGTTAATAACGGCTCCCGCTGTAATCCATATTAGGCAGGTTAATGCGTCTCGATAAATACATTTGTAAAAGCACCCAGCTCTCTAAAGCTGAGGCCGTTTGTTCTATACAGGCGGGGAGGGTGAGTGTTAATGAAACCGTGGCGATTGATGCCGCGCTACAAGTACATGAAAACAACACAATTGAATTAGACGGGGTACAGCTTAAACCCAGAGCATTTCGTTATCTTTTGATGCATAAACCCGCTGGTTTGGTCTGCTCTAATGTGGATGAGGCCTACCCATCGCTTTTTAATCTATTGGATATCGACCGAGTGTCAGAGCTACATATTGTTGGGCGTTTAGATGTAGATACCACAGGTTTAGTGCTAATAACTGACGATGGCCGATGGTCTTTTCATATAACGCAACCAGCTAATGCTTGCCCTAAAGTGTATCGCGTTGGTTTAGCGCGGGCTTTATCGGCAGGGGATATCGATGAATTAGTTGCGCAATTTAAGCAAGGGATTCGGCTACAAGGTGAACAACGCTTAACATTACCTGCTACCCTAGAGGTCATATCCTCCAAAGATGTGCGTTTAACGATTACCGAAGGTCGGTTCCATCAGGTGAAGCGTATGTTTGCTGCCGTGGGTAACCGAGTCGCTTCGCTGCATCGTGAGCAAATAGGTGATGTTCTCGTCGATGTTGATGAAGGCCAGTGGCGTTATTTACATGATACCGAAGTTCAGTCCTTTAGCCTGGCTCAATAAGCTTTATGTAGGCTATTAATCCATTGATTTAACCAGAGTAATAAAGCGATACCATGACAAGAAAGACACTCAGCTTGAAGGTAAAACGTACCCCCGTCGAGCCAATTGATACAGCGCAAGATTTGTATCCCAATGACCCTAAACAGCGTTTTTTGAATGGTGTAGCTATACACCCTTCACCCTGTATTCGTTTGGAGTTGGGCTCTCAGGAATATTCTACCCGTGCGATGGACTTAATAACGCCCATCGGTATGGGGCAGCGCGGTTTGGTCGTTGCGCCACCCGGATCAGGAAAAACAACAACCCTAAAGCATATCTGCCAAGCCGTTGGTAAGGCGTATCCTGATATCAAGCTTTATGCATTGTTAATTGATGAGCGCCCAGAAGAGGTTACAGACTTTACTCGGGGCGTAGCGGCCGAAGTGCATGCATCATCGTCAGATCAAAGCTATGCCCACCATGCGCGGTTAGCGGATGAGTTACTCGATAAAGCCTGTAAAGAGGCTGGAGAAGGTAACAATGTCATGATTGTTATTGATTCACTAACGCGTTTGGCGCGTGTCCACAATGCCGAACGCAAAAGCAGTGGCCGCACTATGTCGGGCGGCGTTGATGCCAGAGCGCTGGAGATTCCGCGCAAGCTGTTTGGTGCTGCTCGTAAAATTGAAAACGGTGGCTCGCTAACGATCTTAGCGACTATTTTGGTGGATACCGGCAGCCGCATGGATCAGGTGATTTTTGAGGAGTTTAAAGGCACAGGTAATATGGAGTTGGTATTGTCACGCGAGATTGCGAACCATCGTATATTCCCCGCGATCGATATCGCAAAAAGCAGCACACGCCGTGAAGAGTTCTTATTAGACGCTAAAAGTATTGATCAGGTAAGAAGCTTAAGGCGTGCTTTAACTTCACTTAAGCCAATCGAAGGTGCAAAGCGATTAGCCGAATTACTTGAAAAATACCCGACCAATACTGAGTTGTTAGATGCGTTTAAACCGAGTATCTCATCAACGTGAAAAGCTGTTTTTGTCGCTGCTCCGGCGTATGTGTTTTGTATTTTAGTTGAGTAACGCATCTTGGCTAATGACTCCTTTTGCGATCAGCTGCTTTAATACTTGGGTGCTTTTTTCTTTTAATAAATCCCGTAAGTTGCACGTCTATATGGCCAAGCGTTACTCGTGATTATAAAGCCCTACGGTTTGTCCGTCGGGCTTTGTGCTTTAGGGCTAAGTGACGCGCATCGTTTGGAGCAATACTTAACGTTGGGCCAGTCTCGCTCCCATTTTTTTCGCCATGTAAAAGGGCGGTTGCAGGTACGGCATATTTTGCTGGGAAGCTGCGATTTTTTCATATGTCATTTCATACTAATGGGCCAGCCAGACGCATCAAGCGAATCCAAAGCGGCGGTGTGCTCATCGCCTTGCCATTTGTGAATAAATTCATGGTGTGGATCAAACATTTGAGTTTGTTTTTCAAGGTTAAAATGACGTCCGCCGCGCGGGTCGGTCCCCACTCCGGCAATGTATTGCCAATTGCCCCAATTGGAAGCGACATCGTGGTCAATTAACCTTTCTTGAAAATAGGCAGCGCCATATCGCCAATCAATACCCAACTCGTTGATTAAGCAGCTAGCGGTTAGTTGTCGGCCTCTATTTGACATATAGCCTGTGGCATTTAATTGCTTCATGCAGGCATTTACTAGTGGGTAAGGGGTACTACCTTGGCACCATTTGGTAAATCGTTCGGCAAAGAAACTTGTGAGCGGAGGTGAGCTTGCCATACCTCTAAAGCGGAAAAGTGTAGACCCTATCTTGAGGGCTACCCAATTAAAGTACTCACGCCAGAGTAGCTCAAACTTAATCCAATAGGTGTCATCATTTTTAATATTGATCGCTTCGTAGGTGTTTACAGCCTTCCATATTTGGCGAGGCGATAAGTTACCATGGGCAAGGTAGGGGCTAAATTTTGTAGAATTATCCCATCCGTCCAGCGCGTTACGGGTTTGTTTATAGGTGCTTGGGGAGCTTGTACCGAAATAATCATTCAGGTGACACTGAGCCGCTAACTCTCCGGGAATGAAGGATAAGTTTTGAGCATTCTCAAGTCTAGATAACTTATTGTCATTCATTTTTAGAAAATCGGATAAATCCTGCACTTTTTTGAAAAGCCCTTTAAGGTCTAGTGGCTCTGGTAAGTTTAATGGCTGTTCTATTTGGGCTGGTGTGGGAAGGATATCGCGTTGCTCAACGAATTGCCGGAAGGTCGAAAAGGATTTTAATATCGAGAGGCTTTCCTTTTTTGTGCTGCTTTGTTGATGGCTGTTTAACTGTTCTGGGCTGTACAGGTAGTTATTCCATCTTGCGTGTATACTATTGGGTCTAAGCTTTTGTTGAATGCTTTGGTGTGTTTTACGCTCGTACCAACCGCTGTGAGCGTTACAGCCCATGATATCAATTCCGTTTTGCTGAACTATGGTGGGTATGATATCGACAGGGTTGCCGATAAGAATATGGAAACGGTGCCCCATTGCGCGGAGCTGTTGTTCCAAATCGATTAAGGATTCAATAATAAATTGTAGGCTGAATTCACCAATTAATCGGTGTTGATAATTTCTTGGGGCAATCCATGCTGGGTTAAAAACATAGAGAAAGGCCAAACGTTGACTCTGACGAGCCACATGTTCCAGTGCCATATTGTCTTTAAGTCGTAGGTCGTTAGTAAACCAGTACAGCGCTGTTTTATCAGACAAAACGAATTTCCCGTATTCGAAAATGTGTTCTATCTCTACGAGCTCTAGGCGTGTTTAGTTCATGTAGGCTTAACTGGTTTGGTTGAGGTAACGGCGCTCGGGACGGCCGACACTGCCGTAACTTACTTCGGCCGTTAATTCTCCACAGCTCACTAGATATTCTAGGTAACGTCGCGCGGTAGTACGGCTGGCTTCAATTTGTGAGCCGACTTCCTCGGCATTGCGCGAGCTATCGGCTTCTAACAAGACTTTGCGTACTTTGTCTAAGGTGAGGGCATCAATCCCTTTAGGTAGGTTTGTATTCGGTACCGGTTGGCTGGTGTTGGGGGTGGCATTACGAGGTAATAGGCGGTCGACATCGCCTTGGACAAGGGATTCCATATTACGCAGTTTATCTAAGTGCTCGGCGTAATGGTTAAGTGCATCTCGGAGACGCTCAAACACCAGCGGTTTTAAAATATAGTCGAACACGCCCCCATGCATGGCGGCTTTTAAGGTGTCTACCTCGCGGGCAGCCGTAATTAATATAACATCTGTCGAGCTGTTGCCAGAGCGTAGTTCCCGCAGTAAATCTAAGCCCGTGCCTTTTGGAAAGTGAACATCCAACAGCAGCAGTTCGGGTTTGAGTATGTCCACCAGATCGCGAGCTTCATCTAGGCCGTGGGCTAGGCCCACCAGTTCAAATCCTTCGATGCGTTCTAAGAAACGTTGTTGAATTTCGGCTATTTGGTGGTCATCTTCGGCGATCACTACACGAATGCTGCTCATGCAGGGCTTCCTTTTGTGGACTTGGGTGTATGGTTTGGATTTATTTTTGGTATATACACGGTAAAACGGCTGCCGCCTCGTTCTGTGGGGTCTATGGTAACGGTTCCGGCTAAGCGATGCAGCAATGTCTCAACTAAGTGTAGACCAATGCCGTGTCCGGGTTCATGCTTGCTCGACACGCCTTTTTCGAAAATACGTGCTTGTTCGTCTAAGGGGATTCCCGCGCCTTGGTCTTCAATTTCGAAGATAAGGTCGTTGCCGAGGTCCGTCATCGTTAAGAAAACTTCACCGCCAGCGCCGGTGTGCGCCAATGTGGCATCAAAGGCATTATCAAGTAGGTTACCAATAATACTGACAAGTTGATCACGCGGCAGGCGCTCAGGTAAGTCGGTCATTCGGCTTTCGGTATCCACTTTTAAGTGAAGCCCCAACTCGCGAGCACGGTTGTACTTCCCAAGTAGGCAGCCTGCTAATACGGGGTCGGGTACAGCTTCTACCAACAGGTGAATGAGCGTTTGGTGGTTTTCTGTTTCTTGCCCAATCAGGTTAAGCGCTTCATTGTTCGCCCCTATTTGAATGAGCCCTGCTATGGTGTGGAGTTTGTTGGAGTATTCGTGAGTTTGACTGCGCAAGCTGTCAGCATACTGCTGGATGCGGGTTAGTTTTCGGCTAACCATATCGAGCTCATCTTTACGGCGAAAACTCGACACCACACCGATGATTTGATCGTTTTGGCATACGGGAATACGGTTTGCAATGAGGCAGGTTTCACCGACCCAAAATTCTTGGTCAAATTGAGGCTCACCGTTGGCGAGGACTTCTAATAGCTGGCTGCCAGGCAAGATTGTTTGGATAGGCTTACCTAGCAAAGGGGTCTTATCGGTTAGCTCTAAGGTGTGTAGCGCTGCTCGGTTGAAGGTGGTGATCAACCCTTGGGAATTAATGGCGATTATGCCTTCACGGATAGATTCGAGAGTCGCATTGCGCTCCTCAAATAATAGCCCGATTTGTTCTGGCTCTAGGCCAAAAATAGCTTTTTTAAAGTGGTTAGCAAACCAAATAGCCGTAAGGACGCTAAGCAAAAACGCAGATAAAATGGCGACAGTGAGGGTGGTGCGATAACGTGCAATGATGGAGTCTACGTTGTCCAGTAAAAAGCCGACTGATACGACGCCTATGACTGTTTCTCCTGTGGAATCAAATATAGGCGATTTCCCGCGGATCGATGCTCCTAAGCTACCAATGGCTTTTTGTACGTAAGGCCTTCCTTCCAGCAGCGCAGGCTCGTTGTAGTCGCCATCATCGTCATACATTGGCTGTCCAACCCGTTCGTAGTTAGGGTGTGCTAAGCGTATGCTGTTGATATCACCAATGACGACAAAGCGAGCATCAATGGTGTCTGCTAATTGCAGACTAGTCGGTTGTAGAAAGTCGCTGTCCCTTTGTTCCACTGCGCTGATTATTTGCGGTATGACTGCGATGGTTTTAGCGACATGAACAGCTTGCTGCCCCATTTGCTCTTCAAGCGAGTTATCAAGGTAATTGAGAGCAAATATGCCAAGTAGCCCTGTTTGCAAAAGGGCCATAAGCCCTAAGACTAGCGACATACGAGTTCTGATTTTTAACTTACGAAGCGTAAGGTGCTGTAATGTTTTTTTTATTATGGTCACGCGATTGCTCTTTGATACGGCGGCATTGATGCAGGTAAAGGATAACAATGCCCAATGATTTTTTATGCCATCTTAGCTAAGAAATAGCACGAATGCCTGTGAACTAAATGAACAAAATGCATTTAAAGATTTTTATAGCCTTTAAATACACAATATTTTTTAAAAATAGCTTGGCGTCTATATTGATCCTCAGTAACTACAAAAAAATATAAAAACAAATTGAGGATACGTCATGTTATCTAAATTTTTCTCCCGCAATCGCTCTACGTTATTGGCTGCTGCATTAGTTTCTACACTAGGAGCTGGAACAGTTCAGGCTGAAGTAGATGAAATCCACTTCCTTATTCCGGGTGGCGCAGGTGGCGGCTGGGATGGTACCGCTCGTGGTGTGGGTGAAGCATTGACAAAATCGGGTTTGGTTGAGAGTGCGTCATACGAAAACCTTTCTGGCGGTGGTGGCGGTAAAGCAATCGCTCATTTAATCGAAATGGCCGATCAAAGCCACAACACGCTCATGGTTAACTCTACGCCTATCGTTATTCGTTCATTGTCTAAAGTTTTCCCACAGTCCTTCCGTGACTTGACGCCTATCGCGGCGGTTGTTGGTGACTATGGCGCGTTTGTGGTCCCAACGGATTCTAAATATAAGAGCTTTACCGACGTTGTAAAAGATTACAGTAAGAACCCTCGTTCGGTTGCTATTGCTGGTGGTTCGGCACGCGGCAGTATGGATCACTTGGTTGCTGCCATGGCCTTTAAGGCAGCTGGCGGTGATGCGCGTAAATTAAAGTACGTTGCTTATGATGCTGGTGGTAAAGCCATGGCCGGTATTTTGTCAGGTGAAGCACATTTGTTATCTACAGGCTTTAGTGAGGCATTAGCGCTGGCCGAAGCGGGTGAAGTACGTATTTTGGCAATCACAGGCGATGAGCGTTCTGCGACAGCTCCAGACGTTCCTACACTAAAAGAACTTGGCTATGACGCGACGTTTGTGAACTGGCGTGGTTTCTTCGGCGCACCAGGATTACCTGATGCAGAAGCTGACGAGTACGCAGCTACTCTAGGAAAAATGTACGAAACAGGTGAGTGGGAAGTGGTTCGTGACCGTAACGGCTGGACTGAAATATTCAAGCCACGTGCTGAGTTTGTTGCTTTCCTAGAAAACCAAGAAGAAGTTGTTGGCAACCTGATGCGTGAGCTTGGCTTCTTAAAATAATCGCGCTTTCGTAGCGGTTATCTTTGAGCTTCAAATGAGTCTCGGTGGCTGGTTTGAAGCTCTTTAATCATTCCCTTATTTAGATAGGCGGGCGTAGTACCGTCAAAGGTGAACCCTATGATTATTACTAAAGATCATATTGGCGGTTTGGTATTTCTGTGCCTGTCTGCTGCCTATGGATATTACATTGGTGATATCTCGATGTTGCCAGGTGATGAGTATGAACCTTTCAACGCGCAAACCGTACCGACGGCTTTAGCTTATATGGGTGGCGTGTTATCGATTGCGCTGATCGTAACGGCCAGCCGCGATGCGGGTGATCGACTTTCTCTTAAAGGTTACGACTTTGCCATTGTCGTTAAGTTGCTGGCGTTGGTGGTGCTCTTCGGTTTAGCCCTTGAGTGGGTAGGCTTTTTAGTGTCGACCATCTTATTTTTGATTGGCGGCTATTGGTTATTAGGCGAGCGCCGAATTAAAACACTCTTGATTGCGTCCGTTCCTTTTGCCGTTTTCATTTGGTTCGCGCTTTCTCAATTACTTGATATCTATCTTGCCCCTGGGCGATTGATCACTACGTTGTTTGGAGGTTAGTGCCATGTTAGATGGAATCTTTACAGGGCTTGGTACGGCGTTAATGCCGTTTAACATTATGATGGTTGTAGTGGGCTGTTTTGCCGGTACTTTCATCGGAATGCTGCCTGGACTGGGGCCTATCTCTGCTGTTGCTTTGATGATCCCTATTACTTACGGGCTTGACCCCGCATCCGGTATTATCTTGATGGCCGGTGTTTATTACGGTGCCGTGTTTGGCGGTTCGACCTCTTCTATTTTGATTAACGCGCCTGGGTGCGCCAGTACAGTGGTTACCTCGTTTGATGGCTACCCGTTAGCGCAGAAAGGACAAGCCGGCAAAGCCTTAGCATTGGCCGCATACTGCTCGTTTACGGGGGGGACTGTCGGTGCGATTATTCTGCTGTTTGCTGCACCGGCCTTAGCGAAAGTCTCACTCAGTTTCCAATCGGGCGATTATTTTGCATTGATGGTGTTAGGTTTGACGGCTGTGGCTGCTTTTTCAGGTAAAGGGCAAGTCATAAAAGCCATGATTATGACGGTTTTTGGTTTGATGATCGCTACCGTCGGTGCTGATGCAATGACAGGAGCGCCTCGCTTTACGTTTGGCAGTGTTGATTTGTTAGACGGCGTTAGCTTTTTGCTGTTGGCGATGGCGACGTTTGCGTTAACCGAAGTAGTGATGTCCGTCATGAAACGTCAGCATTTGGAAGAAGACCCCGAAATTGATATGGCTGCGTTGGGTAGCATGAAGTTAAATAAAGAAGAAGTAAAAGAGATAGCCCCAACGGTGGCTCGTTCTTCGGTGTTTGGCTTTATCATTGGTGTTTTACCCGGTGCAGGTGCAACCATTGCCTCTTTCTTGGCCTATGGTATGGAGCGTAACTTCGCATCCGCTAAAGAGAAGCTAAAGTTTGGTAAAGGGGCATTACGAGGTTTGGCGGCGCCTGAAACCGCAAATAATGCGGCGTCTACTGGCTCGTTTGTACCGCTACTAACTTTGGGTATTCCAGGCTCGGGTACAACCGCTATTATGTTGGGGGCGCTTATTGCCGCCGGAGTTCAGCCAGGGCCTCGTTTATTTGTTGATAACCCAGATGTGTTTTGGTCTGTAATTATATCAATGTACTTTGGTAACTTGGTGCTACTAATCCTAAATTTACCATTGATTCCTTACATTTCACGCCTACTGGCTATCCCACGACCGATCTTAATTCCGCTGATTCTGTTTTTCTCAGTGACGGGTGTGTATTTGGTGAGCTTTAACACCTTTGATATTCAGATGATGGTCTTTATTACTGCGATAGCGATCTTCCTTAAATTGTTGGAATTTCCAATGGCACCTATGCTGCTAGGCTACATCCTGGGTGGGATTATGGAGCAAAATTTGAGTCGCTCACTGGTGATGTCTGATGGGAGCTTATCTTTTATTTGGGAGCGACCGTTAACGTTATCCATCATCGTGATTGCCGTTATCCTATTGTTTTTGCCACTGATCAGTAAATTGTTTGCTGCTAAAGGGCAAAAAGGCATGGAGCAAGCGATAAACGAAGGCGAGGGTGGCTAACCTCTATCAACTAACACATCTTTTTTTGTCGAGGGCAGTGGCGTAAAAGCGCTACTGCCTTTTTTTATGCTGGGGATTCGGTGGCGGATTCTAAGACCGCAACGACCTGCTCCAAATCGTACAGCTTTAAAGCATGTTGTATATTTTGATAAAGGGGATCGTGTTTATCAAAGGAGGCTTGGCAAAGTTGGGCCACAGCATCGAAATCGCCTTCTTGTGCGGATACTTTGATGCGGCTGATCAGGGTGGGGGACAGTGTTTGTCTGATCGATGAGGTAGAAGATGCCGCAACGGGCTTAACTTCGTGTTCTACTGACATCTCTTGGCTCGCTTGAGGGCTTACTAAGCTTGTGCTCAATTGCTCTTCAATAACGGTTATTAGCCAGTTAAAGTCTATGGGTTTGCCAACGAAGTCACTAAATCCCTGTTGTAAGTAATAGCGGCGTTCATGCTCTAGGCTAGAAGCCGTCACTGCTACGATGGGGATTCTCGCTAAACTGTAATATTGTCTCAGTTTATTGAGCAAGCTTACACCGTCCATGGCGGGCATGCGTATATCGGTGAATACGATATCGGGTTTTAGCTCGCAGGCTTTGCTGAGCCCTTCTAGGCCGTCCTCTGCTAGGATAATGTTAAAGCCGGTATCCAGTAGAAATTGTTTGAGTATGTCGCGGCTCATGGCGTCATCTTCAACGATGAGCGCTGTAAATTGTTGATCAGGGGGCAGTATCAAGCCCTGCTCAAAGCTAACAAGGCTTTTATCAACTGGCGTTAATGGCTGCTGAGGCAAGGGTAAATTGATGCGTACTTGAGTACCTTGGTGAAGGACACTCTCCATAGTCAACGTGCCGCCAAGCGCTTCAACGATATGGCGTGAGAGTACAAGCCCTAAGCCAGTCCCGCCGTTTTGGTTACCCGAGCGTCCTTGCACAAAAGGCTGAAATAACTGGTTTAGTTCTTGTGATGATATGCCCGCGCCAGTATCGCTGATACAAATACGGACTTCGTGTTTAGTGCGATGAGCTTCGACACGCACTTCACCTTGTTGTGTAAATTTGATGGCGTTGTTGATGAGGTTGATAATGACTTGCCCAAATTTAGTTTTGTCTGTGGTGACCCAGTCGTTTTTATCTATGTTTATGTCAGCGATTAAGGATAGGTGTTTAGCATCAGCTTTTTCTTTATGAAGCGTTATAAGCTCAGTCAGTTCATCGGTTAAGTTAATAGAGTCTTGGTTTAGCGTGAATTTACCGGCTTCAATTTTTGATAGATCTAATACATCGTTGATCAAACTCAGCAACCGTTGCCCCGCATTATTAATACGCCGCACTTGCTCTTTGCATTCGCTGTTAAGGTCTGGCTCCTTCATGAGCAACTGAGAATAGCCCAGCACAGCATTGAGCGGAGTCCTTATTTCGTGACTCATGTTGGTTAAAAAGGTTGATTTACTGGCGTTAGCTCGGTCAGCTTCTTGTTTTGCGTGTTCTAGAGCCAGCTGAGTTTCTTTTTCAGCCGAGATGTCGATGATCACATCCCCAATGTATAAAGGTTCGTTATCTGGGCCTAAAACTAAAAAGAAAGTTTCGAGTGTCGGTATGGTTTTGCCATCCGGCGTTAAGAGCTCAAGCTCGCCTCGCCATAGCCCGTGATTGAGTACAGCTGGCAAAATTTCTTCGGCTATTTGGGTGTGGTACTCAACAGGATAAAAATCATAAAAAGACCGATTCAAGTACTCGGCTTCGTCATTACCTAAGAGCCAGCGACAAAGGGTAGGGTTTAGATAACACATAGTTGTATCAAAGTGTGCCATTCCCATGCCCTGTTCGGAATACTCTGCAAAGAGTTTAAACTGCTCAAGCTCTTGAGTCAGTTGATAACGCTCGGTGCTGTTACGGGAAACGGAGAGTATGCCGGATACATCACCGTTCTCATCAAAGACGGGCGTTTTTATTATTTCAAAATAGGACGGGTTGCCATATGAGTCGGTCGCCCAAGTTGAATACGCTTTCTTCTCTGTCGTTGCTATTACTTGTTGCTCAATGTCTGCTATCGCTTCACTCAGCTCTGGGTTTAATAGGCCTTGGTCGCTATACCCAATAAGGCTTTCACTTGGACAGAAAAAGTTCTGAAAAGCGTTGTTAGTGAATACATATTTTCGATCCAACCCTTTAAGCGAGACTAAATCTGGCATGGTATCTAGCAGGGAGGCGAGCAGTTGATCTTTTTGTTTCAGCTCCGTAGATGAGCGCCTGAGCTCTGTGATGTCTTCAATTGTACCTGCCAGCTTACGTTGGCTAGTGATCGAGCCTTTTTGAATACCTCGGCCTTTAATCGAAATCCAAATAGGCGTGGTATCGGATAACGGGTTTTTGAGTCTGCACTGGATATCGAGCAAGTTGATATCAGTGGGTAGTGCGTCGCTAAATACCTCGATTGGCCCAAAGTCAGGAGCTTCTAACAGTGACGTAAAGGCTGCTATAACGTGAGGTTGGTCTTCGGGTTCAATCCAGTTGTAGAGGTCATTTAAATGATGCGTAGCCGATTGCTCTGTGATACCTACGTTTTCGAGGAAGGCGGGGGATAAGTATAATTTTAAGGTGTGTTTATTGAGTTCCCATTCTCCGGCATTAATAGCGGCTAGCGCTTGTGCATAACGTTGCTCTCGGCGTTCAAGCCGTTTTTGCTGACGCCTAGCCATGATGATCCATATAAATAACACGACAACGACGGAAACCGATAAGCCTATTAGGCGCCATAAATCTCGGTTGTCTTGAAAGTAGTCGCTGTTTTGAAGATACCAAGATTCAGCAATTTGATATCGTTGCTCGGGTGATAGCGAAGCAATGGCTTTGTTGAGAATACTAACGAGTTCTGGCCAGTCTTTTCTGACAGCTAAACCTAATTCAATATTGATAGGAAGCTGGCCTCGTAAATGCAAATGAGCTGAGTTATTGGCTTTCGCAATGTGAAATTGACCAACCGTCTGCGTGATCACTAGGTAGTCTATTTGCCGGTTATTCAGCTTTTCGAGACCGTCCTGTATGGTGTCCACATCGATCATATTAGCTTGAGGGTAAGCCTCCCATAAATCCCAAACGTATCCATATTCTTTGACAATACCAATGGGGGCGTCGCCTAGCTCATTTAGATCCCTGATGGGGGTGCCAACTTCACGAGAGAGGACAACCAACGGGCTGGTTATGTAAGGGGCAGTAAAAGAGTGCGTTCGGCTGACCGTTTCGTTAGCGAGCACATCTGAAATGACATCAACCTGGCCTTGTTCTGCCATTTCTATCGCTTGTTGCCAGCTGGTGTTCTGTTTTATTACGAAATGGATGCCAAGCTGCTTTTCTATTGTTGCTAAGTAATTGGCAACTAAGCCTATGTAGGTGCCGTTTGTGTCAAAAGCCTCAAAAGGCAGCCAGTTAGGGTCACCCGTGAAGGTTATTTCAGGATGATCAGCAAGCCAGGCTGCTTCATCGGCTGATAAGGTAAGTGGTGTGACTCTCACTTGCGCAATGAGCGACGGGTTACTAAATAGTAGTAATATGCAGGCGGTCAGTATGAGCTGTGAAGTCTTTCTGATCACACCACTTCCTTTATTTGAGATAAGCGTTCGATACAGGCCGGTGTCAGCAGTTCGGGGCGATGGAAGTGGTAGCCTTGCCCCCAGTGTACGCCAATGCTTTTAAGGAGTGTGGCAATGGATTCGCGCTCGACAAATTCAGCCACCACCGGTTTGTTGAGCTTGGCAGCAATATCAACAATGGAGCGAACCATTTCGTAGTTAGCCTCAATGTGTTCCATATCACGGATAAAGACGCCGTCTATTTTTATTTGGTCGAACGGCAATTCTCGTAAATAGTTGAATGAAGCGTAGCCGCTACCAAAGTCATCAATAGAGATCTGGCAACCTAAATGACTGATGTCTAACAGCATGTTGGCAGCACTTTCTATATTGACAAAGCGCTCGGTTTCAGTAATTTCAAAGACGAGAAGCTTGGCTGGCAGTTGATACTTTTTAAGTACGCTGGCGATGTATTGACATAAGTCGGGTTCGCCTAGAGTTAGTGCTGATAAATTGATTGAAATTGATGATATTTGTTGATGTAAGCTTGGATGATCGTGCAAAAAAAGACAAACATGTTCTATCATCCACCGATCAATACTCGGGGTAAGATGGAAGCGCTCAGCTGAGGGCATAAATTGATCGGGTGTGAGTATTTGGTCGTTACTTGCATCATATAAGCGAACTAGCGCCTCCATTTTTATGGGCTCATGCAGACCAAGAGGGTTGTCTTTAAGCGAATTTATTTTTTGGACAAAGATACGAAAGTGATCAAACTTTAGCGCATCGACTAAGCGTAGCGCCCAGTTGATACGAGTGCGGTTTACGACAGCTAAAGGTGTGTTCTCATTATAGGTGGATATTGCTTTGCCGCCTTCCTTTTTCGCTAAATACATGACTTCATCTGCCATAATTAATAGCTGGTCGAAGCTGTAAATGTCTAAATTGAAGGGCACAATTGCAATGCTAACGCCTACGTTAAAAGAGCGCTCATCCCATTCAAATGAAAACTCTGAAAACTGTTGGTAAATAAGATGCGCTAACGACTGTGCTGCTTGGTTGCTCTGTCTATTACTGACTATGGCAAAACGGTCACCACCTATACGAGCAAAAAAGTCGTCCTTCGTTAGACAGTTAGCTATGAGTTCTCCACATTCTTTAAGTAGCTCATCACCAGCAATACATCCGCAGCTTTCATTAATTAAGCGAAACCGATCAAGGTCAATCTGTAAAAAATTAGCCGGTTGGCTACGGAGCTGAAACGCTTCAATGGTATCTGCAATGTGTGCGTCCAAGGCGTTGCGGTTATAAAGCCGCGTTACGAAGTCGTGCTCTGCTAGGTATCTCAACCTATCCTGCATATATCGCCGTTCGTTAATTTCTTCACGTAGCTGCTGATTAGCGACCGCTAGTTTTGCTGTCCGATCTCGCACTTTCTGCTCAAGTTCATTGTTTAGTGCTTGCATCTCGCGTAACAGCGACAGACGCTCGAGTTGATGCTTAACACGTGCGACCACTTCATCGGTGTTGATTGGTTTAGTAATGTAGTCATTTCCACCGACGCTAAAGCCTAAACTAATATCATCTTGGCGTCCGGTAACGAAAATTATGGGTAGGTCCGCTGTCTTTGGGTTTTGCCTTAATTGCGTACAAACCTCAAAGCCATCAATACCAGGCATCATAACGTCCAGCAACACTAAATCCGGCGGGTTCTTATTGATGAGTGATAGCGCGCGTTCGCCTGACGTGGCTACTAGAACTGTACAGTCCAGTGTTGAAACGACCCGTCGTAATATATCTATGTTGTCGGGTGTATCGTCGACGACTAGAACTTTTAAAGACATCCGTGCCGCTCCTAAAGTCGAAAAATAGTGCGAAAGTACGTTCTCTTTTTTATGGTTTGCAAAGAGTAGGCTTGTGTTCCTAAAGCAAAGGAAGGCGTACCGTTATATGCTTAATTATTAAGCAATATATAGTTAACTGGCGCCAATTTATAGGTTTAATCGCGGGTTTAGTTCTGCGCTAGCTTCAGCCCCCAGATATCAAGGCTGTATTTGTTGTTATCCATTTCGGCTATTCCAGGAAGATGCCCCCACTGCGTAAAACCATGATTCTCTAATAGTGAAATGCTAGCGCGATTGTGAGAAAAGACAAAACCGAGCAGGTTCGAAATGTTCAGTGTGGGTGCTAGGTCAATGCAGTATGCTACTAATTGCTTGCCTAGCCCTTGGCCTTGGTAGGCAGAGTCGATGTATATGCTGAGTTCAACAGTGGCATAATATGCAGGGCGGCCGTAAAAATCGTTTAGACTGGCCCAGCCAGCAATTTGATTGTCGATTTCAGCGACTAGCAATGGGCGCTTTTCGTGATGAGCTGTAAACCAGTCATGGCGGCTTTCGACACTCACAATGTGCGTATCGGCTGTTGCTAATCGACTTGGGATAGTTTGATTGTAGATGTTAACAATATCAGCTAAATCATCGATAACTGCGCGGCGGATGTTGATAGCCATAAAAGTGACCCTTGTAAGGTGAGGCTTAGGATTGTTTATACGGATAATATAGTAAAGATGAAGGCGCAACGTGGATGCTAAAAACGAATGCGCTTGCTATAACACTGTATAGTTCATTAATTAGTTAGGATAGATTATGCGAAAATTGCAGCGTGCATTAAAGTGCTTTGTTACCGCCTGTACTTTGTTAACATTGAGTGTTTATGCTCAAGAGGACAAAAACCTCGGTAATCCTGAATCAACCCATCAAGTGGGTACGATACCCGTAGCTCTAAGTGTCTATAAGAGCCCAACGTGTGGCTGCTGTGCCGAATGGATTACACACGTCGAAGAACGTCATTTTTCAACCCAAATACACCACCCTAGAAGCCTAGCTGAAACTAAGTCCCAGTTAGGTATCGATGCTAAGTATCGTTCGTGCCATACGGCTGTTGATGCTCAGGGGTTTGTCTTCGAAGGCCATGTACCCGCCAAGTTGATTTCTCAGTTTTTAGCTAACCCACCCGCGAATGCTTTGGGGTTGTCGGTGCCAGGTATGCCTGCCGGAAGCCCCGGAATGGAAATGGCGAATACCTTTACGCCGTATCCCGTTTTGCTCTTAATGAAGGATGGCTCAGCGCAGATTTATGCCACGATAAAAGATCAGGATCAGCAGTATTAATTAAGCCCTCCATTAGGGGCGTCGGTTGCAAGTGCCGCGCTTGTTTTGGGTAGCTATATAGAGCAGTTATCGGTAGCATTAGCGTTTGATTTTTAGTGTGGTATGAGCGGTTTATGAGTTACCAGGTACTCGCAAGAAAATGGCGTCCAAAACGTTTTACCGAGATGGTAGGGCAGGAACATGTTCTCAAGGCGTTAGTTAATGCGTTGGATGAAGATCGGTTGCATCATGCATACCTCTTTACAGGGACGCGTGGTGTAGGCAAAACATCAATAGCGCGTCTATTTGCAAAGTCTTTAAACTGCGAGACCGGTGTATCTTCTGAGCCTTGCGGCGTCTGTAGTGCATGTCGTGAAATTGCCGAAGGTCGTTTTGTTGATTTAATTGAAGTTGATGCCGCTTCGCGAACCAAAGTAGAAGATACCCGGGAGCTGCTCGAAAACGTTCAATATGCGCCGACACATGGGCGCTTTAAAGTGTACCTCATAGACGAAGTACATATGTTATCCAGCCACTCTTTCAATGCGCTGTTAAAAACATTAGAAGAGCCGCCTCCACACGTAAAGTTTTTATTAGCCACTACCGACCCACAAAAACTGCCAGTAACCATTTTGTCGCGCTGCTTGCAGTTCAACCTTAAAAACTTGATCCCTGAGCGTATCGTTCACCATCTGCAGTTTGTTCTGGGTGAAGAGCAAATTGCGTTTGAAGATCCGGCATTATGGTTACTGGCGCGCTCGGCTGATGGCTCTATGCGTGATGCTTTGAGTTTGACAGATCAAGCAATTGCGTTCGGTGCCGGAAGCGTTAACGAAAACGACGTGCGAGCTATGCTCGGAACGATTGATCAGCGTTTGGTGTACCGTATGCTGGATGCGCTTGTAGCGCATGATGCTAAGCTGCTTTTAAGTTCGGTAGCGGAGTTGTCTCGTTTTTCTCCGGATTATATGACTGTCCTCGGTGATATGATCAGCTTGCTGCACCGTGTAGCTGTCGCGCAAACGCTCCCCGAAGCGGTTGATAATAGTATGGGAGACCAACAACAGGTCACGACATTAGCGGGCCAGTTAACCGCTGAAGATGTGCAGCTGTTTTATCAAATTGCATTGATGGGGCGTAAAGACTTACCGTATGTGCCGGATGCACGGGAAGGTCTTGAAATGGTGTTGCTGCGTATGTTGGCTTTCCGTCCAGCCGATACTGCCGCGCGCCCGGTAACATTGAATCCCTCTTCAGACAGTAAACCGACAGAAAGCCAAGAAGCACCTGCTGGGTTAGCTCCGGTAACTGATCAACCAGCACCGGTCGAGCCTCAAGCTGAATCAGCTCCTATCGCTGCGCAGTCTGTCGAACCAATGCCAGCATCAGAGACGTCAAACTCTCGTACTGAAGATACGCCTCCATGGGAAGAGCAGCCGTTAGATAAACCGCAAGAGGCTGCCCAGCCTTCAGTTACAGCAGTACCATCACGAATAAACGCGCCGGTAGAGCCTTCTGCTCCTTCAGCATCCGATTTAGCACCGCCGTTTTATGATGAAAGTGATATTCCAGCTCAGGAGGCTGATGAGAACTACGCATCAAAAAAGCCTTCTAATGCGAGTGAGCAACCCTCGCAGAATGTATCCCCTGCGGAGCATAAAGCACCAGTAGTGGCGGCTTCTCAGCAATCCAGTGTGGCTGTACCCCAGCGCCAACCAATGATGGATGCTGCTAACGCGATTGAAACGCCCGACTCATCAGCCGAAGCGCACATCGTCAAAACAGCCGATATGCCGCCGGTAACGTTAGATAAGAAAATTGCATTCAACGAATTTTCGCTCGATTTGTGGGTCTCAGTCGTAAGCCAGTTAGGCTTGACAGGTATGACAGCCAGTTTGGCCAATACGTTATCGCTAGAAGAGGTCGGTAGTGCTGAGCTGGTTTATCATTACACAGCTGATCAAGAAGCGTTACTTAGTGGTGTTCATAAAGAACGCATTCAAGATGCTATCTTGGACTATTTTAATGCCTCTATTGAAGTAAAATTTGTTAAAAATACGCAAACAAGAGAGACACCCAGCCAATATTTTTCGCGGAAAAAGGCTGAGCGTTTAGAAGAAGCGATAGTCTCCTTTGAGCAAGATCTTGTTGTTCAAACGTTAGTAGAAGAGTTTCAAGGAGTGGTGATACGCGACTCTATTGTTCCGATTGATACGAACGGCTTATAAATATCCTATGATAGCCAGTCTATAGACAAGAAAAGGTGATTGAAAATGATGAAAGGTGGAATGGGCAATATCATGAAGCAAGCCCAAAAAATGCAAGAAGATTTGCAAAAGGCGCAAGCTGAAATCGCTATGGCAGAAATCACCGGCGAATCAGGTGCGGGGCTTGTTAAGGTTCAGATGAATGGCCGTCACGATGTTAAGCGTGTCTCTATCGATGACAGCTTGATGGAAGAAGATAAAGAGATTTTAGAAGATTTGATTACGGCAGCGGTCAACGATGCTGTTCGTAAAGTTGAATCTCACACTAAAGAAAAAATGGCTTCAATTACCGGCGGCATGGGTATGCCACCGGGCTTTAATATGCCTTTTTAAATTATGTCATTAAGTCCACTTATTCAGCAGTTGGTAACGTCTTTACGCTGCTTGCCGGGTGTTGGGCCTAAGTCCGCGCAGCGTATGGCGTTTCACTTATTAGAGCGTGACCGTGAAGCCGCTATGGAGTTGTCGCAGGCGTTGCAACAGGCTGCTGAAAACGTGGCTCATTGTGAACGTTGTCATACTCTCAGTGAGGCCAAGATATGTGCTTTGTGCTCGTCCTCTCAGCGGGATGAGTCAACGCTATGTGTCTTAGAATCCCCAATGGATGTTATGGCTATCGAGCAAACCAGTGGTTTTTCGGGGCTATATTATGTGTTGGGCGGTCATTTATCGCCAATTGATGGCATAGGGCCAGAAGATTTGGGGATCGACGAGCTATTAGCGCGTGTGCGCAGTGGCGAAGTTAAAGAAATGATATTAGCGACTAACCCTACTGTTGAAGGGGAGGCAACAGCACATTACATCGCTCAACAGCTTAAAGGTACAGATGTAAAAGTAACACGTATAGCGCACGGGGTGCCTGTGGGCGGCGAGTTAGAATATGTCGATGGCGGCACGTTAGCGCATGCACTAGCAGGCCGCCGCTTATTATGAGAGAGCCGATGAACGAAAAAGCCTATGATTGGTCGTTATTAGAAGCGGCAGCTCATGATCCTGTGTACGTAACAACCAATGAAGAGTTAGCCGCCTATTGCGATCATTGGCTGTCGTTACCGATGATTGCACTCGATACCGAATTCCAGCGTGTAGATACTTTTTATCCTATTCCCGGTTTGATACAAATCGCGGATGATCAGCGTTGCTACTTGATTGATCCATTAGAAGTCACTGATTTCGAGCCGTTGGTTAATGTCTTTAACAAACCCGATTTGCTCAAAATTATTCATGCAGGCAGTGAAGACTTAGAGCTGTTTAATCATACGTTAGGTGCTTTACCTAGCCCTATCTTTGACACGCAAATGGCAGCTGCTTTTGCGGGTTGGGGTTTTACGATGGGGTTGTTGCGCTTGGTTGAGCATGCCTTGGGGGTGCAGCTTGGCAAAGGAGAGACAACATCGGACTGGTTACGTCGTCCGCTTAGCCGTGATCAAGAGGTGTATGCGGCCTTGGATGTTGCATATTTGCCCGCGATTTGTCAGCAGTTAACAACTATTTTGCTAGAAAAAGGCTCATTAGACTGGCTGATGAGTGAGTCGATAGATGTACTGGATAATGTAATAGATAAGGATCCAGAAGGGCATGTATATTATCAGCGCTTTAGCCAAGTGTGGGGGCTGCCTCCTCATAAGCTAGCTGGCTTGCGTGACTTGACGAGCTGGCGTGAGCAACAAAGCCGAAAACGTAATGTGCCACGTAACCGGATATTACGTAACCAAACGTTGATTACGTTAATAGAGCGTTGGCCACGTAACTCGCTAGAGCTATCACGAGTACCAGATATGCGTTCTAAAATAATCCGTGAAGACGGCGATACTATTTTAGAGATTTTGGCTAATGCGAAAGACAGTGCTGAAAAGAACCCTGCAGAGCCGATCAATAGGCCTTTACCTATAATTTGGAATAGTCGCTTAAAAAAGCTCAAAGCAATATCGAGATCGGTAGCTCAAAAGCGTGGTATAGCTCCGGAAATTCTATTGCGTAAGAAGGATTTGGACGCGCTGGTGCGGAGTAAGGAGCTTACAGGTGAATATCAGTTGCCCCCCGCTCTATGTGGGTGGCGTCGAGAGTTGATAGGTGAAGCGCTATTAGCTCAACTCAAACAATTTGAGCAGTAGGGTGTTGTATGTTGATTTGTAGTATTTATAAAAGCTCTAAAAAAGATGAAATGTATCTATATGTAGATAAACGTGATGTGCTAACGGCTGTTCCTGATGAGCTAATGGCTATGTTTGGTACTGCTATACACGTAATGGACATGCCAATGAAAGAAGGGCGAAAGTTAGCTCGTGTGGATGTAAAAAAGGTGTTGGCAGGTATTGTTGATAAAGGGTATTTTTTGCAAATGCCGCCGCCTAAAGATGATTACATGCTTGATCTTTTTAAAGGCCGACCTGAGTCAGGTGTGCGCTAGTGGTTGCCCAAGAGGTCTTTTGGCGTAGTAAAACACTTGAGCAAATGACTCCTATGGAGTGGGAGTCTTTATGTGACGGTTGTGCGTTATGTTGTTTGCATAAAATAGAAGACGAAGATACGGACGAAGTATTTTATACAACGGTAGTGTGTCATCTCATGGATGATAACTGTCGTTGCACTCAATACGAGAAGCGTACCGAGTTAGTGCCTAGTTGTGTAAAGCTACGTCCTGAGGATGTGTCGGAGTTTCACTGGTTGCCGCCGACATGTGCATATAGGCTTGTTTATGAAGGGAAGGATTTACCTGAATGGCACCCATTATTGTCAGGGCGTGATGATTCAGTTATTAAGGCGAATGCCTCTGTATTAAGTATTTATGAAGTGAAAGATAATGAAATCAGTGAGGACCAGCTGATTGATTATGTTTTAGCTGACTAATAGGTAGTGTAGATAGCGAATGGCGCTAATCAGATGTCGTTTGTGTTGAGACTAAATAAAAAAGGGCATTAAAAAAGGAGCGCTAAGCGCTCCTTTTTTGTGGTTACTCAAAACACGTCTTAGTTGTTTTGGTTAGCCATTTGAGCTTTGATCAGATCACCGATAGTCGTTGGACCAGCGGTTTCAACTTCTTGGCTACGAACAGCGGCGATAGCTGCTTTTTCGTCTGCCTGATCTTTAGCACGGATAGAAAGAGCGATAGCGCGGTTACGACGATCGATGTTAACGATCTTCGCTTCAACTTCTTCGCCTTCTTTCAGTGCAGTAGTTGCGTCTTCGATGCGCTCAGCGCTGATCTCAGAAACTTTCAGGTAGCCTTCGATGCCTTCAGCCAGTTCAATGGTAGCGCCTTTAGCGTCTACAGCTTTAACTGTACCTTTAACGATAGTGTTTTTATCGTTTGCAGCAGCGTATTCAGCAAATGGATCGCTGTCTAATTGTTTAACGCCCAAAGAGATACGCTCTTTTTCTGCGTCGATAGACAGGATAACCGCTTCAACTTCGTCACCTTTCTTGAATTGACGTAATGCAGCTTCTGCATCGCCTTCCCAAGTAATGTCAGACATGTGAACCAGACCGTCAAGGTCGTTTTCTAGGCCAACAAAGATACCGAAATCAGTGATCGTTTTGATCTGACCAGATACTTTATCGTTAGTAGCGTATTGCTCAGCGAAAGCAACCCATGGGTTGATTGTGCACTGTTTAATACCTAGAGAAATACGACGACGCTCTTCGTCAACGTCTAAGATCATAACTTCAACTTCTTCACCGATCTGAACAACTTTAGATGGGTGGATGTTTTTGTTAGTCCAAGACATTTCAGAAACGTGTACTAAGCCTTCTACGCCGTCTTCGATTGATGCGAAGCAGCCGTAATCAGTCAGGTTGGTGATGCGCGCGTTGCACTTCGTGCCTGCTGGGTAACGGTTTTTGATAGCTTCCCATGGATCTTCAGACAACTGCTTAAGACCTAGAGAGATACGGCTAGTTTCTTTGTCAAACTTGATGATCTTAACAGAGATCTCGTCACCTGGGTTTAGCATTTCGCTAGGGTGAGAGATGCGCTTCCACGCCATGTCAGTGATGTGTAGCAAGCCGTCAACACCGCCTAGGTCGATGAATGCACCGTAGTTAGTTAGGTTCTTAACGAAACCTTTAACTACTTGGCCTTCTTCTAGCGTAGCTAGAATTTCATCGCGCTGAGCGCTGTTAGCTTCTTGAAGAACAGCACGACGAGAAACAACAACGTTGTTACGCTTCTGGTCTAGCTTGATCAGTTTGAATTCAAGTTCTTTGCCTTCAAGGTGGTCAACATCACGTACTGGGCGAACATCTACCAATGAACCAGGTAGGAAGCCTTGAATGTTGTTGATGCTAACAGTGAAACCACCTTTAACTTTACCGCTGATGAAACCGTTAACTGTCTCTTCTGCATCGAACTTAGCTTGTAAGATTTCCCAAGCTTCAGCACGCTTAGCTTTTTCGCGAGATAGTTTAGTTTCACCGAAACCGTCTTCAACGGCTTCAAGAGATACTTTAACGCTGTCGCCGATCTTGATTTCAAGTTCGTTGGCATCGTTCAAGAACTGAGAACGAGGAATAACCGCTTCAGATTTAAGGCCTGCGTTAACAGTAACCCAGTCGCTATCGATATCAATAACTTCACCAGTTACAAGTGTACCTGGAGTCATGTCTACGTTCTGAAGGGATTCTTCAAACAGTTCAGCAAAGCTTTCGCTCATGAAAGTGTCCTATAGTTTGGCCAGCTAGCCGAGGAATAAGTGGCTTGACCGGCACAGTCCTACAACACCAGCTTGTAGGGTCAGTTATAAAGGCTAGTACATTGTGAAGGCTGGTGCACAATGAGATGCCTTGGAATTTAGTGTGCGTATTGTACAGTAATTGACAGAAATAAAGTAGTGCTATGTCAGATAGCCTCAAAAAGCTAATTTAGCCCTGGCTTGTGTCGGTAGAATTGTTGTCAAGACGTGTGCGAATAGCCAGCTGACACGGGGCCACAACGCTCGATAGATCTTGCGCTAAGGCTTGGGGGAGTATGCTTCCATCATCGGTGCGGAAGTAAGTGGCTAGCAGGCGCTCTTCTTGTGGGGAATTAGCCGCTATGTCTACACCATCGCCTACACAAAAAGCATAAGCGGGTAGATAATCGCTAATAACTTGCTGCTTCTGGTCGGCTGAAAGCATTAAACGGTTTCTTGTAATATAAGCTTTATATTCAGCAGCACTGGCCGCCGCCATAATTTCTATTTGTAGCGTGCTAAAGCGTTCAGCATCTGAGCTTCGAATTAAAAAAGCTTTAACGCGACGTTCAACTTCGTTGAGCTCATCCGCTAAGCGATTAGGTGCAAAGTGTTCATTAAGTTGTTTGTACTCTTCTAAGTCCGCAATACGAGCTTTGAGCGATTCTATCTCTTGTTGTAGTGCTTCATTATTTTGGATGAGAGTGTCTTTATCGTTCAATAAGCCGCGTATGACTTTTTGAGTTGGGGGTATCTTTCCTTCGTCAAAGGTCGATGGGAGTTGTTTCTCGCCGAGTTCGCCGGTTGACTCAAAGCTCCGTGAAGAGGCAACCATTTGGTAACCAAACTGCTCCAGCTCTTTTGCATTGATGGCAGTTTGTTGAGTTATATTGGTGTAGGCAAAATAACCGGCTATCGCAGCAATTACGATAGCTAGAAGGGTTATTATGCCGATCACTAGCCCTTTTTTTGATGATTTTACAGCTGGGCTAGTTTCTTGATCGGTCATAATAGCGGTTGCCTTCAATAACGAAATTACTGGTTAGATGCGGTTTTAAACGACTGCTCTAAAGTAGCTAAGTCTAATAAAATACGTGCACTTTCTTCCAGTATAGCCTCAGATTCTGTCGTTATTGGTCGTCCTGACTTATCTTTTTGCAGTTCATCGTCAATTTCGGATAATTTGCTAATAGGTTTTTCTCCTTTAGCGAGTCGACGGCGGTTTTCTGCATCTAATTGCCATTGTTCGGCAGCATCACGTTTTGCTTTTAATTGCTCTTTGTTAAGCGGTAAAAGCTCATCATCTTTAGTCGCTAAAACGCGAGCGATTTGTTCGCGCATAAAGTTGAAGTCGGGTTGGCTTTTCACACGCTGGTTATGCAAGGTTACAAGCTCTTTTTTTACCGGTGGGAGGTCGGTATAAATGCCGTGGCGTGCTTGTTTAACAGTGTCCCATGGTAAAGCGCCGTCGAGTGCACTCTCGCCGATTTCAGTCGGATCGTAGAGACTCGGGAATTCGATATCGGGTATAACCCCTTTATTTTGGGTACTTTCCCCTGAGATTCGGTAAAATTTAGCGTGGGTTAACTTAAGTTGGCCATGCTCCAGAGGCTGTAGAGTTTGCACTGTGCCTTTACCAAAAGTTTGGCCGCCCAAAATAACACCTCGGTCATAATCCTGAATTGCGCCGGCAAATATCTCAGAAGCCGATGCGCTAAGGCGATTAACAACTACCGCGAGCGGGCCGTCGTAAGCGACTTTAGGGTTGAAATCACCCATGATATCCACTCGACCATTAGGGTCCCGTATTTGTACTGTCGGGCCTCGATCAATAAAGAGTCCCACTAGTTCGTTGGCTTCACGCAATGAGCCACCGCCGTTGTTTCGAAGGTCAATGACAAGTCCTTCAATGTTTTCGGTTTTGAGCTCGTTAATTAGTTTCTCTACGTCACGTGTAGTACTTTTATACTGAGGGTCGCCTTTTTGGAGGGCAGCGAAATCAATATAGAAGGCAGGTATGTCGATGATGCCTACCTTATGAGAAATACCCTTAGGGTCTTCTATGTTGAGAACGCGCTTTTGTGCTGCTTGTTCTTCTAGTTTGACGGTATTGCGCTCGATGGAGACTACTTTGCGAATCGTTTTGTCTTCGCCATCAGAGGGGATGATTTCTAAACGGACGGTTGATCCTTTTGGACCACGAATGAGATCAACCACGTCGTCTAAACGCCACCCTACAACGTCTTCTATCTCTCCTGTTTTACCTTGGCCTACACCCACGATAACGTCGGCTGGTTTTAACTGACCATTCTTATCAGCAGGCCCAGCAGGCACTAAACGAACCACTTTGGTATTTTCATTTTCACTTTGAAGCACGGCGCCAATGCCTTCGAGCGACAAGCTCATGTTAATCTTAAAGTTTTCGCTGCCTCGTGGCGAAAAGTAAGAGGTATGCGGATCAAAGTGTTCTGTAAAGATATTGGCAAAGCGCTGAAATACGTCTTCACTTTTTGTTTGGGATAAACGCGCTTGTTGGTTCTTGTAACGCTTAAGAAGCGTTTCGCGCGCTTGGGCTTCGGTTTTGTCGGCTAGAACTAGGTTGAGCAGGCCGCTCTTAATGCGTTTGCGCCATAAATCATCCATGTCTTGCTCTGTCGCTATCCACGGATCATTGGAGCGGTCGGTGTCTATTGATTCATCTAACTCAAAATTAAAGGGCGTTGGGTCTTCAAGGCGAGCAATTACTTTTTCTAGGCGCTCGTTAATACGTTGTTGTATACGGTTGAAGATAATATACGCAGGATGCAAGTCGCCTTTGATGATGCTGTCGTCTAATTGGTCTTTGTATGCTGAAAACTCATCAATATCTGATTGGTAAAAGTAACTTCGGGCAGGGTCAAGTGCATCTAAATACTTAGAGAGGATTTCTTCAGAGAGGGCATCATCGATGGTAACTTTGTTGTAATGCCCAGCCGTTAGACGAGCCGTAATTTCTTGAATTGTTTTGGCGTGGACTTTTTCCGGTTGTAAAGCCGTCAACTCTACGTTGGCAAAAGCCAAGGTTGGCGCTAGTGCCAATGCAATTAACGATGAACGTAATGTGATCTTCATAACAACTCTACTTCCGGTTCCGTTTCATGTGAATTAAGACAGGCAGTTGCGTTAGTTGTTCCCTCTAACCTGCACTGTGAGTGTAGCTATCGGCTTGGTTAATGTAAAATCAATACCTTATTACGTTTGTTTTGTAACGTAGGATCACCATTAGGATTTAGAATTGATGAAAAAACGCACTGTATTTAAGCATTTAGGTGCTGTTTTCTGCGCTTGCGTGTTACTGGTGGGCTGCAGTGATGCACAAGAAGAGCGCCAACGAGAGGCATTTAGACAGTCTTTAGTTGATAAAGCGGTCAATGATGATACGCGTAAACAAGGGGATGCTTTTTTAGCAGAAAACAAGGAACGAGATGGCATTATCGAAATGCCATCTGGTTTGCAGTATCGCATTTTGAAAACGGGTGATGGTCACGTATCTCCATCGTTTGATCAGGCTGTTGTCGTTCATTATCAAGGGCGGCGAATTGATGGTTTTGTATTTGATGATACCGCCCGGCGAGGAGAACCTTCCGTTTTTCCCGTGAATAAAGTGATAAGGGGATGGCAGCAAGCGTTAATCAAAATGCATGTGGGCGATCAATGGGAGTTATATGTTCCAGCAGATTTGGCATATGGAGCGACAAGCCCATCAACCGATATTCCTGCTAATTCTGTTTTGATTTTTACCGTTGAGTTACTCGATATTCAATCACACGACGGCCGTTCTATAGAAGGATAGTAAGATGAACCAATCCAATGCACCGCTAGAGAGTTTGATCCGCTTTTTAAATGAATCGCCAACACCGTTTCATGCAGTGGCCGCCATGAGTACACGTCTTGAGTCTGCTGGGTTTGAGTACTTAAACGAGCGTGATACATGGAATGTTAAAGCAGGCGGTCGCTATTACACCCAACGGAATGGTTCGTCTATTATAGCTTGGACAATGCCAACCACACGCTCTTTAGTGGATTCTGGTTTTCGTATGGTTGGCGCACATACTGATTCACCGTGTCTGCGGGTTAAGCCTAATCCAGAGATGCATCGTCACGGCTATTCTCAATTGGGAGTTGAGGTTTATGGCGGCGTATTATTAGCGCCATGGTTTGATCGTGATCTTTCTATTGCCGGCCGTGTGAGCTTTAAAAATACCGAAGGCGAACTAGACGCTGCGCTGATCAATTTTGAGAGACCCATCGCCATTATTCCAAGTTTAGCCATTCATCTGGACCGTGAAGCAAACAGTGGGCGTGCCATTAATGCGCAAACATTCCTGCCACCTATACTAGGACAATCGGATAAGAAAGCCGATTTTAGGGCCCTGCTCAAAACGCAGTTAGAGGAGGGCGGGCATTCAGTGAGTGAAGTCTTAAACTATGAATTGAGCTTTTATGATACGCAGTCAGCTGCTTTGATTGGTTTGGACGAAGCGTTTTTGGTGTCGGCTCGCTTAGATAACTTGCTAAGCTGCTACATGGGGCTAACAGCGCTTATCAACGCGAATAGCGACGAGGGCATGTTGTTAGTCTGTAATGATCATGAGGAAGTCGGCAGTATGAGTGCCGTTGGTGCGCAAGGTCCAATGTTGGAGCACCTGTTGGAGCGTTTAGTAGTAAAGAGTGAAGACCGGAGCCGGATGTTAGCGCGATCTATGATGATTTCCGCTGATAACGCCCATGGAATCCATCCTAACTTTGCAGATAAGCATGATGCTAACCATGGCCCTTTGTTGAACAAAGGTCCCGTGATTAAGATTAACGCCAACCAGCGTTACGCAACAACAGACGTGACCAGTTCTCAGTTCCGTTTGTTAGCACAAGCTGTTGGGGCCAATGTGCAGGAGTTCGTTGTACGCTCGGATATGGCATGCGGCAGTACGATAGGGCCAATTACTTCGGCTGAAATAGGGGTTAAAACGATTGATATTGGTGTGCCACAGTTTGCCATGCACTCTATTCGCGAAATGGCGGGTACTGCAGACGTGATGGATACAATAGAGATCTTTAAAGCATTTTATCAATTAGAAAACGTGTAATAAGCGAATGGGCTTATGTTCCTCAAAGGAGTAAGCCCATTACACAACAGCGACAGTGCGTCGATTAAATGTGAGATGTACTTCTGACGGGTATCTCTAGATCTATTGAGCGTGAGCTAGGCCACTCTTTGAGTCTGAGCAGATTGATTGTCAGTGTTGTAAAAGCCTTCTAAAAGCATTTCCCACATGTTTTCGTGGAAATGCAGGTAGCTGTCACACGCTTTGCATTTAAAAAGATGACTGCCCGGAATTTTGCTGATTAGGTTTAATTGCTGGTGTGCAGGCTTATTGTGTTGATCAATTAATTTATTGCACTCGGGGCATGTAGTTGACATGGGATAGCATCCTTGCTGGTTTCAAACTAAAAAATATATTAGTAGAAATTAATACGTGAAAAAATAGGACTTATTCCTATTTTTGATCGCGATTCATTTTTTTGATTGTAATGTCTCGCTACTTGTGTGATTGCTCATCTTCTTGAGATGGACAAGAAAAGGGGCTGGCGGTCGGCGTTTACATCAATTTACTAACGGAAATTCTATGCTACATATTACAAATGGTGATTTTGCTTCTCAGCGTATTCGAGAGCTGGATATTGAGGGCGGGCAATTGGCATGGTCGGATGTGCTGCACGAAGGCCCTGTACCTGGCAACCTGACATTAGAAGAAATGTCGATGGTGAGAGCGAGTTTTATTGCTGATTGCGGTTGGGCAACGAATATGGAGGCTCAGTTTCACTTTCAGACCCGTGACGCTGTTTTTTTAAGTGCAGCAAACACCGGTGATGTTGTGCTGTGGGTAACCCATGAGTTATACGATCAACTGCACATGATGCAGGTATTGGCATGGTATGCGACAGAAGGCGCGGATAAAGCAAAGCCCGAACTCGTGTTTATTGATCAGCATTTAAGCCCTGATACACCCGCAGCAGCAGTTACCGAAGCGTTTTCTAATCGTCGACAAGCGACACAGGATGATATTCAGCAGGCTTATCAGGCATGGGTCGCTTTTACGGCTTTAAATCCTCGTAGCTTAGAGTCAATTGCTGCATTTGACACTAGGCTTCCGTTCCTTAAAGCAGGTATTGAACGGCTTAAACATGAGTATCCTGATCAGCAAGGCATATCGTTAACTGAGCGACATGCGTTAACTGTATTAGCCGGCAGTGTGTCAGCTGCACCGTATGAATTATTTGGCAACGTTCGTCTTAAAGAAGCCGTTCCTTTTATGGGGGATGCGAGTTTTTGGCGAATTCTACAGGCAATGACTGAATCCGCGCAGCCACTCATGACCTGTGATGATCAAGCACGTTTTGAGCTGCCAGGCTTATATCAACATGCCGATAACTTTAATGAGCGCCGTTTAGCAATTACTGATGCGGGCAGGGCTGTTTTGGCTGGGGAGTTGGATTGGCTAGTTGAACACGCTATTCACCGATGGGTTGGGGGTGTTAGATTGCAATCACCAGGTTGTTGGCGCTTTGATACAAATACACAAAGTTTTGTACGTAAATAAGCGATCCGGTAGTTTTTTTGAACTGTGCAGGTTAGGATGTCGACCACGTTCTGTCAGGTTTTGGGTTTTGTTGGTTTGCTAACTGATTCGGACCCTTTCAGTGAAGCAAATAGACATTGATATGGGAGATTCTCATGCAGGTTGCTGACAAATCCGTTGTCTCAATCCATTACACTCTGACTAACAGCGCAGGCGAGACACTTGACTCATCTGTTGGTCAGGCTCCATTAGCTTATCTGCATGGAGCTAGCAACATCGTTCCCGGTTTAGAGAACGCATTAGTGGGTAAAGCAGTAGGCGATAAACTTGATGTGCAAGTGACCGCTGAAGAAGGTTATGGGCCGTTACGTGAAGAGCTGGTACAAAAAGTACCGCATGAAAACTTTCAAGGCGTAGAAGACTTGCAAGTTGGCATGCAGTTTATGGCGCAAGCCCCGTGGGGCGAGCAGCCAGTTACAGTGGTAAAGGTTGAAGAAGACGGCGTAACATTGGATGGTAACCATCCATTAGCGGGCCAAGATCTCACTTTTGCTGTTGAAATCGTTGAAATTCGCGATGCAACAGAAGAAGAAATGACTCATGGCCATGCGCATGGCGAAGGTGGTCACCACCACTAAGCTAAGCAATAGCTTTAAAAACGCAGCACTGAAAAGTGGCTGCGTTTTTTTTGTCTTAAAATTGAGTGATTGGCCGATACTTAATGTCTGAGCTGTATAAACTATACTTTTAGTCCATCTGTAAGGAGTAGGGAATGCAAGATCGCGTAATGCAAGCGATTGAAACTATATCGTCAGTTATTTACGGTAAAGAACATACGGTAAAACTAGCAGTAACTTGCCTGTTAGCTAAAGGCCATTTGTTGTTAGAAGACCTGCCAGGAATGGGAAAAACGACTTTAGCGCATACTCTTGCGCATGTTTTTGGGTTGGACTACCGTCGTGTGCAGTTTACAAGTGACTTACTGCCTGCAGATGTGTTGGGGAGTATGGTGTTTGAGCCTAGCGCAGGTACTTTTCGGTTTCACGCAGGCCCGGTTTTCACGCAATTGTTGTTGGCTGATGAGGTGAATCGCGCTACAGCAAAAACACAGAGTGCGTTGTTAGAGGCAATGGAAGAGCGCCAAGTCTCTCTCGATGGAACTACCCGCGAACTACCGTCGCCTTTTTTTGTGATCGCCACACAAAACCCAATCACCCAATTAGGCACTTACCCCTTGCCTGAATCACAGTTAGACCGCTTTTTAATGAGGCTTTCTATGGGGTACCCCGACGCAGAGACGGAGCGCCGTTTATTAATGCACGGCGATACTCGGCATGACATTGCTGCTTTACCTGCCTGTTTGTTGGCGGAGGACTTGTTAGCATTGCAGCAGGCGTGCGATCAGGTATCGTTATCCGATGCGGTGGTAAATTATGTACAACGGTTGGCTGAAGCCTCTCGTCAATCAGATTTCATCAGTTTAGGCTTATCTCCACGAGGAGCATTGGCAGTAATCCAATCGGCTAAAGCATGGGCATTTTTGAGTGGTCGTGACTATTTGCTACCTGATGATATACAAGCCGTATTTCCGAGTGTTGTTTCTCACCGTCTGCTGGTTCGCACTGAGTTAGGTACCGGTAAAGATCCAGCTACAGAGCTTTTGTCTCAAGTCGATGTTCTTCAGTAAAGGGTCGTTTTTTGAAAAAGCATTTACAACAATGGTTGGATCAACGATTCCCTGCCAGCAACAATATTAAACTTACACAGAATCGCATCTATATCTTGCCCACAAAAGCGGGCATTGGATATTTAATCGTTGCTTGTGCGGTTTTATTGTTAGGTATCAATTATCAGAATAACCTCGCTTATGCTGTCTGCTTTTTGATGGTTTCAATGCTGATTACAGCGATATTGCATACTTTTTCAAACTTATCGGGCTTACACATTAATACAGGTGCTGTCATGCCTGTATTCGCAGGACAAAATGCTCATGTATCCGTTGTCTTAGCATCGGTTCGAGACCAGCAGCAATTATCGATTGGATTTTTGCGCGAAGCATTTCAAACGACTGATGTCCCTGTGAGCAACCCCGTAACCGTTGTTATATCTCGCTCAACTCGTTGGCGAGGCTGGTTGGAACCGGGGCTTTTAGTGATATCCACGGTTTATCCATTTGGTCTTTTAAAGTCATGGAGCCGTGTTCGTATCGATCAGAAAATATTAGTTTACCCTAGGCCAATTCAAGGCGGCGACATTCAATCTCTGACATCGGGAATCCTCGATGATACGGGTAGTGGGCGCTCCGATGAGAACCTAGACGCGCTAAAAAGTTATGAAACGGGTGAGTCGATTAGCCGTATTGCTTGGAAAGTTTACGCCAAAGGGCAGGGCTTACATTCATTAAACTTTGAGCGAGAATCACAAGATAATATCTGGTTACATTGGGCCTTGTGGCCCGAGCTGACAAGGGAAGCTCGCTTGTCCCGTCTGGCATATTGGGCCGTTGAGCTTAGCCGTCAAAACCTATCTTTTGGTTTGCAAATACCTGGCGCGCGCGTGGAAATAAACCAGGGTGACGAGCATATGCATGCAGTACTAACGTGCTTGGCTCTGTATGAAGGGAAGGAACAGTAATGAAAAAGACTTTGGTTCCTTTGCCTTTTTATGCCGGTTGCTGGCTGGTCATTATGGTGGCAGTGATGAGTATTGCGCATGCGCCCCAGTTGCCACTTTGGTCAATTATTTTTTCGGTTATGACGCTGGCTTGGTCTTGGTTAGTGCTACAGCAAAAAGTGAAGCCGATCTCTGCACTGATGAAGCATCTTGTGATGGCTATTGTGGTAATCGCCACGCTTGCCTCAGCTATTTCTGCCGATGGGCTTGCCGGCTTGTCCACCTTGCTGGTGACAGGCTCTATGTTAAAACTTTTGGAAACTAGAACTAGGCGCGATGGTTGGGTACTAGTGCTCGCTAGTTGCTTTGCTACCGCCGTGAGTTTTTTGTTTAACCAAACCATGTTATCGGCTTTATTGGGTTTGATATCTATAGTGGTCATCTTTTGTGCGTTGGTTTCGATGCACTCGTTTGGCGAATACAATAAACAGCCCTTTAATGCCGCTTTTGTTAAGCCGCTAAGACGCAGTAGCGCGTTATTGGTCCAATCACTTCCGATGATGATTGTTCTCTTCGTTGTGTTTCCCCGGATAGGTCCTTTGTGGAGCGTGGAATATAAAAATGGTGCTGCTAAAACTGGGCTCTCGGAGAGTATATCGCCCGGTCAAGTGGGTCGTTTAACCCGCTCAGACGCTGTCGCCTTTCGAGTGTCTTTTGAAGGAGACCAGCCCCCGCCGCGTCAAGATCGTTATTGGCGGGCCATGACGTTGAGCCGCTTTGACGGTGAACAGTGGTTTATGGATGATTTTTTACGACGTGAAGCCACCGTTGCGCCCAGTGGAACTAGGTCAGAAAATCGCTATCAGTACCAAGTGATAGCGGAGCCATCAGCTAACCCATGGTTATTTTTATTGGACTACCCCACACAGGTGAGTGGTGAGCAAATACAGTTGGCTAGCAATAAAACCACACGCGCAATTAAACCCTTGGACAACCGCTTTACGTATCAGGCAAGTAGTGTAGTAAGTGACCGTTTCTTTCAAACAGAGCTCAAATGGGCTGAACGTTATACCGCGGTGCCCAATGGTGGGAATCCTAAGACGCGTGCATTGGTGGCTCAGTGGCGGGAACAGCGTTTGAGTCATTCCGAAATTATTGAGCAGATTTACAATTTATTTAATCGTTCGTTTCGTTACACCCTATCGCCACCTGTATTAGTCGCCGATCAGCAAGATGCTTTTCTGTTCGATACACAAGCTGGTTTTTGTGAGCATTTCGCATCGGCCACCGCTTATATGTTGCGCCTAGCGGGTATTCCAGCGCGATTGGTTGGGGGATACCAAGGTGGTGAGTGGAATGCCTACGAGTCATATATGTTGGTTCGCCAATTTGAGGCGCATGTGTGGGTCGAGTATTGGCAGCAGGGAGAAGGGTGGATTCGATTAGATCCGACAGCCTTTGTTGCTCCTGAGCGTATTGAGCAATCTTTCGACCAACTTTTTGGCGACGATACAAATTTTGCGGCTGACTCTGCTGCATCTCTCATTCGTTGGGAAAAGCGTTGGTCGTGGGTAGGTGATTTGCGATTACGCTATGATGCGGTTAACTATCGTTGGCACAGGTGGATTTTGGGGTATCATGAAACACAACAATTACTGTTGAGTGATTGGCTGAGCGGTAAAAATCGTCTTGCGTTAATCGCCTTGGTTGTCCTGCCTGTTAGTGTGTTTCTTGCGGTAACGCTATGGTGGTTATTACGTAAAAAAGACCACTACCTAAACGCTAGGAGTCGCGATATTGAAAAGGTGTCACGTCTTCTAGAGCAAAAGGACGGACGCTTACGGCGCAAAAAAGAGGAAACATTGCGCCGTTATTTAGAGCGGGTTGTGGCTTATTACCCCGAGTTGGCAGCTGTTGCGCCAGCTTGGTTAACTGCTTACGAGCGCTTAGAATATTTGCCTCAGGGTAAAACGGCGTCACCCCTGCAAAAAACGTATACTTTTGCCTATCGACACTTTTACCGTGGTGTAAAGCGTTTGTCTGCTAAACGGTAGCAACAGTTAACTGCATCATCTTTATTCATCATGTGTTTGAATCACACACTCAAGGACGTACCATATTTTATATGAACGCACGCGTGCTTAAACAGCCCATCACAATTATGGTTAATGGTGAACCATACGAGCCTGATGTGCGATTCAGCCGACGAAAAACAGCAGCGTTGGAAATTCGCCACGGTGAGTTGCTAGTGCGTGTTCCGCTAAGAACATCCAGAGCATGGGTGCTAAGCTTTATCCAATCGCGAATTGAATGGATAGAAAAGCACTTAACCAGTCAGTGTGAGCAAATGAGGATTCATTTGCCTGACCCTGTTGAACAAAGCCGCGTGCTGTTAAGAGGCCAGTCTTTACACTTCAGTTTCTCGGTTGCGACGGTGGCTAAGTCATATGTTGAGCTAACCGAAGAGGGGGTTGATGCATTGATTAGCACGCGGGTAAAAAAAGCCCCTGAAGAGGCGGCTGTTTTGATCTTGAAGGCATGGTTGCATGAGCAAGCCGAGCTGTTTTTTCAACAGCGTACTCATTTTTGGGCAGGGCAGATGCAGCTTACTCCCCATTGCGTAAAAACAGCCAATTTCAAACGTATGTGGGGGCGCTGTTCATCGAAAGGGGAAATAGCTTTAAATTGGCGGCTCATTATGGCCCCGGAAGAGGCGATTGATTACGTCATTATTCATGAACTTGCTCACCTAGTTGAGTTTAACCATTCTCTAGCATTTTGGGAAAATGTGGAAAAGTTCTGTCCCGAATACCGTCAGTGGAAGCAGTTTTTTCAAGATCGATCATCTTGGTTGCTTTGGTGATTTTCAATATTGATGCCCCCAAATATTTGATTTAGGTCATACCAGTTAGTGCTTTGGTCTTGTTTTGCCGTGACGCCTAGAAAAAGGCGCCTTTTAAACTACACTTTTTCAATGTTAAGCCGATGGAACAAGTAACCATAAAAATAACGGCTACATTGATAACGTCCTTTCCTCGGCTTTACTGAAGTAGCTAGATACCCATCACAACTTTCAGGATTTATTATGAGTTTATACGCATCGGTTGAGCGCACGTTTTTTAACTCGTTAACTAAGAAAATAGTCGGAAATGTTATTTTTTTATTATCTCCTCATTTCGTCATGTTGCTGATCGGTTGGCATTATGTAAATGAAATGAAGTCTTTATTGGTTAGCGCTGAGTTAGCTAATCCATTACGTATGAGTTTAGTTGAGCAAATCGACAGCTTCATGATATGGGGTCTGGTGACGATTGGGTTTGCGGCAGCAGCCGCTTTGTTCACTATCTTTTTTATGCGGCATTTATTTTTAAGGCCAATCAAAGCAATAACTGGCGTATTAAAGCAAATTAAAGACAACGATGGGGACATTTCCGTTACGTTGCCCGAGTTTACCTACGATGAAATTCGTGACATGGCCCGTAACTATAATGAATTTTCTTCGCGCCTTAAAAAAATGATTTCGGAATCTCGACGTCGAACGGTGAGCGTTGCTTTGTGTGCCACCAAAATGCAGAAGGTACTTTCCCAGGCCAGCCAATCGGTCACCAAGCAAGAAGAGCGGGCCCAGCTTGTCTTCCAGTCAAGCCAGGAAGCCTCTCAGGCTGTACAGGAAGTGGCCGCCACAACGATGCGTATCAGTGAGCAGAATAGTTCAAACATGACTGACGTACGCCGTTCTAGTGATGAGTTAATGAAAGTTCAGGATCAAGTTAGGTCAATAAGCGAACTGGTAACTAATTTCCAAGATACGGTTCAGCAGTTGAATGATAACTCGGACAACATCACTAAAATTTTATCTATGGTTCAAGACTTCTCTGACCAGACAAACTTGTTAGCCCTGAACGCGTCCATTGAGGCGGCAAGAGCCGGTGATGCAGGGCGAGGGTTTGCAGTGGTGGCCGATGAAGTTCGTACGCTGTCACAAAAAGTGAGCGTCGCGACCAGTGAAATAGATAAGAACATCAGCCAAATGGGGAGCCTCATGGAATACACGCGCTCTCGTGCTGATAATATCCGGGAGTATGTGCATAACACAGAGGGCTTTATTGAGAATACAAACTCACAGTTTATGAGTTTGGTTAAAGACTTTGAGGCGGTTAATGGCGAGTTGTCAGGTATCAGTGCGGCCATTGATGAGCTTTCTTATAGTAATAAACAATCACATGGCCATGTAACTGAAATCACCTCTATCGCTCGTGATATTGATAATGAAATGAGGGAGTCACAGAAGCACTCATCTGATCTTGAAGTGGCTACTGAGGAAACGCAAGAGCTGCTTTCTCGCTTTATTATCGGTTATGGCGGTTTTGAAAGTATGATTCAGGCAGGACGGGGCTGGGCACAGAAAACACAACAGGCACTGCAGCAGCTAGCCGATTCTGGGCAGAATATATTTGATATGAATTACAAACGACTCAACCCGCAGCAATTGCCCGAGAAGTTTGATGTTTCTTATGCGTCGGCTTACGAAGGGGTGATGCGTCCTCTGTTTGATAGCTTTATCGCTGAGCGGTCAGAGTTTATTTATGCCATAGCCGTAGATAGAAATGGCTATGCAGCAGCGCATCACACAAAAGTATCCAACGCAATGACCGGCAATTTTGAGGTGGATAACTTGAAAAGTCGTCATCGCCGTAAATTTGATGGCAACAGAGCTGAGCAGCGCAGGGCCTCCCACACTAGTCCGTTTTTGCTGCAGACGTTTATACGAGATACGGGTGAAGTGCTTAATGACCTTTCTATTCCTTTATATGTGAATGGGCAGCATTGGGGTGCATTGATCATGGGCTTTAATCCGGATGCCCTTTTAAGTGAGTGATAAGCTATTGTTGTAGGCATTTAGCAGGCGAACAATGCTAATTAAATACAAAAAAGCCGGCTCTTAAACGAGTCGGCTTTTTTGTATTTAATTGAATAAAAGGGCGTTAATAATCGCTTTTATCTAGCACAAGCCGCTCAATAATGCGTTTGGCCATCTCATAGGAAAGAGGCTTTGAACACAAAGCGGATACTCCGGATTTTTGAATAGCGGTTAGCTGCTCTGGGTTTTGCTCGGATGTGATCATAATAATAGGGACACTTGCTTGGTCACTATTTTGTCTGATTTTTTCGACCATTTCTCGGCCATCTAAATTAGGCATGTTGTAGTCGGTGATTATGAGGTCAAATGCTTGGTTTTCGACTTGAGAAATCGCCTCATTGCCATCGTTGGCTTCTAAGATAGTTTCTACACCTATATTACGCAAAATTTTACATACATAGTTGCGTGAGAGTTTGCTGTCATCTACGACTAGAATACGTAGTTCCTCAAACTCTTCTTCGGTATAGCTGGCTTCTGTGTCTTGATCCGATAGGTAGAGCAGTGTGCTTTGTAGTGCAGACAGCAGGTCTTTACGGCTAAAGGGTTTAGGTAAGATTGCAATAGCCCCAGATTGACGTATTGGCTCTAAGTATCGGTAATGCGTTTCAGACGAGATTAATAAAAAAGTTATGTGCGCCAATTGCTCATCTTTGCGCATCAGTGTCACAACATCAGTTCCAGTCATATCAGGGAGGTGCATAGATGAAACTACCAAGTCAGGTAGTTGAGTCTGCATGCCCTCTAATGCTTGTGCAGCACCATCGTATTCATCGATTTTATGAATACCAAAACTTTTAAGATGATTAACAATAATGGTCCTTTGTACTTTTGATGGTTCGATGACCAGTACAAAAAGATCGTCGTAATTCATAATCGGTCTCTAATATTAGATGTTGCTGTCTTGCTTAATCAGTTTAACACCGATTCGAAATTCTGCTGTGAATGTCGATGTTTTAACAGTTTTAATGAAAACGAGCTAATAGATTTATATATCGTCCAAGTTGTTGATTTCTTGAGACGATTATAAAAGCTATCAAAATTAATTGTTTACAGGCCTAGCTCTTTCAGTTTCTTGTTGAGCACTTTACGTATTTCGCTCTCATCTTCAGCAGACTCTACTTTAGCGAGCAGTTTTTTAGCGTCGGCGCGGCTAATATTGCGGATAAGCCACTTAATTTTAGGGATTCGATGTGCGCTTAAGCTCAAGCGATCAAACCCCATAGCGACTAATAAAAGTACAGACGCAGGATCTGCCGCCATTTCACCACATAATGAAACCGGCAGCTGTAAGGCTGCACACTTTTTACGAATGAAGTACAAAGCACTTAAGACCGCAGGGTTGAGGTTGTCAAACAGCCGCGATACTTTGGGATTGTTACGATCGACGGCTAACAAGTATTGAGTTAAATCGTTAGAACCGATAGAAACGAAGTCGATATAGGGTGCTATTTTATCTAAGAGCAAGAGAACTGATGGCACTTCAATCATAATGCCTAGCTTGGGCATGATGGCTTGTTTACCTTCGGCAACGAGTTCAGAGATGACCTGATTAAGCAGCTCCTTAATCGTTTTGACTTCATCTATCCGGCTAACCATCGGGATCAAGATTTTTAAGTTCTCGCGCCCATGCGCAGCCCTGACCATAGCCCTCAATTGAGTGACTTGTAGTGTGGTGTTGTCGAGTGTGAAGCGGATACCGCGCCACCCTAAATAAGGGTTTTCTTCTTTGAAATCAAAGTAAGGCAGCTGTTTGTCACCACCAATATCAAGCGTTCGCATTGATACTGGACGAGGGCTGTAGGCATCGATAACTTCTTTATAGACGAGGTATTGTTCCTCTTCTGTTGGGAAATTATCGTGGATCATAAAAGGGATCTCAGAGCGGTAAAGCCCAATACCTTCGGCACCATTACGCAATCCTGGCGAGACGTCAGCCAATAAACCGGTATTGGTGAATAAGCTGACGTGGAAATCGTCAGTCGTGACGGCAGGTAAGTCTTTTAGACCAGCCAGCGATTGGTTGAATTGCTGCTCTGTATCTTTGATTCGCTGGTATTCAGCGACCATCTCTTCAGGCGGTGCAATAATAATCTCACCGCGGCCTGCGTCGATGACGATTTGTTTACCCTTGTAGCGTTTTATATCTAGGTCAGACACGCCCATTATGGCAGGAATACCTAGCGCGTTTGCAACGATTGACGTATGCGATAAAGCTGAGCCTGACCGGCATATAATCCCTTGGATTTGATCCGATGGATACGCTGATAAATCGGCAATACTAATGAGCTCACCCGCCAAAATAACAGGCGTTGTTTTGTCGGGGGATTCGGTTTGTTCTTTGCGGGCCATTTGGGTCATGAGTTTAATAGCGATGTTACGCACATCTTCCCCGCGAGCCTTCAAATATGGGTCGTCAGCTTGCTCAAAAGAGCTCGCTAACTTGAGAGCTGTTTCTCGAACGGCCCACTGAGCACTGCAGCCTTGAGCAATTAAATCCCGTGTACTATCAAGTAACTCAGGGCTTTCGAGCATCATTCGATAAACGCCAAAGAGCGATAGGATATCTTCAGGCAGCTCTTTCTCAATTCGGTTAGCGCCTAAGTCAAGATCATCCCGAACAGAGTCTAGTGCGCTGTCGAATTGTTTACGTTCTTTTAAAATGCCCGCCCCTTGCATTTCGGGCGCTTGTTTAAGGTCGATATGCGTATGCAGCGGTGTTAACTCACCTATGCCAATCCCAGCAGAGCCTGCAATACCTGAGTAGCGTTTGAAAAGCCTTTTGGGCTTACGTGTAGTGATCCACTCGCCGGATTTCTGAATATTGTATAAGGTGCCAGCTAGCTGAGAGGCGATAGTCACTAAAAATGCTTCAGCTTCTTGTGAAAAAGGCTTCTTAGCTGTGCCTTGAACTACAAGTACACCAATGAGCTGGCGTAGGTGGATGAGCGGAACCCCCATAAATTGGCGGTACGGGGTTTCTTGTGCTTGTGGGAAAAACGCATACTTTTCATGCGCGGGAGCATTCGCTAAGTTTAACGTATGCTTCGTAGCGGCGATGGTGCCAACTAAGCCTTCGTCTATACTCAGTTTGATTTTTCCGATGGAAGATTCGGCAAGGCCCTGGGTTGCCGCTAATATTAGCTTAGAGCGTGTAGGCGACTTAAGGTACAAGCTGCACACCGGTACTTCCATGATGTGGCTTAGGCGCGCGACAATAACTTGCATGGCGCTCATGGCGTTTTCAGCCCCAGAGATTTCTTGGACCAGAGTCGTTAAGGTGGTTAGCGAATGCTGCATGGGCGGTGGCCTGCTAAGAAGAATCGTTCACGTAAGTCTCATATTCGCACACAAAACAAGGATTTACCAATGGCTGAAAGTAGCAAGTTTCAGTAAAATAAGTTGCAGAATTCGGTTGTATTTCTTGAGTTATAAAAGGTTAACGCGGACATGAAAAGTTATTTATTTACGACAGAAAACGACCGCGGCGGTGTAATGCTTTGCGATATAGATACATTAGAAGATGCGGTCGTTTATTTACAAGATCGTTTTGCGGGCGTTATTCGTGTTGAGCAGGGCAAAGACTTTTGGTCACAAGAAGAAGGCTATCACTTTGTAGAGACTTCCACATCGAGCGAGGATAGTCCGCCGTCCTAGCATCACGCTGTTACATACCACCTTAACTTGTATTGTTAGCTTCAAAGGGATCTTGCATGTTGTATGTTTATCACTCTAACGCGCTAGATCACTTACGTGATTTATTGGTTGAAATGGTCAAGCGTTCGCCGCTTGATGATCCATTTTTACCTGATCAAATTCTTGTGCAAAGTCCAGGCATGGCGCAGTGGCTCAAGTTGGAGTTGGCGGAGCAACTGGGCATAGCCGCCAATATAGAGTTCCCGTTACCGGCAAGCTTTCTGTGGAAAGTTTTTGTTAGTGTTTTGGACGATGTTCCTAAACGTTCGGCGTACAATAAAGATTCGATGACGTGGGTTTTGATGCGCATTTTACCAAATGTGATTAAAGACTCAGGTTTTGAAGTCCTGCATTCGTATTTGGAACAAGATAGCAACCCGCTTAGACACTACCACCTGTGTGTCAAAATAGCGGACCTTTACGATCAATACCTTGTATACCGTCCAGACTGGATAGCTAGCTGGGAATCAGGTAGTAGCGAACCGGCAACCGGTGATGATGCGTGGCAGCCTGTTTTATGGCGGGCTCTTGTTGCTGATACGCAAGCCCGGGGTTTACCTCATTGGCATCGAGCCAATATGTATGAAACCTTCGTTAAAGCACTGTCGGCTCGCACATCAGACTTGGCAGGTATTCCTCCTCGCATTTTTGTTTTTGGTATATCGGCATTACCGCAAAACTACTTGGAAGCCTTAGTAGCATTAGGGAACACGGTTGATGTTCATCTGATGATTGCCAATCCGTGCCGGCATTACTGGGGTGATATTATCGACCCAAGTTATCTCGCTAAACTAAACCGGCTTTGGTTAGGGAAAGGGATTGATCCTGAGAGTCATCATTATGATTCTGGGCATCCATTACTCAGTTCGATGGGTAAGTTAGGCCGGGATTATCTCCATATGATCCAGCAGATGTCTTTAGAGGAAGTAGGGTTGTTCGGTGAGCCGCATTACGATTCGCTATTACATGCAGTGCAATCGGATATTCTTGAGTTACACAACCGTACTTGTGCATCCGAAAGTGACGATTTTAGCTTTCAAAGCTTTGCCCAGGATAAAAGCATTCAAGTCCATTCAAACTACAGTGCTATGCGAGAGGTTGAAGTCTTGCAGGATCAATTGCTGGCCATGTTTGAGGCTGATGACTCACTGAAACCTCGCGATATTATTGTGATGATGCCAGATGTGGCCAGTTATGCTCCTTATATCGATGCGGTGTTTGGTAATGCTTCTGAGCATGCGTATTTGCCGTATTCCATTTCGGATCGCTCTGCAGATCAAGAAATTCCTCTTATCGCAAATTTTTTGAGTGTTATATCACTTAATCAAAGCCGTTTCGGTGCGCCTGAAATTTTAGACTTACTAGAGCTTCCAGCGACGTTACGTTGCTTTGATTTATCTGCTGCGGAGTTCGAACAGCTTCGCCGTTGGGTTGATGAGTCTGGTATTCATTGGGGGTTAGATTCACAATCCCGCGAAGACTTAGACGGGGTATCTTTTCATCAAAACAGCTGGCAATTTGGTATGGATCGGTTGTTTTGTGGGTATGCCATGGGAGATGTTGAAGATCTCTGGCAGTCCATTGCGCCTTACGGTGGGGTCACAGGGATATCATCGGCTGCATTAGGTCAATTAGCGGCTTTTCTACAGGTATTGTCTGATGTTCGCTTGTTATTCGCTCAGTCTTTAACGGCAAATGAGTGGATTGAACAGGTTCATGCGCTAACTCATCGTTTATACGTGGCAGATGAACGAGACCAAGAAGCACTGGAATTGATCTATAAAGCGTTAGAATCATTGCGCGAAACGATCAGTGAAGTGCACTACCAAGCTGCTATACCAGCTGAAGTGATTCAGGATTACCTGAAGGAACATTTAGGTAACCAACGATCGACACAGCGTTTCTTATCAGGGCAGGTTAACTTTTGTACGTTAATGCCAATGCGCGCCATTCCGTTTAAAGTGGTATGTCTTTTGGGCATGAATGATAGCGATTACCCTCGTGCGCTGCCGCCAATGGGGTTTGATTTAATGGTTGAACACCCGCGCAAAGGGGATCGTTCGCGCCGAGATGATGACCGTTACCTCTTTTTAGAAGCGATGCTGTCCGCGCGCGATATTCTATATATCAGTTATGTTGGCCGTTCTATTGCTGATAATAGCCCACGGGTTCCTTCTGTGCTTGTAAGTGAGCTGTTGGAATATTGTGATCAGGCGTATGGTGCGGCATCAGACTCCCACATTACCTCGGGTGATCTCATCAAGGAGATCACGACGGTGCATCCATTAACCGCTTATAGCGCATCGTATTTTCTGCCCGACGAGAGTGAGCGCTTGTTCAGCTATAACGAACGATGGCTGTCGGCCCACGAAAGTTCTCCTGTGACGTCATTTCTGACACGAAAACTAGATCCCCCCGAGCTAGAGGTAGTAGAGCTATCTGACTTAATACGTTTTTATCGTGACCCCATCCGCTTCTTCTTTGAGAGGCGATTGCAAATTTTCTTTAGTACAGAGGCTGATGTGCTGAGTGAAGAAGAGCCTTTTGAGTCCGCCGGCTTGTCTAACTATCTACTCAGAAAGCAACTTCTGACGGCATCATTAAATCAAAATGACTTAGCCAAGGTTGGCGAGTTTGTTACACAAACGGGTCTGCTACCGGTGGGTATTGCTGGACAAAGAGAGTTAGCCCAGCGGATTAAGGATGTCAGTGAACTACACGAAAAGCTTCAACCGTTCATGACAACTTCTCAACCGACTCGGGTTGAGGTTGACTTAAATTTGCAATTAACAAGCCAGCAATCGCTCACGCTTCAGGGATGGATAGATCAATCGTATCCTGATCATTTTCTAAAGTTTGATGTGGTTAAAGTGTCAGGAAAGCATGTTTTTGCTAGCTGGATTCAACATTTGGCAACCTGTGCTGCAGGCTATGACAAGCCTACTTATTTTCGAGGGTTAAGCGATCTAGTTAAGTTGCAACCCGTTCCTAGTGCCGAAGCGAAAGAGCAATTAGTTCGTTTGTTAACAACGTATGTTGATGGCTTGTGCTTTCCGGTTAGCTGGCTACCTGATTCGGGTTATTTTCTCTTAGATTTGGCTGGTAAGGGGGAAGAGTTTGTACTTAAAAAGGCCCGTGAAAAATTTGAAAGTACGCAATCCGGTGAATGGGCGAGCCTTTATGTTCAACGTAGTTACCCTGAATGGGCGCATTTCGAGCCGGGGTTATTGAAAAACCAACGAGCCTTGTTTGATGGGATGGCGCGCTATTTGGAGCTAAACCAAGAATGAAAACCCAACTGCTAGATCCCGTTACACTGCCTATTCAGGGGCAATGCTTAATAGAAGCCAGTGCTGGAACGGGCAAGACGTTTACACTAGCGGCACTTTATCTTCGATTATTACTTGGCTTGGGTAAACGAGGCGAACAAGCGCAAGAAAATACCCCGTTGGGCGTTGAGCAAATTCTAGTAGTGACTTTTACAGAAGCCGCTACTCAAGAACTGAGAGACCGTATACGGCAACGCATACGTGAAGCGCGTATAGCGTTTATGAGTGGTGAAACATCGGACCCTTTTTTGCAAAGCTTGCTTGCACAAACGGATAATCATCGTGAAAAAGCTAGGTTAATGGAGCTGGCTGCGGCTGAAATGGACCAAGCGGCCATTTTTACCATACATGGTTTTTGTCAGCGCATGCTCAAACAGCATGCTTTTGAGAGTGGGGCACTCTTTAATCAAGAGCTTACTCCCGATGATGCACCCTTAGTGCGCCAAGCTCTACTCGATGTATGGCGTAATTTGGTGTATCCGCTTACAGGTAGCTTAGCTAATGCGGTATTAGATGAATTTAAAACCCCTGAGGTCTTATTAAAGTCGATAAAGAGCTTATTGGGCATGAGCAATGTGACTGTAGAGCCAGACTATAGTCATTTTGATCTTGAAGCGGAGTGGGCAGTTTCTCAGCAAGCCCGAGAGGCTTTTAAACAGGTTTGGCGTAGTAATACTGATGATCTAGCTGAGATTATCGCCACCTCTGGCATTAAAAAAGCAAAATACAGATCTAATCATGTTCCCGGGCGTTTAGAGAAAATAGCGTTTTTTGTGGATAATGAGTTCGCAAAACTGCCGTTAAATGAATTGAATTATTTTAGAACTAGCGAGCTACACGCGAATACACCTGAAGGGAAAACAGCCCCAACCCATCCCGTATTCGATAGCATTGAGCAGATGCTAACGGCAGAAGTCCCTATTAAAGGGGTGATTGAGTCGATCGCATTGGAGCGTATCCGGGGCCGTTTACAATACGAAAAAGCAAGGCATCAGCTGTTGGCCTTTGATGATTTGTTGACTCGGCTTGCCAGTGCGCTACAAGCTTCTGGAGGAAGCAAACTGGCGGAGACCATTCGTCATCAGTATCCCATTGCAATGATCGATGAATTTCAAGACACCGATCCCCTGCAGTACCAAATTTTTAGTGATATTTATACCGACCCAGCGACTGCACTCTTAATGATTGGTGACCCAAAACAATCGATTTACGCGTTTCGCGGGGGGGATATCTTTACTTATATGCAAGCGCGACGGTCGGTAGATGCGCATTACACGTTAGAAACGAATTGGCGTTCATCTAGCGCCATGGTGTGCGCAACCAATACACTGTTTGAGCAGTCAGACGCTCCCTTTATCTACTCGGATGATATTCCTTTTGTGCCCGTAAGGGCTGCCGGTAAAGCTGACAAACAACCGTTTCTGTTTGATGGTCAGCCACAACCTGCGTTAACCGCGTGGTTAAGCTCAGAGCTGTTACAGACTCGCGATTATTTATCAAATTTTGCAGAGTCTACGGCCAGCCATATTGCAACTGTATTGAACGATCAGCGCTACACAATAGGTGACAAGCAAGTTAAACCGGGCGATATAGCTGTGCTGGTAAGGGATCGCCGAGAAGCGGGCGAAATTCAATCGGCTCTTCGTAACAAAGGTGTCGCCTCTGTTTTTTTGTCGAACCGCGACAGTGTGTATACCACAGTAGAAGCCAGCGAAATGCTGTTTATTTTGCAAGCTGTATTAGAACCTACTGACGAGCGTAAACTGCGAGCAGCGATAGCCACTGGGTTGTTTTGTTTGTCCATGACTGATATCGATCAACTTATCCGAGACGAGTTGGCGTGGGAGCAACTCGTTGACGAGTTTATTGAGTATCGTCAGTTATGGCTGCGTTTAGGTGTATTGCCTATGGTGCATCATTTGTTAGCCACACGAGGCCTCACTTCCCGGTTAATGCAAGCTGACCAAGGAGAACGGCGCTTGACAGACTTTTTGCATTTGGCTGAGCTTTTGCAGCAGGCAAGTCAGGAGGTTGAAGGGGAGCAAGGCATTATTCGTTGGCTTACTGAGCATCTGCATAGCCCAAACCATAATTCAGCTGAGCAGCAGCTGCGTCTAGAAAGCGACCGTTCTCGCGTTACCGTCATTACGATTCATAAGTCCAAAGGCTTAGAGTATGAGCTCGTGTATCTTCCTTTTATCTGCCGTTATCGAGCCGCCAGTGGTGCCTTGTACCACAATGACGCTGGGCAAACTATTTTTGATTTGGCGCCGGATGACGATGTTAAAGAGCAAGTTGAAAAAGAGCGCTTAGCGGAAGATTTACGTCTACTTTATGTGGCTGTGACTCGGGCTGTGCATGCCTGCTTTTTAGGCGTTAGCAATATACGTTATGGCAATTCTAAGCAGGGCACTACTGAAAAAAGTGCTCTGGGATATCTTTTAATGTCTCAATCCAGCCTTGAAGAAGGCTTAGAGCAATTGTCCAATGCCGAAAAAGGCTTCAGGGTTGATTCTCCTCCTGAGATGGTACAGATACCTAGCACGCAGGATATGTTTGCCGACAACGATTCCTCCAAGCCTGTCTATCAAGCGCGAATATTCAGTGCGCCCGTAGAGCGAGATTGGCGGATGAGCAGTTATTCGGCACTGAGTCGTTTTCATGATCATGTGGGGCATGAAGCGCCGCCTTCGAATCACTTTGAGCCAATATCAGAGTTGCATCTAGATTTGGAGGTGATTCATGAGTCTGAAAACGACAACACTGACGGGGCATACTCACCAGAAAACGTGACATCGGAGCCGAGGTCGGCCTCATTGTTTGATGCAGAATTAGAAGATTTGATTGAGCCGCCGGACAGTATCTTCACCTTTCCCAGAGGTGCCACAGCGGGTACGTTTTTACATACTTTATTTGAAGAAATTGATTTCAGCCAACTAACGGCTGAAGCCGCCGAGGCGGTGTTAACCGATCAATTGCCGCTGGCAGGCTATGATGAGCGCTGGGTGCCTGTGCTGAGGGATTATTTGTTAGCCGCCGTGCGTATACCGCTTAACCCCGATCATTTTTGCCTTGCAGATATTAGTTTGGAAAACCGACTGGTCGAAATGGAATTTATTATTCCCTTTAAACCTATTCATGCCGGCGTAGTTAATCGTTTACTCGCAAAGTATGACCCACTTGCGAAGCAGGCGGGAGATCTCCGGTTTGAAACCGTACAAGGCATGCTCAAAGGTTATATCGATTTAACGTTACGCCACCGTGGACAGTATTATGTATTGGACTATAAATCGAACCATTTAGGTGACCAGGTTGAGGAGTATTCAACAGCGGCGATGGAGGAGGCAATGTGCGAGCATCGGTATGATTTTCAATATGTGCTCTATACGTTGGCACTGCATCGATTGCTCAAAGTGCGCTTGCCCGGCTATGACTATGATCGTGACATAGGCGGTGTATATTACCTCTTTCTACGGGGGCTACACGCTGAGCACCCCGGGAATGGTGTATTTTTCACCAAGCCTAAAAAGGCGCTTATAGAGGCTTTGGATCAACTGTTTACAGAAGGTGTAACACATGCAATTGCTGGATGAGTTATTAGAGCTAAGGCTCATACGCCCAGTTGATTTACACTTTTCTCGTTGGTTGAAGCAACAGCATCCTAGCGTCAATCAGTCATTGCTTGCTCTGGCCGCTATTGTAAGTCGACATTTAGGGGACGGTCACATTTGTGTTCGGATTGACTCGCTGATGGGACTCATTGCGTATTGGCCGATGAGTGTTAGAGAGCCTTTGAGAGCGCTTTTACCTTCAGATACGGCGAGTATGTCGGCGTTAGTGGATGAAACTGTTTTAGGCACTGGCGACGAGCTGACTCCTTTAGTGTTGAATCAAGACCGAGTGTATTTGTACCAGTATTTTCAGTATGAGTGCCAAGTAGCACGTAAACTGCTTTCTCTAGCAGGTGAGGGGGTTGTTAATCCTGAGCAACTGACGGTGCATTTACAGGCATTATTTGCTCAACCAAATGAGCAGCCTGATTGGCAAAAAGTAGCGGCGACAACGGCTGTAGCACAGCGTGTCTCTGTGATTAGTGGTGGGCCGGGTACAGGGAAAACAACCACTGTAACACGTATGTTGGCGATCTATCTGCAAAGTGTGCTTGAGCACAACCCTGATATTCACCCCGTTATTCGACTAGCCGCTCCAACGGGTAAAGCGGCGGCCCGTTTGTCAGAATCTATTGCACAGGCGAAGCACCAGTTATCTGTTCCTGAAAGTGTTACCAGCCTGATACCCGATGTAGGGGTCACATTGCATCGATTACTCGGCGCCAGACCTAATGTGCATCATTATCAATATAATGCTGATAACCCGCTGCACTTAGATTTGTTAGTGGTCGATGAGGCCTCCATGATTGACCTTCCATTAATGGCGAGCCTGCTAGAGGCATTACCTGAGCAGGCACGCTTAGTTCTGATAGGGGATAAAGAGCAGCTGGCCTCAGTTGAAGCGGGCAGCGTGATGGGCGATTTATGCGCAAGGCCAGCCAGGTGTGTTAAAACCCCTGCAATGCAGCAATTGTTACTGCAAACGTGTGGTGTTCCGGTTGAACAAGGTATGCCTTCAACGTTTGCTGATGCCGTATCGTTATTACAGCGCAGTTATCGTTTTTCAGCGAACAGCGGTATAGGTGCCTTGGCTAGAGCGGTTAACAGCGGTGACCGTCGTGCGGTGCGTCAGGCTTTTGCGCAAGGGTATGATGATATTCATTTATTACCTATGCAGGATGATCATGTAAAACCGTTGCTTCAACATATGCAGCAAGGTTACACCGACTATTTAAAAGCCGTGAGCGAGCAGCAAGCACCAGCTTCTGTGCTATTGGCTTTCAATCGTTTTAAAGTACTGTGTGGCCTAAGACGTGGCCCATGGGGTGTAGAAGCGATTAACCAAGCCTTTGAGCTACAACTTGAAGCATTACAACGCATTAGCAGAAAGGGACGCTGGTATGCGGGGCGTCCCGTTATGATTACCCGGAATGAGCCCGCGTTAAACTTATTTAATGGTGACATAGGTGTCGCCTTGCCGGATGAGGCAACTGGCCGCTTAAAAGTCTGGTTTGATTTAGGAGGCAAACTAGTGCGCTTTTCAACCAGTCGCTTGCCGAGCCATGAAACGGTTTTTGCAATGACTGTACATAAAAGTCAGGGCTCAGAGTTCGATCAAGTTACGCTTGTGCTCACGCCGACTAGCCAAGTAAACAGTCGAGAGCTTGTCTATACCGGTATTACTCGCGCTAAAAAGCAATGTAATGTGTGGGGGTCTATTGAGACGTTAGAGAAAGCGGCGTGCTCACCTACAATTAGGATGAGCGGGCTTGCTGCGAGATTGTGGAACGGCTCGGGCCCAACCGCGTCAATTGAGCCTACACCCTAGTAAAAAGGGTGCGAAGGGCATTAAAAAAGGTAACTGGCTGCCAGTTACCTTTAATTTGTTTGTTATTTGCTCAATGTCGAGCAACTAACGAGTGATAGTGAAATTATGTATTCGCAAAAAGCGAAAAAAGTGCAATTAGTTCCGATTCCACTTAACGGCGACGCTTTACCGGCCTTTTTTCGTCACTTTTGATACGAATAGGCTGTAATGATCCTTGATGATTTTGATGTTCCGCAAACAATATTTTCCCTAAAAACGCCGCTACAGCTACGGAAGCGCCAATAAAAGCAATTGTTGCTAAGATCATGTCTTCACCTCGTTAGTATTTATTTAACTTACACTTTAGACCCTAGACACCCATTTCAGCAACTTTTTTTGCAAATTCGGTGTAGCCACCGATAGGTTCCTTGCCAAGAAAAATTTGTGGCACTGTTTCTACCGGTTTGCCGACGCTTTTTTCCAAATCAGCTTTCGTGATGCCTTCTTCATGAATGTCTACATATCGGAAGTCAAAATTTTTATCTTTGCATAATTGCACTGCGCGTGTGCAAAAACCACAGCCTGGACGGCCAAAAATCGTAATACGTTCCATAATTGTCTCCTTTGAATTAATTATATTAAAGCAGGAAACCTTTGGATGAGGCCAATGACTAATCTTTATATGGCTAATTGGAAAAACCTATGATGAAACTTATGCACTTATCTTGTGTATAAGTGTGTAGATAACTTATGGGCAAGTAGGGTAGAGCGTGGCATCATCAGTTATCTAAAAATTGATGAAAAAGTATTCAAAATTAATGAATTAGGTATTCGACTAGTACTTTTGTACCTATATTATGTAGGGTTATATATACGACGAATGGTTAAATAGTTAGCAGATAAATTCATAAGACATTTATTTCAGATTGGGTATAATTCAGCGCCATTGAGCTTGAGTAATAGTAAGCATTTACTTGTTTACGCGCGTTTGATTGCGTATGAATATACTGAGGCAGTGCACATATCGCTGTGATGCCAAAAGCTTCGCTGCAGTGCAATATGACAAGGCTAATCCCTCACCATATTTCATGGATCTGTGTACATCGAATCCCATATTTATATCATAAATGGTGAAAATCGAGATGACGGCTAAATCGGTTGATGTATTGTTAGTAGGTGCAGGTGCAATGAGCACAGCACTTGGAACCCTCCTTAAACAGCTAGACCCTTCTCTTGACATGATGATGGTGGAACAACTGGATCATGTAGCACAAGAAAGTACAGACGGTTGGAACAACGCAGGTACAGGGCACGCCGCTTATTGCGAGCTGAACTACACACCGATGTTGAAAGACGGCTCAATTGACACCACAAAAGCGTTTAAGATTAATACGGCTTTTGAAGTCAGCTTACAATTTTGGGCATACCTTGTTAAACAAGGAGCACTTCCTACTCCACGTCAGTTTATCAATCCTACACCTCATCAAAGTTTCGTTTGGGGTGATGAGAATGTGGCCTTCCTTAAAAAGCGTTATGAAACGTTAAGCCAAACCGTAGCGTTTAAGGATATGGAATACAGCGAAGATCCAGAGGTATTGCGCCAATGGATGCCGTTGGTTATGCAAAACCGCAGCCCTGATGAGAAAGTAGCTGGTACGCGTGTACGCTATGGCTCAGATGTCGATTTTGGCTCGCTAGCGCGTAACATGGCTGAATGCCTGAATCGCTCAGAAAATTTTGCGATGAAGTTAGGTTGTAAAGTAAAAGATCTAGTCAAGCAACCTGACGGACAGTGGAAAGTAGAGATTAAGGATCTTAAATCCGGTCAGCATGAAACCGTGGTTGCTAAATTTGTCTTCTTAGGCGCGGGCGGTGGAGCATTGCCGCTGTTACAGAAGTCGAACATAGTTGAAGGGAACGGCTACGGTGGTTTCCCGGTAAGCGGTCAGTGGTTAGTCTGTAAAAAGCCAGAAATTGTTAGCAAGCATTTAGCGAAAGTTTACGGCAAAGCACCGATTGGTGCTCCACCAATGTCGGTTCCTCATTTAGATACTCGCATCATTAATGGTGAAAAAGCGCTATTGTTTGGTCCTTTTGCAGGCTTTACTACGAAGTTCTTAAAACAGGGTTCTATTTTTGATCTTCCGAAAAGTGTGAAAATGGATAACATTAAATCTATGTTGTCTGTGGGTAAAAACAACATGGATTTAACCCGTTACTTGATTAGCGAAGTGTTGCAATCTCATGATTCTCGCGTTGACGCGCTACGTAAGTTTTTCCCTGACGCCAAAAATGAAGATTGGACGTTGTCTTATGCTGGTCAGCGCGTGCAGATCATCAAAAAAGACCCCGCTGGTGGCGGTAAATTAGAGTTTGGTACCGAAGTGATCATTGCTGAGGACGGATCTATCTCTGCTTTGCTAGGAGCTTCTCCAGGTGCATCTACTGCTGTAGATACGATGGTTACTTTGGTAGAGCGCTGCTTCGCTGACCGAATGGCATCGCCAGAGTGGCAAGCTAAGATGAAAGAGATGATACCTTCTTACGGACAATCTCTTATCGAGAACCCAGAGTTGCTTAGAACTGTTCGTAAATACTCACTGGAAACATTAAAGCTTGATGAGAATTACGAGTAATAACTTATAGCGGGTTGCCCCGTAACTAAAAAAGCCGACGTTACGTCGGCTTTTTTGTGCTTATAGCGATTAGTACCACTCGTCCTTACGCTTTTTCTTTTTCGGGAAGTAAGGCAGTAATAGCCCCAGTAAAACGCCCCCTAATGCTACCATGCCGCCATAGGTGAACCAGCGCATAAGGTTGCTCTCGTCCATGTTATCAATTTGGTGATTCAGATCTTTGATTTCGGCTTGTAGTTTGCTTAGTTGGCCTGAGTACGTGCTGTTTTCGGATTCAAACATATCTAACTGAGACCGTAACGTCGCAATTTCAGTGGTTTGTTCGCTGATAAGTGATTGGTTTTTCTCTAGCTCACTTTCAAGTTTGGGCATACGAGCCAGTGTACTGTCACCCGTTTCAACATTGTTGGCATCCGCCCAGCCTACTTTGCCAGTGCTAGTGCGAATTTGAATAAATTTACCATCACTGCTTTTTTTCAGTATGTCTATCGCAGAACCGCTGCGGACTCGTCCCGTAATACGGTACTGGTTGCTAGGTCCACCGTGAATAAATACATATACATCATCGGCAATATGCCCCGGTTGGGCATAGGAGGTGGAGGCCGCGAGTGCAAAGCACGCAGCTATCATTGTTTTCTTCATTCTGTAGAGCATCCTTTTAGAGGTCTAACATTGTACTGATTCCTCTGAAATGAGCCAGACCTTTACCTTTTCCGATACGTAAGAACATAAGATAAAAAAAAAGTTCCACGTATCTAGTTTGCTTAATTGGCCGTAAACAACGTGGTAAAGTGGTAATTATTTGAATTTAATATGGAGTTGGTATGGACGAGTTGTTTCAGAATTTTTTTGACCCGAGCACAATCGAAGGATTACAGAATGATTACATAGTGCCTTGGGCCATAAATATTGTGATGGCCTTAGCTGTTTTTATCATTGGCCGATTAGTTATCAGTATTATTTTGGCGGTGATCAATAAGCTGCTTGGCAAAACAAAAATGGATAGCATGCTAGTCAATTTTGTTATGTCTATTATGTATGCCTTGTTATTGCTCTTTGTAATTGTGGCATCGCTGGATCAGTTAGGTGTTAATACATCTTCATTAATTGCGTTAGTCGGTGCAGCCGGTTTAGCAATTGGTTTGTCCTTGCAAGATTCCCTCAAAAACTTTGCAGCGGGCGTTATGCTGGTAGTTTTCCGTCCCTTTAGAGAAGGTGAGTTTGTTGAGGTAAACGGTATCTCTGGTACGGCAGAGCGCATTACTATTTTTAATACAATCATGCGCACGGGTGATGGTCGTGAAGTAACCATTCCAAACGGCCCTATTTATGGCAACGTCATTACTAACTTTTCACGCCGTGATACGCGCCGTGTTGATATGGTTTTTGGGATTGGGTATGACTCTGATCTTCTTAAAGCTAAAGCAATTCTAAAAGAAATTGTAGAAACGGATGAGCGCGTACTATCTGAACCCGCTCCTCTTGTTGCTGTACAAGAGCTAGCCGATAGCAGTGTTAATTTTGTTGTACGTCCATGGGCTAAAACATCGGATTACTGGGATGTTTATCGAGATACCATGGAAAAAGTGAAATTACGTTTTGATGCAGAAGGCATCAGCATTCCATTCCCGCAAATGGATGTGCACTTAATTAAAGAAGAATCAGCAGCTAACTCACCTAAAGACTAGTCTGTGCATTGTTTAAAACGGAGCTTTAGCTCCGTTTTTTTACCTTAGCTTTCAGGGGTACGCGAAAGCGTCGTAAGTTGTTGGCGTAAATCTTCATTTTCTTTGCCCAAACGTTGTGCTTCCATTCGGTATTTAAAGATTTCCTCATAGCGAGACTCTAGTTTCGCTTCTAGTTCTATGAGCATTCTTTTTTGATCAGTTGATAAGGCTTCAAGCGAGTCTATTTGGTTTTGCAAATCGGAAATCATGCCGAACCCGTTAGGTATTACGCTATCTTCTGGGTCTTTGGTTTCTGGGTCATAAGTAACTTGGTTGTTTAAGCCGGTAACAATATGACTGTATAGCGCTTTTAGTTCACTGGATTCTCTGTCGCTATATCTGACTTGCTGCTCTATTGCACTGTGCGCACTGGCTGCGCCAATTGAGCCAGCAAGCATGTGCTCAAGCATACGGTGGAACTCCATGAGCTCGATGATTGTAATATGGCTTTTGTTTAACACTTGTAAATCATCAGCAATATTGAAAACGGCCTCGTGGGCCTTATTTCCGCTAATGTACTGCCTGAGCAGTGTTTGTGCTTCTTCCAATTTAACATTCAGTGGGATGTAAGCATCTAGACCCGCAGGACGTGCTTTGCGATTGGGCTGTACAGGTCGCATCGCGGCCATAAATTCGGTCGTAAGAGTCCGCTCTTCTTTATTAGGGTGATAAATTAATGAGCCAATTACATAAACGCTGATATTGACGCCTAACGTCCAGATAACGCTGTGCGTAACGGGCGTAAAGTGGTCAAGCCCAAAGAGTGCTTCGGGCCGTAGCCAATAAATATCCCATGGGCCATTTATTAGTATCTCTGGTGGTAGCCATCCTTGCTTAATAAACGTAGGTAAACCAAGGGTGTAGCACCAGACCAAAAAGCCGGCAAGTAGGCCAGAAAAAGCCCCCGCACTGTTAGCGCGGCTCCAGAAAATGCCGCCAAATACAGCCGGCGCGAACTGAAGTATGGCAACAAACGAGAGTAGTCCTATAGCCACAAGGATATAAGAGTCACTAAATTCAAGCTCGAACCAATAACTACCAAAAATAATGACAGCGACTAATAACCAGCGAATTTGTAATAAGTAGCTGCGCATAACTTGTGCTTTAGGCGTGAGCTCGATGATCGGCAAGATGAGATGGTTTGAGACCATTGTCGATAAAGTCATTGTGGTAATGATGATCATGCCGGTCGCTGCGGAAAACCCGCCTATAAAGGCGAGCATCGTCAAAGGGTCGTTATCAATCAGTTGAGGTAGTAGCAGGACAAAAAAGTCAGCTTTCTCGCTAGGTAGGTCGAGCAATAAGCCAGCCGCCGCAATCGGAACAACAAATAAATTAATCAGTATCATGTAAGCAGGGAAAAGCCACATCGCTGTTTTGATGTGTTTTTGATCGGTATTCTCGATAACAGCAACGTGAAACTGACGGGGTAACAGTAAAATGCCCGAAAAACTTAAAATGATAAGCGTGAGCCACATGCTAGCGCTATTAGGTGTTGCCGTTGGGCTGGTTAGATAATCTAGACCGTTCATACGGATTTGGTTAGCAATATCGCTCCAGCCATCAAACATGACATAACAGACGAACAAGCCGACAGCAGCAAAAGCGACAATTTTGACGAATGCCTCAACGACCAATACCCCCATCATTCCTTGATGGCGCTCGGTTGGGTCTAAGCGTTTAACACCAAACACAATGGTGAAAGCTGTCATAAGTAGGGTTACAAATAATCCGCTATTAGCCCAAGGCGAATCATGATCGTAAGTGATTATTTCAAATGAGTTGACGACTGCTTTCAGTTGAAGCGCAATGTAAGGAACGCTACCTATTAGTGCAATGAGGGTGACTAACCCGGCAATGCGTTGCGAGCGTCGGTATCGGGTTGAGATAAAATCAGCAATGCTGGTAATACGAAAATCTTCTTTAACGGCGACCATCTTACGTAAAGTTACCCACCAAAATAAAATACCGATGAGTGCGCCTGCGTAAATCCCCATAAACAACAGCCCTGACGTAGTGGCAAAGCCAACGCTACCGTAAAAAGTCCAAGAAGTGTGGTACACAGCCAATGAAAGGGCGAAAACCCAAGGGCTTTTAATCGCTCGGCCTGTTTTAGCGACACGATATTCAACGACTTGTGCAACTGCAAATAAGCAGAGCATGTAAATGACGACAGCTGTTACAACAATGGCAGGTGAAAACATGTGTTTATCCAGTCAGCGATCATTGGTGTTGGTAACTAGTTTAGCTATCTAGCTTTGATTTTGTATGACAATCACATTGGTTTCTTTTCTCGGGGACAGGGTCCATCCCGCCTTCGTGCCATGGGCCACATTTGAGTAGGCGGACTGTACCAAGCCACAAGCCTTTCAAAATACCATGCTCTTCAATGGCTTGAATCATATAGCTAGAGCAACTGGGGTAAAAGCGGCAGTTGTTGCCTAGCAATGGACTGATCGCAATTTGGTAAATGCGAACTAAGCCAACGAGCAAAGCCTTGATTGCCCAGCGAAATTTCGAAATCATGTACGTTAGACCTTTCTGCTGGTTAGGCAGAGCCTCAAAATGTTCATTAAGAAACTTTATTATACGTTGAAGATTAGCAATAGATATCGGCTTTTGCTCAAGCATCGATGATTGCTTTTTAAAGAGGGTGGGACCCTCTTTAAAAAGCGGTTGTTTAAATTGAAGGGGCAATCTTTAGAGATTTTTTTCGGCATATTCAGCCAGACGAGAGCGGAAGATCCCCTCAAGATGAATATTGGCAGAGCCTTCAAAACCTCTAAAACGCTCAACGAGATACGTTAAGCCTGACGTTAAAGCGGTTAAGTAGTTAGAGTCTATTTGAGCTAAGTTGCCTAAACAGATCATTTTTGTGCCTTTGCCGCAGCGTGTGATAATCGTTTTTAATTGAGAAGGCGTTAAGTTTTGTGCCTCATCAATAATAACTAAAGCGTCTTGAATACTGCGTCCGCGAATGAAGTTGAGAGACTTGAACTGAATGTTCGCTTTTTCAATGGCGTACTTTACGCTGCTTTGCGGTCTTTCATCGCCTTCATGCATGGCTTCTAAGTTGTCATGGATAGCACTGAGCCAAGGTGTCATTTTTTCCTCTTCGGTTCCTGGTAAGAAACCGATGTCCTCAGCTACCGGCGGCGTTGATCGAGTCACGATTATCTTGTTAAAGCGCTGTTGCTCTATCACCATTTCTAGTGCGCACGCTAGCGCCAGTAACGTTTTTCCCGAACCGGCAGCCCCGTTTATAACACACAAATCTATTTCCGGATCGACTAACGATTGCATAGCAAAAGCTTGGAAGATAGTAATGGGCGATATTCCCCAGCACTCTTGCTGCATTAACCGATCATAGTTTAAATCGATAAGTGTTATTTCATCGCTATCAATGCTGGTAACACGGGCAGCGAAGTCCTTTGTGTCATCATAAATATATTCATTGACGTAGGCGTTTGGTAAGAGGGAGCGGGCGACTTTGTGGTAAGTGTTCCCATCCTTTTGGAAACTATTCACTTCAGTGACTTGTTCCCAAAAAGTCCCATCTAAATGCATGTGACCTGCGGGTAACAGTTCGATATCAGAAACGAGCTGGTCGGTACGGTAATCCTCTACTTTTTCGAGACCTGCGCCCATGGCCTTAAGGCGCATGTTGATATCTTTGGTGACTAAAACGACTTCGCGGTGGGTGGTTGTTGATTGGAGGTGGAGAGCGCAGTTGATGATGAGGTTGTCTTTGTTTTTTATATCGGGCAAAAAACCTTGCCGGACGGTGAGCTCATGATCAGGAAACACACTGAGCTTACCCAGCTTTGTTTCTCGATCTTTTCCGGGGAGTGTGATCGGGACCCCTTTGGCTATTTGCGAGGGGGTTGTAGCAGTAGAGAGTATATCATCTATCGCTCTGATCACTACGCGTGCCTCTTGGGCAACATTTTTTTTGCGGTCTTTGATGTCATCCAATTCCTCTAGAACAGTCATGGGAATGCAGACATCTTGCTCTTTAAATTCGTACAAACACCGTGGATCGTGAAGGAGGACATTGGTATCGAGAATATAGAGTTTAGTAGCACTCATCGGCTATATCCTTATGCGGCCCTGAGGGGGTAAGTAATTATTTGCAAATCACTTACTCATGATAGTCTACTTTGGACAAGCGAAGGTCAATATGCCATTGCAATAAATTTAACAAAGGTTTAGAGAGTATCGATGTAAGTACCAAGAAAGGAGGAGCGCAAGTATGTCGCTTAAATCACCCCAGTCTATTGTCGTGTTAACAGGGGCGGGTATTTCGGCTGAGTCGGGTATTAAAACCTTTAGAGCCAGTGATGGACTATGGGAGGAGCATCGCATTGAGGATGTGGCTACCCCTGAAGGCTTCAAACGCGATGCGGGTTTGGTCCATCGTTTTTATAATGCTCGTCGGGCTCAATTGAGTGAGGATGAGCTGCAGCCTAATGCCGCTCATCATGCGTTGGCTTACCTAGAATCTGAGTGTGAATGCGATTTTTTATTGGTGACGCAAAATGTGGATGATCTTCACGAACGAGCGGGGAGTCATCACTTGATACATATGCATGGGGAGCTGCTTAATGTTAGATGCCAAGTGTCAGGGTTTGTTTATAAAACAACCGCTCCAATCAGCCCGTCAACACTGTGTATGTGTTGTGGGTTAGAAGGTACATTACGGCCTGATATAGTTTGGTTTGGTGAAATGCCAATGCGCATGGAGCATATCTACGAAGCGCTTGACCAGTGTGATTTGTTTTTGTCGATTGGTACGTCTGGTCATGTCTATCCCGCCGCAGGGTTTGTTGAAGTGGCTAATGCCGCTGGAGCACATACAGTAGAAATAAACTTGGAGCCTACTCATAAACAATCGTTATTTGATCAGCATATATACGGTTTAGCGAGTGAAGAAGTACCTCGTTTGGTTGAGCAAATATTAGACAGGTCGACATGATAAGTTTTAAGTTAATGTTATTAAAGGATATACCTGAGTCTAAATCTGTTCTATGTTGTAACTGGTTAGTTAAGTATTTTTCCCATATGTATCTCTTTAAGGATGGAGGTGGTGCTGTATGATCACCGAGCAGTTTATTAGTACCAGTGTAACGCCACTGGAAAGTTTAGATATTCTCTCCCCGCATGAAGTCGCTAAGTTACAGGATAAAAGCAATAGCGGCTTATATCGTTTGTTTCGTCAATGCTCATTAGCTGTACTCAACACAGGTAGTGAAATGGACAGTGCCAGCCAAGTACTGGATCGTTTCAAAGACTTTGATATTCATATCAAACACAAACACAAAGGGGTGCAGCTTGAGTTGATTAATGCACCAGCAACCGCGTTTGTAGAAGGCGAGCTTATTCAAGGTATACGTGAGCATTTGTTTACTGTGTTGCGAGATCTGCTGTATGTCGGTGATGAACTCGATTTGTGTTGTGACACAGATGATATTTCGGAAAGAACCACGAACACGGTTTTCCATATTTTACGCCATGCTGATGCAATGAAACCGCATGTTAAGCCGAACATGGTGGTGTGTTGGGGCGGCCACTCAATTAAGCGACCAGAATATCAGTACACGAAAAAAGTCGGTTACGAGCTTGGTTTGCGCCGCTTAAATATTTGTACCGGTTGCGGTCCCGGAGCGATGAAGGGGCCGATGAAAGGTGCGACCATTGCGCATTCTAAACAGCGTGTGCTAAACCCACGCTATGTAGGCCTTACTGAGCCAGGCATTATTGCGGCTGAGTCACCCAACCCAATCGTAAACGAATTAATTACGTTGCCGGATATTGAAAAGCGTCTTGAGGCGTTTGTGCGATTAGGGCACGGTATTATAGTGTTTCCTGGCGGCGCAGGAACCGCAGAAGAAATCCTATATATGTTGGGTATTTTGCTGCACCCTCGTAATAAGGATATACCGTTTCCATTAATTTTTACTGGACCAGAAGGAAGCGAGGCTTATTTCGAAACCGTGGATAAGTTTATTCGGGAAACGATTGGTGAGAATGCAACTAAACGCTACGAAATCATTGTCGATGATCCGCACCAAGTTGCTGTAAGAATGCGAGAAGGCTTAGACCTTGTATTAGCTCATCGCAAAGAAACCGATGAATCATTTCACTATAATTGGCAGCTTTTTATTCCGCCAGAATTCCAGCTTCCCTTTGAGCCAACCCATGAGGCCATGGCTACTCTCAATCTTAAACGAGGGCAAGAGGATTATATTTTGGCTGCCCAATTAAGGCGGGCGCTATCAGGTATCGTGGCTGGTAATGTTAAGGAGCCTGGTGTGGAAGCGATTCGTAAACATGGCCCATTCGAGCTTACAGGCGATAAAGATATTATGGCGTCACTGGATCATCTACTGGAATCGTTCGTTGACCAGCACCGCATGAAGATTAATCACGAAGAGTATGTCCCTTGCTATAAAGTTGTTCGCTAGGGCGCGCTAGGTGTCAATAATGAATAGGTTCTCAACGGAGGATAGCTTGTCTATCGACTGGCGAGAGCCTTTTTTATTGCCCTTTATTGGTGCTTGTTTACTTATCTTGAGTGCGTATTTATGACAATTGGGGTGTTTACGGGTATATTTACCACGCCAGATGTGCATTAAGGGTTCAATGTGTGAAAAATAAACTTATCGTGACGCTAACCACCGTTTATGGCTCGCGTCAGTATTCGTTAGGACAAGTAGCTCGTTATCTGGTCGCGTTTTTCGTCATTGTTTCGGCGGTTAGTTTTTTTATCTCGAATTGGTTATTGGTGAAAACGAGTGATGATCTGGCCAGTTTGGAAGAGGATCATCAGCAATTAACTGATCAATACGAAATGATGTTGGGTACTCAAACACTCTATAAAAACGAATTAGATGAGTTGAGTAGTTCGTTATCAAAAGTTGCAAATGAACGCGATCAACTACAAGAAGAAAATGTCCGAATGGGGGAGCTTCAGCTTTCTCTAGGCGAGAATTTAAACGAATTAGAAACGTTGCTTAACGTCCCCGATACAGGGGATGTATCCGCCGATCGTTTAGAAACATTAACAATGATGGCTAACCAGCGTTTATTTATGTTGAATAGTATGCCCAATGGACTGCCGATACAGGCCATCCGCATAAATGATGGCTTTGGTATGCGTATGCATCCGTTGCGCAAGAAACCTGTTTTGCATAAAGGTATTGATTACAAAGCAGAAATCGGGACCCCAGTCTATGCAACGGCTGATGGTGTGGTCGAGTTTTCTGGAAATAAGGGAGATGGTTACGGTCGGCAGGTTATTTTGCTGCATAACTTTGGCTTTCGGACGGCGTACGCCCATTTAAATAAAATGGTGGTTAGCAGCGGAGAGTTTGTGCACAAAGGCCAGAAAATTGCTGAGAGTGGCAATACTGGACAATCGACAGGTCCACACCTTCACTATGAGGTGCGCCACCTGTATAAGCCGATAAATCCGGCACCGTTTGTGGCGTGGAATATCGCCAACTTCGATACAATATTTACAACAGTGAAGAGTGTGAAATGGGCATCCTTAAAAAATCTGTATCCTCTCAACCAAACCGTTCAGCCATAACGATTATTGCTGAAGGTAATAAGTTCTCAGGTGATATGAGCGTTGTAGGCAAGATGCACATTGACGGTATCTTTGAAGGCCAAATCAACTCCTTAGATCATATCTCGATAGGTAAATCGGGGTCTGTTAACGGCTCGATCAAAGCCAAGCAGCTCATTGTTAGCGGGGTGTTAGAAGGCGAAGTCGTTTGCGATGAGCTGCATATTGAAAAAGGTGGCAAAGTTCGTGCTACGGTTTTAAGTAAGGTAATGTCGATTGATCCTGCGGGCTGCTTCCTCGGTGAACGTAAACTGCATGAAAAATCGTCACTTCAAGTTATTTCGCCACCTGAAGCGTCAGGTGTCGATGCTATTGATACCTTACCGGACAAGATTACTTTAAAAGTTAACAAATAAAGAGCATACCCCGATGTGTGAACTGCTTGGCATGAGTGCGAATGTCCCCACTGATATTTGCTTTAGTTTCAGCGGCCTAATGCAGCGTGGTGGAGGTACAGGGCCACACAGAGATGGTTGGGGTATCGCTTTTTATGATGGTAAAGGGGTGCGTGCTTTTCATGACCCTAAACCCAGTATCGATTCAGAAATAGCGCATCTTATTAAAGAGCATCCCATAAAAAGCTTAGTGGTGATAAGCCATATTCGACAAGCCAATGTGGGGTCTGTCTGTCTAGAAAATACACATCCTTTTATCCGTGAGCTTTGGGGATATAGCTGGTCGTTCGCTCACAATGGCCAATTGGACCCGCGTTTATACGACGAGCTTACGCTGCGTTTTTATCGTCCCGTTGGGACGACAGATAGCGAATTTGCGTTTTGTTGGTTGTTAGGTGAAATCCGCGACGCTTTTCCTGAGCGTCCAGATGATATGACACCCGTCATTGATTTGATACATGAGCGGTGTGAGCGTTTACGAGGATACGGCGTATTCAATATGTTGTTGTCGGAATCAAGCCTCTTAATAACCTATTGCACGTCGAAGCTGTCTTGGCTGACGCGTCGAACTCCTTTTGGCCAGGCTCGGTTGATGGATGAAGATATGATAGTCGATTTCTGCCACGAAACGACTGATAGCGACATAGTCACTGTCATAGCAACAGAACCTTTAACCCATGATGAGCCGTGGACACCTGTTAAAACAGGGCAGCTAACCGTGTTTAAAGGTGGCATTGACGCCGAGTATCGATATAGCGCTCAGCAAGAGTAGGTCGTAGCATGCATACGCTGACAGGAGTTAACGTCTTATCTGATGTACTGTTGCGATCGGCTCGGTTATTTCCTGAAAAGCCGGCATTCACGCATGCTGGTTCGACACTGACGTACGCTCAGCTTGATCGTTTAAGCACTCAAGTTGCTGGTTATTTGCAATTTACGGGTACTTTATCTCGCCAAGATAGGGTGGCTTTGATGCTACCCAATTTACTCCATTACCCAGTTGCTATGTTTGGCGCCATGAAAGCCGGCATGATTGTGGTGAATATTAATCCTAACTTTGGTGAGGCCGAACTTAGGCATATCCTACGAGATAGTGGCGCTCGGGTGTTGATCACACTGCAAGAGTGCTTAGACAGGGTTGAGGCAGTTATTAACGAAACTTCCATAGCCGAAGTTATCGCAGCTGATGTTTTGGACTTGCATCCACTCTCGCAACGAGCATTTACTCGATTTATGGGGCTCCCCAGAAAATACCGTCGTTTTAAATCGGTTTTACCTCATCTGATTAGCTTTCGAAAAGTATTGCGCATAGGGCAAGCCGAGCTGTACGTTCATGAGTCAATCTCTCCAGATGATATAGCCCTTCTACAGTATACAGGTGGTACAACTGGAGACGCTAAAGGTGCGATTCTAAAACACCGGCACTTAATAGCGAATATGAATCAGCTATGTGAGTTGTTTGAGAATGATTTAAATACGGGGAGCGAAGTGGTTGTGGCTCCTATGCCGCTTTACCATATTTATTCGTTTACGTTGCACTGCTTAATGATGATCGCTTTTGCCGCTCGTATGGTGTTGATCCCCGATTGGCGTGATCGAGACTTGCTGGTGGAAGAACTAGGCCGTTATCCGTGTACATTTTTTGCCGGACTCAATACGTTGTTTGTTGGTTTGTGCCATCATCCAAACTTTTTACAGCTTGATTTTAGTGCACTTAAAATTACTTGCTCGGGTGGTGCGCCGTTAAGTGAATCTACCGCTATAGAGTGGCGACGTATAACCGGATGCCCATTAGTAGAGGGTTATGGTCTAACAGAGGCCTCGCCGGTTATCTCGGTGAACTATCCACCTAGTGATAAATTTACAGGCAGCGTAGGTAAGCCGCTAACCCAAACAGAGTGTAAAGTGCTGAGCGAAGAAGGAGATGTGCTTTCGTATGGCGAAAAAGGTGAACTCTGGGTGAAGGGGCCACAAGTTATTAATCGCTACTGGAATATGCCCAAAGAAACAGAGGTATCTATACAAGAAGGTTGGCTTGAGACAGGTGATATTGTTTTAATGAATCAAGCGGGTGAGATTCATATCATTGACCGAAAAAGCGATATTATTAATGTCTCGGGTTTCCCTGTTTATCCAAGCGAACTCGAAAAAGTGATAAGCTGCCATCCGGATATCAAAGAGTGCGCCGTGATTGGTTTACCCGATGAGGCGACAGGTGAGCAAATTAAGCTCTATGTTGTATCATCCAACCCTCGGTTGAACGTGCGCGATATTCGCGAATATTGCCGTGAGCGCTTAACTTCATACAAAGTGCCGCGCCTAGTTGAGTTTAAGCAACACTTGCCGCACACCCCAGTGGGTAAGGTTTTACGCAGACAGTTGCGAGATGAAGCCTTAGCGGTGCATGTCAGCTCGCCATTATCAACATCTTATTTTTAGTATTAGCCTACCGCTGCGCCTTAAATCTACCATAAATACATGAGCTTATTTTGAAACCTAGTAACTCAGATACACACACATCCGTGCTTGAGCAATGTCAAACAAGTGATCGCTTTCGTATCGAAAAACGGTTGCAACAAATTGCTGCGCGTTCTGCTTCGGGCCAACCTACCTCTAAAATGCAGGCAGATTTAGAGCAAACTATCGAAAAAAGTACCGCTCTCACTCAGCAACGTCTAGACAGTATTGGTGTCGTCAATTATCCGGATTTACCGGTTGCTGAAAAAAAAGACGCTATTAAAGCCGCTATTTCTGAAAATCAGGTGGTTGTTATAGCCGGTGAGACGGGGTCGGGTAAAACGACGCAGCTACCTAAAATTTGTTTAGAACTTGGGTTGGGAGCAAAAGGGCTCATAGGGCATACCCAACCGAGAAGGCTAGCTGCTCGTACTGTAGCCAACCGTATAGCCGACGAGTTGAATACGACGATAGGCGATAAAGTGGGCTATCAGGTGCGTTTTACGGATCAGGTCAGCCAAGGCTCTCTTATTAAATTGATGACTGATGGTATTTTGCTAGCCGAGACTCAGCACGACCGTTACTTGTCAAAGTACGAAGTCATCATCATTGATGAAGCGCACGAACGCAGTCTGAACATAGATTTTCTATTAGGCTATATTAAGCGTATTTTACCGCAGCGCCCTGATCTTAAACTGATCATAACATCGGCAACTATTGACCTAGAGCGTTTCTCTAAGCACTTTGATGACGCGCCCGTAATTGAAGTCTCTGGCCGGACATTCCCCGTTGACGTGTTATATCGTCCTCTAGTGAGCGATGATGAAGATACTAAAGATAGAACAACACAGCAGGCCATTATTGATGCAGTGGAAGAGATCATAGCCTTAGACAGGCAGATTAAGAACACAGGCCCAAAAGATGTACTTGTTTTTTTAAGCGGTGAGCGTGATATACGTGAGGCCGCTGATGTGCTTCGTAAAGCCCAGTTGCGTGATACAGAAATTATGCCTTTGTATGCGCGATTAAGCGCCGCAGAGCAAAACCGTATATTTGAGAACAAGCGTTCGAGTGGTCGTCGAATTGTATTGGCGACTAACGTAGCGGAAACGTCCGTTACTGTGCCCGGTATAGGCTATGTGATCGATACTGGGGTAGCGCGTATCTCGCGTTACAGTTATCGCTCTAAGGTGCAGCGCTTACCGATTGAAGCGATATCCCAGGCCAGTGCTAATCAACGCGCGGGGCGTTGTGGACGAATAGCGCCGGGTGTGTGTATTCGCTTATACAGTGAAGAAGATTTTTTACAGCGACCGCTCTTTACGGATGCTGAAATTCGCCGTACCAATTTAGCCGCCGTTATTTTACAGATGCTGTCGCTGAAACTGGGTAGTATTGATCAGTTTCCGTTTATAGATCCACCTGATAGCCGCTTTATTAATGATGGCTTTAAGCTATTAGAAGAGCTTGGTGCAGTTGATGCGCATCGTAAAATGACATCGCTTGGTCGGCGCTTGTCGATGCTGCCTGTGGATCCGCGCATAGGCCGGATGATAATAGAGGCAGATAAGCAACAGGCATTAAGCGAGCTACTAATCATAGCTAGCGCCCTTAGTGTGCAAGACCCGAGGGAGCGCCCAGCCGATAAGCAACAGGCTGCCGATCAAAAACATCAAGAATATATCGATAAAGACTCTGATTTCCTCGGTTTTGTAAACTTATGGAATAGTTACGAAGAGCAGCGCCAGTCGTTGTCACAAAATCAATTACGTAATTATTGTAAAAAGCACTTTTTGTCATATATGCGCATGAGAGAATGGCGGGATGTGCACCGTCAGTTGCACCTCAGCATTCGACAAATGAATATGCGTGAGAATTCAGAACCTGCGAGCTATAAAGCAATCCATGTTTCGTTGCTAGCGGGTCTATTGAGCCAGTTGGGCTTTAAACAAGAGAATAAAGAATACTTGGGAGCGCGAAATCGGCGTTTCCATATTTTTCCTGCATCAGGTTTATTTAAAAAATCGCCTAAATGGATAATGGCTGCAGAGTTAGTAGAAACCTCAAAGGTTTTTGCTCGTTGTGTGGCGAAGATAGAGCCTGAATGGGCGGAGCCATTGGCTAGTCATCTAGTAAAGCGCACCTACCTTGAACCCGCATGGCATAAAAAGCGCGCTCAAGTTGTTGCTGTGGAACAAGTGACGTTATTCGGATTGTTGATTATTCCCAAGCGGATCATTAACTATGGGAAAATCGATCCGCAAGCCTCCCATGATATTTTTATACGTTCGGCATTGGTTGAAGGCGACTACCAAACAAAAGCTCTTTTCTTCACTCATAACCAGGCATTACTTGAGCAAGTTGAGGCACTAGAGGCAAAATCGCGTCGTAAAGATCTGCTTGTCGATGAAGATACGCTGTTCGACTTTTATTTCCGTAAATTGAACGAGCTCGGTGGCGAGAATGTAGTTAATGGTGCTGGATTTGAAAAATGGCGAAAAGACGTAGAGCAGGCCAACAGCCAAGTCTTATTTTTAACTCAAGCCGATATTCTTCAGCGCTCTGCTGATCATATCTCTAAGCAAGCTTACCCCGATGATTTAAAATGGAAGGGTGTAAAGTTATCCCTCCATTACCATTTTGAGCCAAGCGCTCAGGATGATGGCGTGACATTAGATGTACCGCTTCCTCTTTTAAAACAGCTCCCTCTTCAGCGTTTAGAGTGGCTTGTGCCTGGTATGCTGCGAGAAAAGTGTGAGGCGATATTGAGATCATTACCAAAACAGACTCGAAAGCAGTTTGTGCCAGTACCAGACTATGCCCAAGCGGTAAGTCAGGCAATGGTCTTTGCTGATGGGGATCTTTACGAGGCAATGTCTCATCAACTTCTGCGTATGACAGGCCACCGGGTTACCAGTGAAGAGCTAAAGCAAGCCACATTAGAAGATCACTACCGTATCAACTTGCGTTTGCTGGACGCTAAAGGCAAACAGATAGCCCAAGGTCGGGACTGGGAAGCTCTGTGTGAGCAGTTTGGTGAATCGGCAGAGCAGGCTATTAATAGTGCGCCAGATGAAAAATGGGGGCGCACACAAATAACGCGCTGGGATTTTGGCGAGTTACCCGTAAAAATACAGACTCGGCAAGCAGGAGGGATTCAAGTTGATGCGTGGCCTATGCTTGTCGATCAAGGTACTCATGTCGATTTAAAGGTGGCGATGAATGCATCGTTTGCAGAGCAATCTTCTATTTTAGGGGTGGTTCGTTTAGCCCGCTTAGCGCTAAATAGTGAAATTAAAAAGCAACTCTCATCTATTTTTAAAATTAATGAAAGCGCTATTTATGTGGCTAAAGTGATGACTAAAAAACAATTAGAAGAGGGGATGCTGACACTGGCGTTACGAAAAATCATGGATCTGGATGAAAAAATTCCTAGAACAGAGAAAGATTTTGAAAATCGATTGTTGTCTGTAAAAAAAGATTTACCCCAAGTTTTAAGAGACACAGCAGAACAAGTTTTTGCTATTCACCAGTCTTATCATCGCATACAAAGTCATTTGAATGGGCGCGTATCTTTGGACGGCATCAGTATTTTAAATGATATAAAAAGTCAGCTTGGTGGTTTAATTAATAAGCAGTATTTATTCAATATGTCGTGGGTAGTGTTTGCAGAATACACTAGATATATGAATGCTATTGAAGTTCGTTTAGAAAAGTACCAACGAGAAATACCCAAACAACGTTTATTAAGTGACCAACTTCAAGGGTATTATCAGGCGTGTTACAAAGCGTTTGAAGTTAAAGAGAAGCGCGGTGAGTTTGATATACAACTGTCTGAATTTCGTTGGTACCTAGAAGAATACCGAGTTTCGCTCTTTGCACAGCAACTGGGTACTAAAGAACCGGTATCTGAAAAACGGGTAGTCCAGAGATGGCGGGCGTTAGAAGCTGATTGAGGTCATTAAAAGTAGCCTTGAAGAGGTAGTAACCCTAAAAACTATACGTTACTAAGTTTCAAGGGGTTGCGTGCTTAAGGGAGCTGTGCTGTAATGCACGCAAATTATGCGTAACTGGTTGCTTTTTGGTAGTTAACTGGTTATAAATTAAGCAAGTGTTTGAATTATTTTAAACATTGGACAGAAAGTGAAAGTTTTTTGATTCACATGTTTGAAATATTCGAGATGTATAGTATTTTCTTGATAGTACTAACGGCTTTGTCGGCTGGTACCTTAAGAAAAACTAGAATTCACTACTAGTATGTTGAATATTGAAGGGGAAATTTGATGAAAAAGTCACTGATCGCTCTAGCTGTCGCTGGTGCTTTGACTGCTCCAATGGTTGCTCAAGCTGACGCTACACTTTACGGTAAGCTAGAAGCAGTTTTGCAATCTAAAGAAGACAACGACGTTGATCTGTTCATGGATGACGTAATCTTCGGTTTGAAAGGTTCTTCTGAAACTTCAGTAGAAGGCTTAACTGCTATCTACAAAATCGAAGTTGAACTTTCTGAAGGTGAAGGTCTTGACGACGGTTCTGGCATCGAAACTCGTTACGCATACGTAGGTGCTACTGGCGGTTTCGGTACAGTATTGGCTGGTCGTATTGCTAACCCAACTGACGTAGTTGAAGGTTACGGCGATGTTTCTAACAAAGCTGGTGAGTTGTACTACAACCCAGACCGTCTAGGTTCTACACTTGCTTACCTTTCTCCTAGCTTCTCTGGTTTCGACTTCTACGTAGCTGGCGTAATGGACGGTTCTGTTGCTGGTCCTGACGCTGATGACGTTGACGGTTACGCTTTGGGTGCTAACTACATGGCTGGTCCTTTGAGCCTGTCTGCTGGTTACTGGAACTTCGAAAACAAGTACTTAGGTCTTTCTGATGATCTAGAAAACTTCTTGTTGGGTGGTTCTTACGCATTCGGTCCTCTGACTTTAGGTCTAGCTTACGAAAAACTAGAGTCTGGTTCTGACGATTCTGATCTGTACGGTATCTCTGCTGTATACGAAGCTGGCGCTGCTGCTCCTTACGCTCAGTACTCTCAGTTAGACACTGACGGCGACGACCAAGACGAGTGGGTTATCGGTATGAACTACTCTCTAGGCAAAAAAGCTGGCGTTGGCGTTGAATACTCTTCTTACGACGACGGTTCAGACACTACTGACCAGTTCAACGTATCTTACACAGTTAAGTTCTAATCTTATTTAAGATTAGCTCTTGCTAAGAAAAGGCTCCTTCGGGAGTCTTTTTTCGTTTACGTAAAGAATTTCTTTTTGCACTGCAGTATTTTAGAATGGGTAATTCTTTTAACTCTCTTGGAAGCACGAATGTCTTTGTTCACTAAGCCGCTGTCGAAAACATCTTTTCTAACACTGTGTCTTGGCTCGTCTATAGGCTTATACAGTAGTGCTGCTGTATCTGAAGTAGAATCAGACCCTTGGGAAGGTGTTAACCGTATTACCTACGGCTTTAACAAAGGAGTTGATCTGGTTGTTCTGCGTCCTTTAGCCAAAGGTTATGAGTTTGTTACACCGGATCCTGTAGAGAAGGGCGTACATAACTTTTTTTCGAATCTGTCTGATGTTGGCTCGTTAGTTAATAACTTACTACAGCTTAAAGGCGATGCGTCTGCACATGATTTTTCGCGTATTATGTTGAATACCACGTTTGGTTTGGGTGGTATTCTCGATGTAGCAACGCCTATGGGCTCTCCTAAGTCGGGTGAGGATTTTGGCCAAACGCTAGGTTACTGGGGAGTAGGCTCAGGACCTTACTTAGTTTTACCTTTTTTGGGGCCGTCTTCTGTTCGTGATGGTTTTGCTAAAATCCCTGACAGCTACACGAATGTTTGGGGGCAAGCGGTGGATCATGTACCTACGCGCAATACGGGTTATGGTTTAGAAGTCTTGGATGCGCGGGTGGGGTTGTTTCCTTTAGAGAAACTGATCAGTGGCGATGAATATAGTTTTGTTCGCGACGCCTATTTGCAACGCCGCGAGTTTTCGGTGCGTGATGGTCGTATGGATACAGGCTTTGACGCAAGCGATTTTTAACCAAAACGTTGGCCCGTAAGGGGTGTTGGTTGTATGAATGTCGAGTGATGTAAGCGGGTTGATACAAATAGTTAATTTTTCAGGTAGCTCGCAAGCCTGGCTGCAGTCCGTTTTAGCGTGTTACGGAAAGTCCACGATAGTGGGGGCTTTTGAAGAACTGACTATTTTGCCTACTGTTCGCTTGAATATTGTGTTTATAGCAGATCTTTCTGATATTGAACGATTTGAAACCAGACACATGTTGTACTCTGATCATAATAGTCAGGGTGATGTGTTGGCTGATAGCCCTTTTTGTTACGAAACCTTAGCTATTCTTGCTACAGAAGATGCCGCATTGATACTCAAATCACTTAGGTCTGGCATTGATGATGTATTTATTATGTCTCAGCTAGAAACTGATGTGGCGCCATTTACTTTACGGGCTTTACAGGCGCTGCGGCGCTGTCATTTGATAAGTGAAGGACACGAGTATCGGGAAAGTTTAGAAGCAACGTTAAAAGAGCTGCAAGACGACCAGCAAGCCGCTTATCAATTACAAAAGCGTATTTTACCCGAGACCCATCAAAGTATTGATGGTTTCCAATATGATTATGCATTGTTGCCTTCGCTGGTTGCCAGTGGTGATTTTGTAGATATTATCCCTATTGATGATCATCGAACGCTCTTCTATGTTGCCGATGTATCAGGGCATGGCACATCATCAGCGCTGATAACAGTCTTACTTAAAAACCTCACTTTTAGATTACTAAGAAATCATCGTCGGGATTCAAGCCACGATATACTTTCGCCCTTGAGTACTGTTCAGCGTATGAACATTGATTTATGTGCGTTAGAATTAGATAAACATTTAACAATTTTTTGTGGCCTTATTGATTCTCAATCTAACCGCTTAACCTACACCGTAGGCGGCCATCATCCTATGCCCATTCTTAAGACAAAATCTAGTACGCGTTTTTTAGAGGGTAAAGGAATGCCGGTGGGCTTGTTGCCCAGCGCTCATTTTGAAGAGTACTCAATTACCATCGATGATGTTTTTTCATTAACTATCATGTCCGATGGTGTTTTAGAATTGCTTCCTGAAGGTACAATAGAAAAGAAAGAGTCGGATATCCTTAATTGGGTAAAAGCTCATTACCTAACATTGGATGCTTTTAGTGAATTTGTATTTGAAGAAACAGACATTGAAAATGGTTTGCCAGATGATATTACCATCATGTCTGTATCGAGAGTGTAGATGAAAGAGCAAAACGAAGGGGCTATTTTTTATGCAATGCGTGATAGCCACTATGTAATAAAGTTTATTGGTGAAATTCGTCTAACCTTGTGCGGTGCATTAGATCGCCATCTTGAGCGTGTGCTCTCTTCTGGGGAGTGCCAGCATGTATTGGTTGATTTAACAGAGTCTGACTTTTTAGACAGTACTACGCTGGGTTTGATTGCCAAGATAGCCATTCGCGCAAAAGAACAGAAATTAGCCGATCCGGTGTTGGTATCTGTTAATGCCGATGTAACACGAACATTACTCAACATGGGTTTTGATCGAATTTTCGTTATCCTAGATTCGCTACCAGAGACCGTAACCGAATTGAAACAAGTGCCTATGGTGCAGGAGTCACTAGAGGCAACTCAGCAGCGCATAATCAACGCGCACAAAGTATTAATGTCTTTAAATGAAACTAATTACCAAGCATTTTGTAATTTAGTATCTACTCTCGAAGAAAAATAGGAATTTTTCCTATATCCATCATCTCTGATTTCCGTAGAATGTATCAAGTCAGCGAGACAACAAGGAAGTGTCGTCGAAAGGATATTCGCGAGGAATTAGCGGTCTCGGACATGTTGGTTAGGATAACCGGCAGCTTATACGGAAGTAGGGTGTAGGGCTCAAAGCTGGATGCGTAATTGAGCCCTTTCTTCATTTTTCATAGTTTTTCCATCTCCTCTGCTATTATTTTCACTCCCTTTTATAAATACTTTGTTCTCCAGTTCTCCAGTTCGTATTGAAGAGGATGATTTTTGGAGGCGGGATGGGTCGTATTTTCACTATATGAGTTTTGATTTTTTTGATGGGTTACAGATCAAAATAGGACTTTTTCCTATAGTCTTCATCCGGCAATTCCGTAGAATGGTCCATGTCAGCGAGACAACAAGGAAGTATCGTTCGAAAGGATGTCGCAAGGATATTGACGGTCTCGGACCTACTAATCAGGATGATTAGTAATCTACATGGAAGTAGAATGAAGGGCTCAAAGCAATGGATGCGAACTGAGCCCTTTACTTTTTTACCCGCCTATTTAATCCCTTATACAACAACAGTTATTTTTAGGTGAGCTTTTCTAGAGCGAGCTGTAAGACATCGATGCCGGCGCCTGGCTTGTGAGCATTTTCACTAATAACTCGACGGAATTGTTTACCGCCTCGTTCGCCATGAAATAGCCCGAGTAAGTGCCTTAATATATGATTCAGTGCCACGCCATTACTTAACTGCTGCTCAATGTAAGGGAAGTAAGCTTCCAGTACTTGTGCTCGTGTGAGCACGTCTTTGGGAGCGTTACCGTAAATAACAGTATCAACATCAATTAGCATGTACGGGTTGTGGTAGGCCTCGCGACCAACCATTACGCCATCAATATATTTAAGATGTTCAAGACTCGTCTCTAGTGTTTTGATTCCCCCGTTCAGAATAACCTCTAACTCTGGATTGAGCTGTTTAATTGCATAAGCACGCTCATATTGTAACGGTGGAATATCGCGATTATCTTTGGGGCTAAGGCCATCGAGAATGGCTTTGCGAGCATGAATAATAAAGGTTTTGCAGCCAGATTCTTTTACTGTTGAAATAAACCCATGTAAGTGCTCGTCGCTATCAAGATCATCAATACCTAAGCGGTGTTTGACGGTGATCGGAATGCCTACAGCTTGCTGCATTTCGACAAGACAATCTCGTACGATGGTCGGGTGAGCCATAAGGCATGCACCAATCATGTTGTTCTGGACCCGGTCACTCGGGCAGCCGACATTTAGGTTGACTTCATCGTAACCATAATCCTCTGCCATTTTAGCGCATTCTGCTAATTCTTTAGGGTTGCTTCCTCCTAGCTGCAAAGCAACAGGGTGCTCTCCATCGTTATAGCTAAGGTAGCGATCACGATCCCCATAAATTAATGCACCTGTCGTTACCATTTCGGTATAGAGTACAGATTGGCTCGTCATGGTTCGGTGAAACATACGGCAATGGCGATCAGTCCACGCCATCATAGGGGCAACTGAGAAGCGACGATTTAAAGCAGTTTGTGGCAAAAGAAGTACTCGTGAAAATCAATATTAATTCAGGGGGCGCTACTAGGGGCGCAGTTGCTCCTTATTATATATGGCTTCGCTTTATTCTGCTTTATTGTTTAGGTATTGGGTGAACAGATGGGCTTGGTCACTAAAGAGGGTATCAATTCCTGATTGCCATAGTTGAATGGCTTCGTTCAGGTTATTACAAGTATACGCAGCGATTTGGTAGCCTTTCGACTTGATAGCGGTAATTGAGTCTTGCGTTAACTCTGGGTAATGGCAGTGAAGGCTCAATGGCTGGATACGGTGGGCGACGCTTTGCCAGTCTGGTTGTAAATCCTCATATAACATAGCTAGCAGTGCGTCAGGGTCGGCTTTTCTGTAGGCCAGTAATATGTCGTGGTCAAAACTGCTTATGACGATGGGTTGGTTACTTTTCCAATATTTCTTTATGTGGCTATACGCGCAACGCACAATAGTAGCATGGCTTACATGGGGCTGAGCTTTAAGTTCTAGGTTAAGCCCCATGTGGTAAGTAGATAATAGGCTTAGCATTTCAGCCAGGGTGGGGATTGGCTCAGCAGCAAACTCATGCGAAAACCAGCTTCCTGCATCTAGCCAGGCGAGGTCTTCTCGGTTGATATCTAATAAATGACCTTGGTGTTGCGTGCAGCGTTCTAGGGTGTCGTCGTGAAATATAACTGCAGTGCCATCGCCCAGTAAGCTAAGGTCTATTTCTACCCAGCTAATGTCATGGGAATATGCGGCGTGAATAGCTGCACAGGTGTTTTCTGGAGCCAGAGCTGATAAACCACGGTGTCCAATTACGGGCGGTAGTCTAACCATTGTTTATCGCTCCTTCGGCTATAGATTAAAAGCTAACATTTGGCACTTGACGCACCGCTTCGGCTTCCGCTGGGTCTAGCTCAAAATAGCTACGCTTTTCAAAGTTAAATTTCTGCGCCACTAAATTAGACGGGAAACTATCAACTAAGATGTTTAAATCACGTGCTGATCCGTTGTAGAAGCGGCGCGCCATTTGTATATGATCTTCTAGTTCTTGCAGTTGCTCTTGTAAATCAAGGAAGTTGGTATTGGCCTTGAGGTCAGGGTAGGCTTCGGCTAAGGCAAATAATTGACGCAGGGCACCGGTCAATTGAGATTCGGCTTGTGCTGCCGCTTCTGGGCTTCCTGTGCCTATTTGGACAGCAGAGTTACGCGCATTGATTACGTTTTCGAGTGTTTCTTGCTCGTGCTTGGCGTAACCTTTTACTGTTTCTACTAGGTTGGGAATAAGGTTGTGCCGACGTTTGAGTTGAACTTCAATGCCGCTCCATGCTTCTTCTGCGCGTGCGCGCTTATCAACGAGTTTATTGTAAAGGCTGATAATATATAGGGCGATTGCGATGATCAGCCCCACGATAATTGAAAATGTAATCACACAACGCTCCTAGGTTTGTTTGTCAGTTTTAAACTCGGTTATATGGCTGTTCTTTACCCGCTGCCTTGTTAATAACGCTAGTTTACCTGCATTGGCTTAAACAGCATGTTAATACAATGTGGTTTATGTGGTTTATATAGCTACCAGCCACCGCCACCACCACCGCCTCCACCGCCGCCAGAAGAACCGCTGCTGCTAAAGCCGCTGCTTGAGCTAGAACTTGGTGGTGTTGATGCAGAAGCGATGGTGCTTTCTAACTGCGAAGCCATCACCGTGGACATCGCCAACGAACGACGGCTTCCGCCAAAACGAGAGCGGCTTGCAGAAGCTGTGGTTAGCTCAGTATTGCTAAGTGTACTTTCAAAAGCCATTCCCCACTCATTTTCAACACCTAACGCTATTGCATAAGGCAGGTATTCTTCAAACAGTCCTAGCGTCATTTCTGGAGGATGTTGAAAGTTAAGCCTATCTTTTTCGGCAACGGATAAATATAGCTTAAACCCTTCAATTTGCTCGACTAGCTTTTGGCCGGCTACCGTGGGAGCTTCTAATAACCATGTAAATAGACCCAATAACGCGGTTGTGCAAAAACTATAAGTGATCATTGCGACTGCAGCAGCGCTTTCAAAGAATCCGAATTGTTGGAAGCTATTGAGCATCACGATTATAAAGAGAACAGGTACGCCGTTGGTTAGTATATTGAGTATCAAAGGTCGTGAGCGCTGAGTGACGGCTTTACGTACAGATTGGCCCAGTATAAAGGTGGCTACAATAGTAAATATGCTGCTAGCAACTGCCTCAATGTTATTACTGAGTAATATCATGGCTAATAAAGGCACGAACGCGATAAATGCCCCAAAGATGGCGTATTGTCGATTGGTAGAAAAATTTGTGCGCCCGTACTCGTTATTGAGCTTAGCTTTAAAAGCCGCAGTGGCTGATTTTAGTGAAGGATTATAAGTGCGGTTTAGTGTGAGTTTGCTATTGAGGCTTGGAAAGAGCCGAGCGGCTAAAATAGCTTCGCCGGGACTTAAGTCTGCAGACTCCTTTATGCGTGTCAGGGTAAAAACGCGTTTGCTACCTTGTTCTATAGATAAATACTCTTTTGCCACCATGTTTGTTAATGCGGCGGCCATGCCCCGTGGTCTGTATTTTCTATCCAAAATTAATTGGCAGGCCGCGGGTGAAAGATCTTTTGGTGGCGTAAAACGCGCAATGATAGCGTCTTTACTGGGGTCTCTGCCAACTTTGCTCCACGCAAAATACAAATACAGACCGGTCGCTGCAAAGCCGGCTATGGCAATGAGAATCAGCATGCCATCTTTCCAGGCCCAGCGTAGTTTGTCGGCTAATGTCGGCTCGGAAATAACGCCTTTATTCCAAGCAACCGCAAGTGATATACCTTCGTAGGGCGAAAGCGGCTGAGAGCTTTCCACTTCGATTGTATGACTATTTATAGGGCTTAAATTAGCGTTGTGCTCGCGGCTACCTTGACGCCCCGTATAGGCTATTGAATCAGAGATGATGGCATTTTCCGGTAACTGGATACGAGCTTTGGCACGATCAATGGGGAATACAAAGCCGGTACCAATGACATTGAAAAACAGTTCATCGGTGTTATCGCCAAATTGGATCATCCGCTTCATTTGGTAGCGTAGTTGGTAGGTATAGCGTGCCGTGGGAAGTATGACATTCTGGCTACCTATATAAATACGGGTGCCATTAGCTTGTGCCTTGGTATGGAAGTTTTCCGGTTGGCCATCCCGTGTGACGTCGGTGAGTATAAAGTCTACATGGTGCCTTGAGCCATCTGGGTTATCGTAAGTGGTAGGAATATCCCGATAGATACCACGCTTAATTTGCTGGCCCTGCGCTTGGACTTGAATCGTTTCTGTGACTAGTAGGGTGCCGTCTTCTAGAACGGTCACATCTGTTTGATAGTCTAAGATTCGTTCCTGAGCGAAGGCAAACGTCAGCCAGCCGGAAACAAAAAATATAAATAATGTATACAGTGGAAACTTGATAAAGCGTTGCACCCAAAGCCCTTACTGTTTGTTCTATTGAGCTTGCGAGTGTAAGTCGATGGTAAAATAAAAGAAAGGCCAGGAGAGTCAACGGCTGGCCTTAGTGAGTGCATTATGCAATACGCTTAATGACGTTCTATGAATAACGGTTCTATTTGTAAGGGAGTTCCTTGTTGGCTTTTTTCGTAGTCGGGCAATACATCCATGCTGGGCCATAGCCCACTGCTTAAAGCATCACAGTAACCTTCAGTAAGCAAACAATCCCGCATGGCTGTCTGGGTTTTTCGATAAGGGTAAGCAAGTCGATGCCACTGAGCATGAACGCCAGTATGGTCTGGCGTTAGGACTAAATACCAGCATTGTGTGGTGCCGTCGTTGGCTGGCATTCCTATTACGCCAGCATTTAGCCAGTAGCCATGGGCTAGGGAGTCTCCAAAAGGTAGGCCGCAATGGCCACCAATAACAACATCTTTGCCTGTGGCTGTTAATTGTTCCTCTTTGATATGGGATGCAGTGCTTTTAAAAACGAATTCGTTTATCTGTGTGGTGCTGCCGTGTACGGTGCGAAAGCTGAGTCCGTTCATCGAAAAGTCGATGGCGCTTGGTAAAGTTTGCATCCAACGGCGGTTAGTATTGGATATGTGTTGGTTGGCAAAAGCATACCAACTAATTGAAAGCAAAGAACAACTGCTACCTTCCGTAAACCCGCAGCCACAGTCAGGTGCTTGTTGAGCGATGGACTCTTCGCAATTCCCCATGACAACCGGAATACCCCATTCACGGATAATAGTGGTAGTTTCTTCTGGATTGGCGCAGTAAGCGACTACATCCCCGGTGCATATAACTCGGTCTGAAGGTATCGATAACCGGCGAGCTTCTTCTTGAATAGCTAACGTTGCTTCAGCATTGCTATAAGGGCCGCCAAAAATGAGCACCGGCCCTGTTAATTCTCCTAAATCCTGAATCATCGGGAGCGGCCTCCCCACCAGAAACAGAAGCAGCCTAATGCGGGTACTAGCAATGACAACCACAGCAACTTGGTGTATTTGTGGGCTTCACCTAGCAACGTCGAATAGCCAGATGATTCAGTAAAATAGAGTACAGCGGCGGCTATTGCGATTACAAAGCTGGCAACATAACTCCAGACAGGAATGTCGGTGCGTTTGCCCCACAAACTGAACAGGATGACCGGCACAAGGTACATAGAGGCGGTGCCACTAACGGCTACTGCGCTGAATAAATCTTTATTTCCCAAAAATACTAATGCTAACCCAAGTAGCATAAACACAGCCATAACGATACGCCCGTTACGGACAGAGGGGGCTGTCACTTTCATATCCATGACCAATAATTTAGCTGAACTGGATAAGGTGCTATCCAGGGTCGACATAGCTGAGATTATTAGTGATGCGCTTAACAATAGCATTGGGTAAGTGCCTAATAACCGAGTGAGAGCTTGGTTCATATCTTCGCCTGTAATGGCGTTTGCTCCGGCAATCACCCCTAAAGATCCAAAGGCGACAATGCACAGCATGCTAATCCAACCGGCATGCATAAAGCTGCGTCGAGTCGTGTCACGGTCGGCTAAAAATCCACGATCCATCATTACCGGGTCATGCATGGGGTAGCTCCAGACCTGCAGTAACGCGACCAGTAATAGAATAGGGCCTGGTTGTGAAATATCGAATGGTTTAAAGCTAATGAGATCGAGTGTGTAGTGGCCGCCAAAAGCTACCATCAGAAGTAACAATCCTAGTACTGCAATAAAGGCGATCATTTGAAACAAGTCGGTGCGTAAGCTGGCATGCAGGCCACCTAGCATGGAGTAGGCTAAAGTGATAACGGCGACCGCTATAATAGCCAAGGTATAAGCTTGGCTGCCCGCTGCGCCAAACAGTATGCCGATAACCAGTAAGTTAGCGAATACCTCGCTGGTTAGCCGTACACCAATAACAAGGTTGTAGCATGATGTTCCCCAGCGCCCAAATCGGTTAGCTAGAAAGGTTTGTACGCTGTCAAAGCCTTCTACAAAGCGAACGTGCTCGACGATTTTAGCGCCAGTGAAAAATGATAAATAATAGGCGGTATAGGCGAGAGTCCCCCAGATACCATAATAAAACCCTAATATGGCCGCATTCAGTAGTGATCGAGCAAAGATCCACGTTGTTACCTGAGAAAAAACTAAGGTAATTAAAGAGGGGGCTTGCCCAGAAGCCGACTGGCCTAAAAAGAAGCCGCTTGAATGATTCGACTTTCTCGATAGTAGCAATGAAATGACCGCCACAAGGGCAATCACAGCAGGTAGTTGGTAGTTCATTCTAGACTCCAAGAAATAACTGGGGATTCAAAGCGTGACGGTAAGCGTGATAAATCGTTTGGGGTATCAACATCCCACAGTAATTCGCCTTCCCAGCATGACCACTGCAAATGCTTGAGGCGATTGAGTGTTATATTCGCAACGGCATCGGTACTCCAGGGGATATCGCTAAATAGGGATGGGTGCCATTGTTGGATACCTAACAGCGAGTAGCCGCCGTCTTCAACGGGATAAATAACCGAGTCATGCTGCTCCAAAGCGGAGGCGGCAGCTAACAAACGTTGAGTGGTTAAGGGTGGGCAATCGGTTCCAGTTAGAATGACGGAGCGACCTTTATCGATGATTCGTTTGGCTGTAGCGGACATTCGTTCTCCTAAATGCCCGTCTACTTGCTGAGTTAATTGAATACGTGAATCAGTTATTAGCGATGACCAATATGGGTGCTCCATATCCGGTGTGACGCATAACTCGATTGATTCAAAGGATGTCGCAAGCGCTTCTTTAACCGCATTTTGAAGCAATAGGTCAGCCAAGTGAGCAGCGCCTTTTTTACCGAGTGCCGGTATGAGGCGAGTCTTGGCTAAACCTGGTTCGGGAGCCTTAGCGAAAATGACCAGTGTGGTGTCGCGTGTAAGGGATGGGGGTTTCATCGGTATTGCTCCGCTAGGGTTTCAGGGCTTTCTCCTCGCCAATAGGACCAACGTAACTTCCACATTAGCGCAATAGTTTTCCAGCTCCCTCGCGAGTCCCAGCGCCGACCTGACGTCGTTACTTTATGTTTAACACAATAGGGAGGGGCGCATTGTTTAAGCTGTTTTGAAATCTCGATGTCTTCCATTAAAGGTTGATCCGGGAAACAGCCAACAATCTCAAACAATGATCGAGACATAAACAGTACTTGATCGCCCGTGGCTATATGCGTCAACCGCGAACGCCAGTTCATCATAAAAGCGATGATTGGCAATAGGCGAGATTGCCCTTCAATTTTTACATCAAAGCGCCCCCACGCTAGTGTTTTCTGCGAGAGTAAAGCGACCATAATGTGATCGGCGTTACTTGGTAGGCGTGTATCGGCATGCAGAAATGCTAGGTATTGTGAGCTCGTGGCGCGCGCGCCTGCATTCATTTGCTTAGCGCGGCCAGCGGCCGATGTTATGACCCTACCACCGGCGGATTGAATGGCAGCAGCGGTTCCGTCTCGGCTTCCTCCATCGACGAATAGTACCTCATTACCTCTTTCAGCGTAGGGCTTCAGATGGTTAATAAGGTCATGAATGGCGTTAACCTCATTGAGTACTGGGACTATGATGGCAAGGTTACGGCTTGTCATTGAGCCTCCAATCATAGTCTAAAAACGTGATATCGATTTCGCCACTGATAACGCGGCCTTTTTGGTCGTCGGTAAGCCCAAGCGATGTGCGATAATGTGTTAGAAATTCAGCTAACGAGCGTGCGCCTTCCCAGCCTTTTTCAAAGTCTTCACGGTACCATTTAAAAATGGATGACACTTCTAATCGTTCATCGCGCAGGCGGTTGCGGCTCTGATCGGCAAGAAATAACTGTGTTTGTTCTTCTAATTGCGCATCTAACTTATCGGCTGTATAGGCTTCCGCCCTGAGCGCTGGGCAACCAATGCTGGCGCAATTTACGGCAAAGTGAATACGTGGATCATTATAGCGAGAGGATCCACGAATTAAGGTATGCTCGATGTTATCTAGCGAGCGAGTTTGCTCTAAAAGTGGTATAAATTCTTGTTTCCAAGGTGATTTAAATAACCCGCCTAGATCTTTGATTGAATCAAGGTTAGGGTACTGGCTCAAAATTAACTGAACTGTCCACGCGTTGTAAGCATTGATTAAAAAAGCGAGTTGCTGATTGTTTGACCACTGATCAAAATCACTTTGCTTAACAGCAGATAAGTGATCAAGATAGCGTTTTAGCAAAACGGCTTCTTGTTGAATAGCGCGGTAATCGACTTGGGTTGCATGGCCATCATGTATGTTAATGACATGTGATTTAAGCAAGCTATTCCAAAGCTGGTGATCAGGCTCAGAGGCTTCAGCGTAAGGAATAACCCAGCTGCTGATCAATAGCGCGATAACGCCAAGTATTGGTTTGCTTGAGGATGAAAGAGTCAGGCTTATAGAGCGCATTATGAACGCCTCCAAGCATGATATCTTTCTAGCCAGTTGAGGATCGTTTGTGGGGCGTGCGCTCGTTTCCATTCACCGGCAGCATATTTGTTGGCTTCTGCCCAAGTGGGATACGCATGAATGGTGCCTAGGATTTTATTAAGACCTAAGCCATGCTTCATGGCTAGAACAAACTCGGGCAATAAATCGCCCGCATGCGATCCGGCTATGCATACGCCTAAAATTTTATCTTTCCCCGGTTCCGTTAGTACCTTCACGAAGCCATCTGTTTCACTTTCGGTGATAGCGCGATCTAAGTCGTCTAGTTGATAGCGAGTGACTTCCACTTCAATACCTTGCTCAGCGGCCTCGGCTTCACTTAAACCAACGCGGGCTATCTCGGGATCAGTAAAGGTTGTCCAAGGAATGACGCGGTAGTCGGCTTTAAAGCGCTTAAATTGCCCAAACAGTGCGTTAACGGCGGCATACCAAGCTTGATGGGCAGCGGTATGCGTAAATTGGTAGGGGCCTGCTACATCACCGACTGCATAAATATTCGGGTAGAGCGTTTCAAGATATTCATTAGTTGTGACTGTTCGGTTGGTATCAATCCCCAGTTCTTCTAGCCCATAGCCAGTTAGGCGAGGTTGGCGGCCGACAGCAATGAGTAGCTCATCAAAGGCGATTGGTAACTCAATACCGTTGTGCTCAACAATCAAGTGTTTCTCGTCGTTAACAACTTCGCAGCGGATGGCATTATGTTGCGTTAAGATTTGTACGCCATCGTTAGTCATCGAATGAGCAACTAGCGAGGCAACTTCATGATCTTCGCGCGGTAAAATACGCTCTCCTCGCTCAACTTGAATAACCTGTGAGCCTAATCGAGCAAAGCTCTGGGAAAGTTCGCAACCGATAGGGCCACCGCCTAGAACGATTAATCGTTTAGGTACTTCATCGCGTTTAGCAAATTCGTCCCATAATGTATCACTGGTCACATAGCCTGTGGTGTCTAAGCCTGGTAGAGGAGGTACAAAAGGTCTAGCTCCTGTGGCAATAACAATGCTGCGGGCGGTTAAGCGTTCAACATTGCCTTCGTTATTCGTGATTTCTACCGTCCAAGGGTCCAGCATTTTTGCATAGCATTGCTTAACATCTACGCCTAAATCGGTGTAACGCTCAACGCTATCATGCGGCTCGATAGCGCGAATGACGTCATGGATTCTTTTCATGACCGCGCGGAATGAAAATTGTGGTGTGCTGCTTTCTAAACCGTATTTTTCTGCATGCTGGATGGTGTGAGCCAGTTTGGCGCTTTTGATAAGCGCTTTGCTGGGAACGCATCCGAAATTTAAGCAATCTCCGCCCATTTTATGCGCTTCAACCAATGTGACTTTGGCTTTAACCGCTGCCGCGATGTAAGACGACACTAAACCACCGGCACCAGCGCCAATCACAATTAAATTACGGTCAAAAGAGCTTGGTTTATTCCAGTTGGCATAGACACGGCGCTTCTGAAAAAAAGTTGCTATTTTTTTACCGATTAAGGGAAAGACACCCAATAACGCAAAAGAGAATAAAAGAGCAGGGGATAAAATGCCTGATAAAGAGTCAATATTGGCTAACTGTGTGCCTGCATTGACGTAAACAACAGTGCCCGCCAGCATACCTATTTGGCTAACCCAATAAAATTGGGTCGCTTTAATGCGCGTTAAGCCCATCAACAAGTTAACGAGGAAAAACGGAAAGATAGGAACCAATCGCAACGTGAAAAGATAGAAAGCACCATCGCGCTCGATACCTTCATTGAGAGTGGATAAGCGTGACCCAAAACGTTTTTGTACCATATCTTGTAAAAGGTACCGAGATACAAGGAAGGCCAATAGTGCCCCAATACTAGAAGCGAACGAGACTAACAACAGACCCGTTGCTAAACCAAATAATGCGCCACCAGCTAAGGTTAAAATGGCGGCTCCAGGTAATGACAGGGCTGTGACTACGACATAGACACCAAAAAAAGCGCCAGCGGTTAATAGAGGGGACTCGTTACGCCATGCTTCAAATTGTGCCAAGCTGCCTTTGAGGCTCTCAAGGGTAAAGAAGTGGTGTAAATCAAAAATAAAAAATAATGCAGCTAGCACCAAAATAATGCTAAACAATAAACCTTTCTTCATGGGTAAAACTCCTAAAGTGCGCCGCCGCAGCTGCTGCCTTGTCCTGCGGTGCAGGCGTAACAATGATCAGCGATACGAATGTGCGAGTCGTAGTTATCTTGTGCGAGTAAATCGTTTAAATGCTGACGCTTTCCGCCTAAATTTAGCTCGAGTTGTTGGTTGAAGTCGCAATCGTAGAGATAGCCCTGCCAATCGACACTAATCATGGAACGACACATGACGCCCGGTAAATTAGCGGCTGCAAAGTTATCTTTAAGCAGTTGCATGTAGGGCTCAAATTGACCTTTTGAAATAAGCATAGATCCAAAGCGCTTAATTGGCATATTGGCGATGGCAAACAGCTGATTAAAAACGATGCCAAAGTGAGCCATCAGCTCTCGCTTAAAATCGGCCTCTAGAGCGGTTTGATTGGGTGGTAGTGAAGCACCCTGTGGGTTGTAGACGAGATTTAAGTTAAGCCCAGAATCTGGTTTTCCGTAGCCTAAAGAGTTGAGTAGCTGTAGGCCAGCTATGCTTTTGTCAAATACACCTTTGCCACGTTGTTGATCTACGTTTTCAAGGGAGTAACAAGGAAGAGACGCCACGACTTGAACTTTATGTTGAGCTAGAAACTCGGCGAGACCTTTTTGGTCCTCTTCAAACAACACTGTGAGGTTACAGCGGTCGATGACCTGCACGCCCAAAGCGGTAGCGCGAGAGACTAAATCGCGAAAGCGCCAGTGCATTTCTGGCGCGCCACCGGTTAAATCAAGAATTTTTATGTCATGCTTTTGAAGGACTTCTATGATGGTTTCGATGAGTTCGTCGGAGACCATCTCTGTTCGATTGGGGCCTGCATTAACATGGCAATGCACGCACGTTTGATTGCACAGATAACCAAGATTGACCTGTAAAGTTTCCAATCTATCGCGTTGTAATGGAGGAAAATCGGTCGCTTCAAGTAATTCTATCGTGCTTAACATATCAAATGGCTCCTATTCAGTAATCATACATTGAGCCCATCAGACAGGCTTTTCATGTATTAGTTATAGTAGTTAGTCGCTTGATAGTTGGATTCCTTACAATTTTTTTAAAAAAATTATTCGTCGTCATAACTAAATGAATGGATGAAGCGTTGGTCAATGCTATCTTTCCATCGCCATACCCAACGTCCTGCAACAGTAAATGGCCCCCAAGAGCCAATGGCGTGGCGTCGGCCGCTAGCGAGCAAGAAAAGTGAGTGTCGGCGAGGCTTAAAAGCTTTCAGTGTTAACGGCAGGGCTTTACCCGCAGAGCCCTCCAGCGAAGCTGCATTCGCTTTAATACAAGATAAAAGATTATGCGCGAGTATTGGGCCTGCTCTTACGGCATGAACTCCAGACCGTTTAAGGGGAGAGTTACGGCGACTACAGGTGTCGCCGGCAGCGAATACGGTTGGGTGAGAAAGGCTACGATGATACTCATCAACAGCTATATATCCATCCTCTGCAAGTTGTAGCTTTGTTTGGGTAAGCCAAGGCAGGGCACAGGCACCGGTTGCAGTGAGCACACAATCTACACCGCGCTGTATTTTGTCATTAACCATCAAACCTTTGTCTGAGGACTTGGCATGGCCTTTCAATACGGTTATTGATTGCTCTCTGAGTTGGCGATGGGTTAGCCAGCGCGTCATCCTAGAAAAGTTAGGCAAGACCCCCAGCTGGCCAGTTACCAGGGTCACTTTATTGTTTGGGCCGAGCTGCTTAAGACGAGCATTAGCAGCGAATGCCAGCTCAACACCGGCAGCCCCACCGCCTATGACCGCGAGTGTGACGGCGGAGTCTTTCGTTTGTGCAGTTGTTTCAATAAAAGTGTGCCATTGATCACAAAATCGAGCGAGCGGTTTAATGTTTATAAATTGATAAGCGCTCTGAGCACCATCGGACGCCGGTATAGACTTTACTCCGCTCCCTATATCGATAGATAGTAAATCGTAATGAACCGAGCTTGCATCGCTGAGTTGGATCGTTTGTGCGTCGGAGTCGATGCCAACGGCGTCTAATTCTACGAAGCGTATATCAGATCCTAATAGTAGGTTTTTAATATTTATCCGGCACTGGTCAATGGAGTAAATACCTTCTATCCATCCTGGTATCATCCCTGAGTAGAATTGCCATCGTTGAGGAGAAATAAGAGTCACCTTGCAGATGTCTGGCGTTTTCTGGAGTGTCGATAGTAGTTGCTGTAAAACGAATAAGTGCGCATGGCCTGCGCCTAGGAGAACGAGATGTGTCATGGCTTATTTCAAATTAATGGTTCCATGGCAGCTTATCACGAAAAACCATTAACAGGATAAGAGTGATGCAATGAGCTAACTTATGCTGTTAAGAAACCGCTCGCGATAAGGTACGAAGCCGCGGTGTTGATGGACAAGGATGGGACCAAAAAATAGCCGCACAGATGAGCGGCTAATAGCTATTTAATAATAGTATCGATTACTGCATAGGAGAGAGTAGATCTGGGTTAGTTACTAGGTTACGAACACCGTGAGCGTGATCTTCTTCGAAGGTATTGCCTTCACACCAAGTACCTACAGTGTTGATATCCACTTTAGCGACTTTTGGTCTTACGCTCCACGTGACTTGGAAGGGGGAGCCTGCTTCGTTGTATTTCGGCCCTGTTGTTGAGCCTGCGTACTCAATTGGGGTACCCGTGTTGTTAGGAATGTTGAGTGCTTGCTGATACCCATTGCTAACACTGTGCTGTGTTAACTCGCCAAAATCCAATGCTTTGTCGTCATTGACCAGAACAAATACTTGAGTTTCAACACGGAATTGAGGATTTTTGATTGAGTCGCTAAGGCAGGCACCAAGAGTTGCTCCAGGTGTAACTTGAGCGCTAGAGTGCACATAGTGAACTTCAATCGTATCGCCTGTTTGTAAGCCGCCGTGCTCACTACGACAAACCGCTTGGTTTAACGGCTTAGACTCACTCTTAGTTAACGTCCCCGAATAGACATAACCGGTTTGGTAGCCCATACCATCGCCATTACCAGCAAATTTAGAAAACTCACCGCCGGCATGCTCTGCATTTTTGTGCATATGGATATTACACAAGTTCATTTGGGTGTAAGCCGGGGCTTTATTGAACACTACAGGGTTTGTGCCTGCGGCCGCTTCAATATTGCGTGGTGATTGTGGGCCAAAGCCTTTGCCTTGGGTGTTTTTAGCAAGGTTAGCTCGTTGTTGAGCAACAATATCGTCCGAAACGTTGGTGTGATCATTAGAGAGCGCCATGACATTCATAGATAGAGCCGCCATTGCACCTGAGAGTAAAAAAACTACCTTTTTCATAATTTTCCCTATTTAAATACTAACAAGTTATATTTTTTACTTTTTTATTCGGAATATGGCTGGTGTAAAAACGAGAATTTAAAACTTGATTTGATAGTCAAGTAAATCCTATAGCTTCTTGATGCAGATAGGCTTTTTTAAATAAAAAGAAAAATCTGGCACATGTTTATCACTTTAAACAACCGTAAACCACTGTGCTAACACGTCCAATGAAGAGCACAGGTTATTGATTATCCTAATTTTTTTGTTCTTGTCTAGATATAAATACATTATGTATGGAAGGCGCATAGGTAGGATGTTTGCTGATCACGTACTTACACTCAATGAGAAAAGTAACAGGTAATTAAAAAGCTGCGCAATTGAGCAGCTTTTTAAAATAAATTTCTATCAATGAATTTTTTTCGCTAAATTTGCTCAATGTATTTTTTATTTAATTCTTGAGGAGTATTAACACCCAATAACCCCAGATCTGTGTGCAGTTCGGATTTTAATAATTGGATCGCATGTGCAACGCCGTCGTAACCTCCAATGGCAGCTGCGTAATTAAAAGGCCGACCAATAAAAGCGCAGTCTGCTCCCAGTGCCATCGCTTTAAGTATGTCTGTGCCGCGGCGAAAACCGCTATCAATCATCACTACCATGGAGCCACCCACGGCGTTTTTTATTCGCTCTAAAACATGGATTGGTGATATAGCGCCGTCTAATTGACGGCCCCCATGGTTAGATATAATGATCCCGTCTATGCCTAATTTTTTGGCAGTTAAGGCATCTTCTACATTAAGGATCCCTTTTAATATTAGCGGCTTTTCCCAGTTGCGACGGACTGTGGTAATCATTTCCCAGTCTAAGTGCTCTCGGCCAGAAAAGTCCCTATTTACGTGTTTTGCAATTAGTGCCGCGCCTCTTTGTGCATTAACATTTTCAAAGTGTGGCATTCCTTGTTTTACAATTGTACGCAGTAGTGTGCCCACAGCCCACCTGGGGTGAGTTACTCCATCCCATAACAAGCGCCAGTCTGGCTCTAAAGGGGTCTTGAAACGGTTGCGTAAATTATTTTCTCTATTTGGAACAACAGCGGAGTCAACCGTTACGATAATCGCTTTAAAACCAGCCTGATTTACGCGGTGTGTTAAAGCGACCGCATCGGTTTCCTCTTTAGGTAAATAGGCTTGAAACCAAGCTTGATCAGATTGTGCAGACACTTCCTCCATAGGAATCAAAGATGAGCTGCTCATTATCATAGGGATATTGTGGTCTTTGGCGGCGTTAGCTAGTTGTAAGTCTCCGCGATAGGCTGTTAAAGCTGATATGCCCATAGGAGCAATGCCAAATGGTGCGCTAAATGTTTGGCCGAAAAGTTTTATGGAGGTATCACGTTTTGATACATCCCTAAGAACATGAGGCACCCAACTCCATTGTTGAAAGCTCGTTTGGTTATTCCGTAGCGACAAGTTGGTTTCGGTTGCACCGCTAACGTAACCAAATAATGGCTTGGGGAGGTGCCGCCTAGCTGCTTCTTCGAAGTCATCTAAACAAAAAATTTTTGATAAATTCCCATCAAACATGGCGTTTCCCTTACATTGTAATTTTAGTTATTAGGTAAGAAATTATTTTTTCATGCATGATGTGTATGGTAAAACGAGTAAATATCATTAATCTCATGAGTTATTGTAATAATGAACCTTAAAAAAATAACCCCTTCGCTTTCTATGCTGATGGCCTTTGAGGCTTCGGCGCGGTTGGGGAGCTTTACCAAAGCAGCTCATGAGCTTTCTTTAACACAAGGTGCTATTAGTAGGCAGGTAACTGCATTGGAAGGCGCTTTAGATTTACCGTTATTCATACGCTGTGGGCGGCATATAGAGTTGACGGAAGTGGGGCGTAGGTATGCCCTAGATATTGCACCGGCATTGGCACGTATTAGAGGGGCTAGTACAAGAGCTTTGGCTTTTTACGGTGGGGAAGGAGGGCAGTTGAACTTGGGTGCGTTGCCCACTTTTGCTTCGCGGTGGCTTGTTCCAAAGCTGGCGAGTTTTTATCAGCAACACCCTAATATGGTTGTCCATATTCATTCTCGTATTGGTGAGTATGTGCTTCAAGGTACAGGGCTTGATGCGGCTATTAATGTAGGAGTAGAGCCATTTTCTGGATTGCTGTCGGAGCGAATCGTACCTGAGGAAATGATTATTGTGTGTAGCCCAAAGTTATTAGTGAGGAATCCCGTAAGAAGTATAGAGGATCTATTTTCCTTTCGACTTTTGCATATTATGGCTAGGTCAGAAGCGTGGCGCGAGTTAGCCACTCAATATCAAATAAACCCTAGGTCCGCATTAGCAGGTCCGCAATTTGAAACGACTATTCATCTTATACAGGCAGCCGTGTTAGGAATAGGGATTGGGCTGGTAGCTCGTTGTTTGGTAGAAAACGAGCTCAACAGTAAGGAGCTGGTGGAGCTACCTTTTAAGGGATTATCGGCAAAGCGAGACTATTGTTTACTGTATTCCCCAGACAAAGAGGGTCATCCAGTATTACAGGCGTTTAGAGCGTGGTTGGCTGATCAAATTATTGAGAGTCATTCATTATAAGACCTCTCTGCGCTTTATTGGCCTGAAATGATAAAGAGCCACCTATTGGGGCAGCTCTTTATCATCAAATATGATTTAACCAGTGGTTGGGTTAATCATTACTCAGCCGTGTCATAAGCGTCCATCGGCACACACGAGCAGAACAGGTTACGGTCGCCGTATACGTTGTCGATACGGTTCACCGTTGGCCATACTTTACCCATACGTACGAATGGTGCTGGGAATACTGCTTGTTCGCGGGTGTAAGGGCGGTTCCAATCTGAATCCACTAAATCGTCCATTGTGTGTGGCGCATGCTTGAGTGGGTTGTTTTCGGCGTCTAGCTCACCGTGTTCGACTTGGGCAATTTCGCTGCGGATTTGTGCCATGGCTTCGATAAAGCGATCGAGTTCGGCCTTTGATTCGGACTCGGTTGGCTCGATCATGAGTGTGCCCGGTACCGGGAACGACATAGTCGGTGCGTGGAAGCCGAAGTCCATCAGGCGTTTAGCGACGTCTTCTTCGCTGATACCGGATGCTTCCTTCAATGGGCGCAGGTCGATGATGCACTCGTGTGCGACGCGGTCATTGCGGCCAGTGTAAAGAACAGGGTAGTGCTCAGCTAATTTTTTAGCTAAGTAGTTAGCATTCAAAATAGCGTATTCAGTCGCTAGGCGTTGGCCCTCGCCACCCATCATTTTGATGTACATCCATGAGATAGGTAGGATACTTGCGCTGCCCCATGGTGCTGCTGAAACGGCACCATTACCGGCTTTCGGGCCACCTGAAATGGTTTGTACGGCGTGGTTCGCAACGAAAGGCGCTAAATGTGCTTTAACACCGATAGGACCCATACCAGGGCCGCCGCCACCGTGTGGGATACAGAAAGTTTTGTGCAGGTTCATGTGTGAGACGTCTGCACCGATTTCACCCGGTTGGGAGATGCCCACTTGCGCGTTTAAGTTTGCGCCGTCCATGTACACTTGGCCACCGTTATCATGGATAATTTGGCAAATGTCGCGGATTCCTTCTTCATAAACACCGTGTGTTGATGGGTAGGTAATCATCAAGCAGCTAAGGTCATCTTTGTGTTGCTCGGCTTTAGCGCGCAGGTCATCAACATCCACATTCCCTTTTTCGTCACACGCCACTACGACTACTTTCATGTCGGCTAGCGCAGCTGAAGCGGGGTTGGTACCGTGTGCTGATGATGGGATCAAACAGATGTTGCGGTGATGATCGCCATTGGCAAAATGGAAGTTGCGAATGGCTAATAAGCCCGCATATTCACCTTGAGCACCGGAGTTGGGCTGCATGCAGATGTGATCGAAGCCGGTAATTGCTTTCAACATCTCGTCTAGTTCGCTTAGCATCTGCTGGTAACCCGCTGCCTGATCCAATGGAGCGAACGGGTGAATATTAGCAAATTCAGGCCAGGTTACAGGGATCATCTCGGCGGTAGCGTTTAGCTTCATGGTGCATGAGCCGAGTGCAATCATGCTATTTGCCAGAGAGATATCTTTATTTTCAAGCTGCTTGAGATAGCGCAGCATTTCTGTTTCGCTGTGATAGCTGTTGAAAACAGGATGCGTCAGTATGGCTGATTGGCGAACACATTCGGCTGGGATTGAGTCACGAGCTTTATCAAGGGCTTCAACCGATAGGCCATGATCTGCACCAATGATGGTAGCGAATAAGTCTAGGATAAGAGCATCGTCTGTACGCTCGTCAAACGTCATGCCTAGCTGGGTATCATTTACTTTACGTGTATTGATGCCTGCATCCAGTAGCTTGCCGTAAACTGCGTCTCGGTTAGCACCTAAATCGATGGTGAGGGTATCGAACCAGGTACTGTTAACCAGTTTGATACCTTTATTTTCTAAGCCGCTTGCCAAAATATCCGTGTAACGGTGGATACGTTGCGCAATGGTTTTAAGGCCTTCAGGTCCGTGGTACGTCGCGTAAAAACCAGCCATGTTAGCTAGCAATACTTGCGCGGTACAAATGTTCGATGTCGCTTTCTCACGGCGAATATGTTGTTCTCGCGTTTGCATGGCCATACGCAATGCTTTTTTGCCACGCGTATCCACTGAGACACCAATAATGCGACCAGGAACAGAGCGCTTGTAGGCATCGCGAGTCGCGAAAAATGCGGCATGCGGACCACCATACCCCATAGGTACGCCAAAGCGTTGAGCCGAACCAAATACAACGTCCGCACCCATTTCACCTGGTGATTTAAGCATCACTAAGCTCATGATATCGGCAGCTGCACAGAACAGTGCTTTTTTGTCATGCGTTTTTTCAATGAGGCTGGTTAGGTCGATGACTTGACCGTGAGTGCCGGGGTATTGAGCTACAACACCAAAAGGTTCGTGCTCGTCTAATAAGGTGTTTAAGTCACCAACGATCACGTCATAACCTAGCGGCTCAGCGCGTGTTTGGATAACGTCGATGTTTTGTGGGTGTAGGTTTTCATCAACCAAAAAGAGGTTGCTGCGCTTCGCTTTAGACATGCGTTTGCACAATGTCATCGCTTCGGCCGCGGCGGTTGATTCATCAAGCAAGGAGGCGTTAGCTAAGTCTAAGCCTGTTAAATCTAATACCATCTGTTGGTAGTTTAGGATGGCTTCTAAGCGACCTTGTGATACTTCAGGTTGATAAGGTGTGTACGCTGTGTACCAACCTGGGTTTTCCAATACATTACGTAGAATGACGTTAGGTGTAATGGTGTCAGTGTAACCCATGCCAATCAAAGAACGATTGATTATATTTTTGCTCGCGACTGCTTTAAGGTAACCCAGTGCTTCAACTTCCGTCCGTGGAGTATCTAGTGGAATAGGGGTTTTCACTCGGATACTACCGGGTACTGTCTGATCAATTAGGGTATCCAGCGTATCTACGCCTAATTCGCTTAACATGGCATCGCGTTCGTCGTGCGATGGGCCTATGTGGCGTTCGATGAAAGCAGATCGGTTCTGCAGGTCAGTTAACGGACGGGAGGTTTCGCTCATGAGTATTGAATCCTGACTGGGTCTGATAGCCGCTGATTAGCGATACGAAATTGGGCCAATGATAGCGCAAAACCGCAGCCGGATGTATGGTAAAAAAGTAGAAATTTCCTATAGGAAACTTTTGTTTCCTGGAATTTAAGAAAGGAAAATTAGATCTGAGTTTGCATCTAGGTGCCTACTAATTGAATTTAAAGGTTTTTTTGCGGCAGTTTTTGAATTATCTGCCGCAAAAAAATAGAAGGTAGTGTAGGGCGTATCTTTTTACTTAATAGGAGTAAGAAATGCTAATAGAACCAAAACGTTGTGGTTTTTTCTGAGACCTGAACTCTTTTGTGCGGTGAACATGCGCGTACGATATTTTCCAACGATCATAGATTGCCGACACACCGATGGCCGCGTCGGCTACAAAATACTCTTTGTCAACTGAGTGACTATCCGTGAAGGTATTTCCATCTAAAAAGATGTTGTGTAAAACTGCGCGCGCATCAATCGATACAAAGCCATGAATACCGCGACCTTCATAACGCAGTCGAGGGTCACTGTTTCCCGGTGCGCTGTTATCACCACCAGGACGCAAGGCTGAGGTACCAAAGTCATCAGGGAGGTTCCAACCAATTCGGTATTCAGCGCCTAGGTTGCCGTAGGTTGCAACGTTACCTACACTGCCGCCCGCATGGGTAATAAAGTCGTAGCTGATATCGTTATGCAAAGTGTTTTTGTATAAGCGATGCTTGTGCTCATAAACAACTTGTATGCCTAGCTCGTTACGCAATTGGTTATCCCAACCTTGGAAGGTTTCTATGCCTCTTAGGTCGTGGATAAAATCTTGTGTTTCATGGGCGTAGGAGGCAGGGCCTACTACGCCTAAGTTGACCTCAACTGAGTTCATTTTGTTATCAGTTTTGGCGTGATAACCAAACCCAGCATAAAGCCAACCGGCAAAAGGGCGGTCGTCAGGATCGACTGTTTTGCGTTTTTTATCCGTTGGCGTATACATCTCTTGGCCAATGGTAAAAATGAGCTTTCTTTGGACATTATCTGTGTAGCTTTCTGTAACGGGGTATAGGGGGCTAAATTGTGCGTTGATGCGCCGCAGCCAAAGTGGGATACGCTCATCTAAAAGGTAGTTGTCGAGGTCGGGCGATACCCATGAAAAACGAACGCCGTTGGTATAACTTTGATCAGTACCATCAAATAGGTCGTTTTCAAAGTAGGTATTAAATGTCCATGGATCAGCGGCATAGCTAATCGTAGGTAATATGGCTAATAATCCAGCGCTAATTTGCTTTTTCATAGTCTTCCATCGCTAGGAACTGTATTTAAAACAGTGATACGCGCTGACGAGGACTTCGGAGCACAATTCGCCAGCTAATAATACACAATAGTATAAATAGCAGTAATGTAAGCTGTGGGAGCGATAAACCCAAGAAATTTGTTGTCGTTGGAAGACATTCATTCTGTTCGGTAAAAAAAGCCATCAATTCGGAATTATTGGGTAGTAAACCGAGCCAGGAGTCGAGTTGTAAGCTGCAAGAGTCCGAAGGGGTCGGCGTATCCGGTGCGTACCATAGATACCGCCCGGTGAGTAACAAGCCCACGGTGGCAAGCAGGACACTACAAAAACCCAGTAAGCGTTGGCCAAATTTCCAAGGGTTAATGATAAAGCCCAGTAAGAAAATAAACGTTAAGCACAGCAAGCAAAAGCGAATAGCAATACAAGCAGCGCATTGAATATCGCCAAGCTCATTACTGAGGGAGCTGGCAGCAACGGCAACAGAAGACCCCGACAATACTAAGCCCAAAAAATGTAATTTCCGATACGTAAAAAAGCCGGAATCTTTCTGCTTTGCCATATAAACCTCTTAATTAGTATAGGGCAGATGGAAAAAGTAATTACTGTTTGGTCCAGCGACCGTCGGGTTGTAAAAGGTACTCTCCTGACTCAGCTCTTTGGTAAAGCCGTTGAGCCATACGTTTGGCGATAATATCGGTAGCTACTCCTGCTTTGGTAGCGCTCTCTTGATAAGCCGCTTTACGTTGAGTGTTGATGCTGTCTACCAGCTGCTTAACAGAGCTGTCGGCATTAGCGCTCACGGCCGCTATGTATCCTTGTGGGGTTTCCCCTACGAGCCCTTGGCTTTTTGCCGCGTCTAAGCTCAAAGCAAAAGCGGGTAATGAAAGCAGCAAAGATAAGAATAAGGTATTCGCAATGTGTTTTATCTTCATGATGATGCTTCCCTAGAATAGATCTTTTTGATTAGTGAGTAGGGTGTCGACTTCTTTATCAACTTTAACAAGAATCTCGTGCTCAATTTTAACATTGAGGTTGATAGTAATTGGCTCATTAGGGACTTCGACTTGTACCTTAGGTGAGCACCCTACTGTCAGTAATAGCGAGGTGAGTAAAATGGTTGTAGGCACGCTGTATTTTTGTAATAACATTAGTTAGCTCCGCCGCCTTGTTATTGTTTTTTATGCTGAAGTTGCTCTGCTAATTTGTCAGCAAATTGCAAACTCTTCATAAGCTGTATCAAGTTTTCTTCTATGTTGATTGAGAAGTTAACCGGTTGTCCCTTATTCCAATCAGGGTTGCTACCCGATAGTTGCGTTTGCAGCAACAAATCACCATTGCTCTGATAATTGGCATTGGCGCTTAATGTTGTGTAATTAAAATTAGACAACGCATTAAGTGCGATCCCCAATCCTTGATTATTTTGCCCCATTTGTCGCACATTATCCGTTGGTTCGTAGCGGATATTTCCGGGTTGTACCGCTTTGATATCTCCTGCTTTAACCGCTAGTTTGCCTTGATGGTAGGTTAAGGGAATTCGCCCACTCAATAGGCCTTGGCCTGTTAAGCCGGGTTGATTCTCAAGTTGGAGTAGTTGGTTTAACGAAAGTTCACTGACCTCAATATCGGTACGTATATTCATATCGTTAAACGTAGTGTAAAAAGGAGTTGCTGTTAACGTGCCGCCTAATAGCTCAGCTTGTAGGGCGTTAATGTTAATGATGGGGTCTTTAGACGTAAGTTGGTTGATGCGGTATTCGGCGTTTAGTTTTTGCAAAGAATAACCCTGCTCAACCTGTTTCACGGTCAATGTGCCTTGTTCATCGATTCGTTTGTCACGCAAAAAGGTGGTGCTCTTGGCGTTAATGCCTTCGATAGCAATCTTTTGATACATTACATGAAGATCACGCATCAGGTGATTGATCTTTCCATCCAGCGTACCGTCCCACCAACTGAGAGCGCCGTTTTGACTGTAGAACCCTTCGCCAATTTGTATGTCGATAGGCCATTTAAAGGGGAGGTAGTTGCGCCATTTAAGCGGCAGCTCATTGGTTGGTATTTCTTTAAGGTGCCAGTTGGTTTTAAGTAGCTTGTTATTAATCACATATGAAAGGTCACCGGATAGATCGATATCTAAAGGCTCGTTAACAAAGAAGTAGCTGGTTTTCAGAGTATCTGGTGTAAAGGTGAAAAGGCCCTTTGCAAAAAAGGGCGGTATAGGATCTTTACCTAACTGTACTTTAAGCTCTTTAAGAGTGTAGCCTGCAGAGAAAGTTTGCTTGGCGGCGTTAACAGATTGGATATCGAGCTCAATGGGTTCACTAGCAAGTGTCATTACACCAAATTGAGCATCTTTATAGGCCAGGCTGATGCGAAATGGTGACACGGTAAGTTTATCAAAATAATTCACCGTAATCGGGCTTTGGGTAGTGAAGTCGAGTTTGTCGATATGCCAATCATTGTTGCCTAAGTTGAGTGCTGTTATTTTGCTTTTAGGTGTAACCTGGACTTGCAAGCCTTTGTCATTGGTCAATTGTGTTTCGGTTTCTATGTTGAGGTTCACTACTTTTATCGTTTCTAGCGGAGACAGCGCCACAATATTTGTTTTGCTACTGTCCTCAAAACTTAATGCTTGCAGCCAGGCGGTTGTGTCTTGGGTCAGCGTGCGCTGCAAACTGATTTTTGCTCGGCCCTTTAGGGCGCCGGTAAAACCAGGAATAATTTGAGCAATAGAGCCGGGAATCTGCCATAGCAGCTCGTGAGCTTTAGCTAGATTAGTTTCATGGTTGGCGGCAATCAGAATAGCTTTTTCGTCTTCGACCGCTCTGCCTTCTATATCGATAACGGACTGGTTGTCGTGTAATAGCGAAAACGAGAAGCGGTCGTTGGCCGTGAAATGTAGGTCAGCACGGGCCAAAGGTTGAGCATCATAGTAGCCTTCTACACGGCTAAACAGTTGTTGGTTTTGCAGGGCAATGTTACCCACCAGTTTAATGTCTGGGCGCGATCCTAACTGCAAGGTAGTCGTCAATTGGCCAATTAAAATTTCGGCAGCCGGTGTTTGCTCTATCCAAAAAGAGGGTAAGAAGTTTGCTAATTCTACAGCGAATCCAGAAGCTTCAGTGTTAGCTATATTTTCCGATTGGTTGAGATCCTTTGTCGAGATGACAACTGAAGCCTCGGGGATAGTTATCCGCTCAAACGTCCCTGAAAACAGCAGTCTTAAAGGTCTGTAATGTAAGGTAACAGGCCCTGCTTTGAGTGTGGAATGGCGGTCCGGCGTGTTTTTGGTGACTTCTAACTGTTTGATCAGTAGCTCACGGTTAGTGGGGTAAGCGACATCGAAATGCGGATCGTCAAATCCTTGTTCGCTTAACCAGCTTTCTACAGCCTTGCTCGCCAAAAAGGGTAAGGCTAAATAGAGCGCCACTGGGATAACTATCAATATTGTCAGGCTTGCTAAAATCCATTTTTTCAACCTGTTACTCCTTACTACTTATATCAACATCATAGGGGTTGTTTGTTGGGGATTACCTAAGCTTTCTGACTACGTTCAAGCCATCTCTCACGGTTAAGAATACATTCTCAAAGTCAGGGTCAGCCGCAATAATACGGTTAGTTTCCACTAAGGTGTCATCTATTTCTGATTCAGGTTGTACTACCTTACCTGACCAAAGCACGTTGTCTAAAATGATCAAGCCACCCGGTCGAGTCAGCTCTTTAACAGCCAACCAATAATTCAGGTAATTACGTTTGTCGGCGTCAATAAATGTAAAGTCTAATGGGCCATCAAGTGTGGCTAATGTATCTAAGGCACGGCCGAAAATTACATCTATTTTGTGCCCGTGTTCGCTGCGATCATAAAATGTTTGGGCAAACTCAATAGCGCGAGGGTTAGTCTCGCAGCAAATTAGTTTTCCATCCTCTGGCATGCCTTCGGCAATAGACAGAGCCGAGTAGCCAGTAAACATACCAATCTCTAATGCACGCTTGGGTTGATGTATCGCACTCAGCATCTTTAACGTTCGGCCTACTAGGCGGCCAGAAAGTTTTTGAGGCCAGCCCATATTTTGGTTAGTTGCATCGATTAGCTCTTTTAGTAAAGCGGGCTCTTCGCTTGTGTTTAAAAAGGCATAATCTTCTACGGCTTCGTTAACCAAGTACTCCATTGTTGCGGGATCTCTCTTAACAGTATGTGACTCGCAAATCAGCTTGGTGCTGAATTGCGTGTTTTGGGTTACGCGGCTGTGCGCGGCTATTGGGTAATATGATACCACTCTAAATTGTTTTAAACGCTAGCTTATCGCACCCTTATGTACGCTATATGAAGACGCATATAGGGTTGAACTGCGTTTTGATCTACAATCACCCGCTTATTCATCAGTTGTTGGAGTTTTCGTTGTGGAACCATTATTTGTTTTTTTGTTTTCGGGCTTCGTTGCAATGTCAGCTGCGCTGAGTGCTCGGGATATTAATAAACTACCTGAAGAACAAAAGACAGGACGATTAGCTAGCCGCAATGCACAGGTTGCCGTTGTATTTGCTGGCAACTTGGCGGCTCTTACGCTGGTGGGGGCGTTAGCTTACGGTATGCGTCAGCTGGAGTGGTGGATTCCGCTCGTATGTGTGTTTATCAGCTTTCCGGTTGTGCATTTCGTGTTTTTTCAGCGTTTATGGAGCGATTTGATCAATCTGAGTTTGATGACTTTACTGGTTATCGTTGCGATCGCTGCTCTCTACTATTACTGGTGAAGACATGACGTTATCGTCATTATTAGCTGATTCCTCTTTGGTGGCGGCACTGATTGTCGGCTTGTGCGTGCTTGTTGTTATGTTACTCATATTGTTAGTGCAGCGTTCGCGCTGGATGGCTGCGCAGCAGACATTAGAAGAATCATTGCAGCAATATCGATTAAATGAAGTGCGTTACGAAGAGCAAGGCCGGCAAGCTGCTAAGTTGGAAGATAAACTCGAACAGCTTGTTTATGAAAATGGTGAACTGCACGAGCAGCTGTCTATTCGACAAACTCAAATGGCTGAAATGGACGCGCGTTATCAAGCTGAGAGGGCAAGTCATGAAGAGAAAATACGCTTGCTGAGTGAGGCGCGTGACCAGCTGCGGCAGGAGTTTCAAAATTTAGCGAACCAGATCTTTGATGAAAAATCGCAGCGTTTCTCTGAAAATAGTCGAAAAGAAATGGGTATGGTACTCACGCCTTTGCGCGAGCAGCTAGGAGATTTTAAGCGCAAAGTAGAAGATGTGTATGTACAAGAGGCCAAGGAGCGTAGGGCGCTGCATGCCGAGATTCATCAGCTAAAGCAGCTGAATCAGCAGATGAGTCAAGATGCGATCAACCTAACACAAGCGCTGCGTGGCGAGAGTAAAACTCAAGGTAATTGGGGTGAGGTTATTCTTGAGCGGGTTTTAGAAGAATCGGGTTTGCGCAAAGGTCATGAATATCAGGTGCAGGTTACTTTAAAGGATCAACAGCAACGTTATCAGCCGGATGTGATTGTGCATCTACCTGACGGCAAAGATGTCATTGTTGATGCTAAAGTCTCGCTAACGGCTTACGAACAATATTGCTCCAGTGATGATGAGCAGGTTAGACAGCATCACCTGAAATCGCACCAAGTTTCGTTGCGCAATCATGTTAGAGGCCTGAGCAACAAGGCTTATGAAAAACTAGAAGGTGTGCGATCCCTCGATTTTGTGTTGATGTTTGTTCCAGTTGAAGGCGCATTTTTATTGGCTTTAGAAAATGATCCGGAATTATTTCGTTTTGCATTTGATCGCAACATTATGTTGGTGAGCCCTGCCACTTTATTGGTCACTCTTAGAACGATTCAAAACATCTGGCGATATGAGCACCAAAACCAAAATGCGCAAGAGATAGCGAAGCGGGGAGCTGACCTTTACGATAAGTTTGTGATATTTGTGGAGTCGTTGGAGGATATCGGTAAGCACCTGCATCGCGCCCAAGATTCCTATGAACAGGCTTATGGTCGATTATCGACGGGGCGTGGCAATCTGGTTCAGCAGGCGATGAAGCTGAATGAGCTGGGGGTTTCCGGTAAAAAAGAGATTCCGAAAAATTTGCAAGATAAGGCAATCGATCACTAGCTGAATATGTTGTTTGGAATATTGATAAAAAGCCGCGTTCATGCGGCTTTTTAGTGGGCGTAAGACTGGATCAGCTTACGGTTTTTGAGTGCGGTGTAACTCACGATCGAATTGGTATTTTTTAGAAGTAACGTGCGTTTCCATCGCGCGAATACGTTGATCTATTGAGCTGAGTCGGTCACGTATTTCGTAAATGCGGCTGGTGGCGGCTTCTTTATGGCTAAATACTTTCTGTTTAATATTTTGCGGCCCGTTTGGATTTTTAGGGGGCGTTTCGTGGTTATAAGTCCGTCCAGCATAAGGAGCCTCGGAGCGGCTTGCTATAAGAAACCAAGCTGCAATGTAGGCTAAGAAAGCAAAAGACCCGGTAAACATAAACAATAGTATCGCTATAATTCGTAAGCCAGTAGGTGACCAGTTCATATTCTCGGCTAAACCACCACATACTCCGGCAATCCAGCGAGAACGTCGACTTCTGAATAGGTCGATATCCCAACCGCGGTTTTTAGCATCAAACATAAAGTACTCCTTTTTCCTAGGCAGAATGGCGATCACGCCAATCAGGCTGCTCGGCATCTAAGATGGTTTCGAGGGTTTGAAGGCGCTCTTCTACGCGATCGAGTTCGTTTAATGTCGCCTCCAGTGTTTGTTTGTCCTCCTCAGAGAGCCCTTTAGAAGCCCGCCATGTAGCGGCATAGTGAAGCACCAACCATAAAGGGAGCACTAAGCCGAGGAAAATGACCGTCGGAACAAAAAAGAACACAAAACTGGACATTATTGATCACCACTCGTTAGAGGGAGGGAGCAAGCATAACTCCCACCCATTACCATTAAAGTGAGCCGCATTTATTTTGCTTTTTGGCTCATGCGCGCTTTTAATTGCTCGAGCGCTTGATCGACCTTTTCGTCGCGGGCTAGGTCTTGGATTTCATCGGCTAAGTCTTTGCTGCCTATATCGTAACTTTCGACTTCCGCTTCCATATCGTCCATTTTTCTTTCATAACGTTCAAACTTTTCGAACGCTTCATTCAGTTTGTCACGGTTAAAGCGGCGACGAATCTCAAGCTTAGATCGTGCTGTTTGTTCGCGTGCTAGCATAGATTTTTGCTTAGCTTTTGCATCGTTTAGCTTTTGTTGTAGCTGCGCAACTTCGCTATTGAGGTCAAGCACATGCGAATCTAACGCAAGCAATTCTTCTTTTGCAATCTCTAAGGTCTCATTTGCAGCTGATTGCTCTGCTAATGCAGCACGCGCTAAATCTTCACGGTCTTTTAGTAAAGCTAAAGCAGCTTTTTCTTCCCAGGTGTCTGCTTCTTTTTCAAGAGCCGCCATGCGGCGTTCTAATGTTTTCTTATCGGCCAATACTTTGGCGGAAGTTGAGCGTACCTCAATCAGTGTTTCTTCCATTTCTTGAATCATGAGGCGGATCATTTTTTCCGGATCTTCAGCGCGATCCAATAAAGAGTTTATGTTCGCGTTAATGATGTCCTGAAAACGAGAAAAGATACCCATGTGAATCTCCTGTGGCTGTTATCGCCTTTTTGGTTAAACACACCCGGCAAAACAGGTGTCGGGGTAGATGTGTTGATGTTAGGTACCCAGCTATAACTGTGCCATGTTTTTAAGTTGCTGATTTATATAGATTTTAGTTGTTGGTAGGATGTTTTTTTGATTTATGGTTGGTTTTTATGGCTAATTTATAGCTTTTAATGCTAAATTTTAGTTTATGAGGCTAAGTGATAAGACAAAAATATTAGGTGAATCTTCCCTGATGCTTGATCTAATGGACCAAATTTCGCGATTGGCACCATTAAATAAGCCCGTGCTGGTTATTGGGGAGCGGGGAACGGGTAAGGAGTTAGTCGCAGAGCGGATTCATTTTTTGTCGGGACGCTGGGATCAAGCTTTTCTCAAACTCAATTGCGCCGCAATGAATGAGAACTTGCTTGAAAGTGAATTGTTTGGACACGAATCCGGAGCTTTTACAGGGGCCTCAAAGCGTCATGTAGGGCGGTTTGAACGGGCTGAAGGCGGAAGTTTGTTTTTGGATGAGTTAGGTACCAGCTCATTAATGGTACAAGAGAAGTTATTACGTGTTGTTGAATATGGTGAGTTTGAGCGTGTAGGCGGGCAGCAAACTTTGCAGGCCGATGTTCGGTTAATAGCGGCCACCAATGCAGACCTATTAAACATGCGAGAAGAGCAGACTTTTCGAGCGGACCTTTTAGATCGTCTAGCATTTGATGTGATTCATATCCCGCCCTTGCGCCATCGCCAAGATGATATTTTGTTGTTGGCTGAGCACTTTGCCCAGCGCATGTGCATTGAGTTAGGGCGCGAGTATTTCCCCGGTTTTTCCGCCGCCGCACAAGATGACCTGTTGAGTTACGCTTGGCCCGGCAATGTAAGAGAGCTAAAAAACGCTGTAGAGCGCAGTGTGTATCGTGAGTCAAATCACGAGCGGGCAATTGAAACCATGGTGATTAACCCCTTTATCGCACCTTGGCATGTCTCGTCTGCAGTAGGAGCCGATATTGATTCTTCACAACAGTCGACGGTTATCTCGGCTTCGCCCAACGGGCCGGACGCCACTGAACGTCCCAACTTAAATAAACCTCAGTGGGAGGCGCAAAAGGATGAAGCGGCAGATTTAGAAACTCAGGTTAGGGGATTGGAGCAGCGCTTGCTCATAGAAGCGCTACAAGTGAGCGGCTATAACCAAAAAATGGCAGCTGATAGGTTGGGTTTGACATATCACCAGCTAAGATCACAGCTTCGTAAATATAAAATGATACCTTTAAAAAGGTTTATTGAGCGGATGAATAAGCAGGGTGACTAGCGTTTACGCTTGGTTTTTGGTGAGCTATAAAACCCAAAAGTGAATGAGTTTTTGTGAGAGATTTAATCATAATTGGTTTTTGATATTTCTATGAATAATCAAAATCAAATATTGATATTTTATATATTAATCAAAATTAAGTTTTGATATGTACGTTTTTTTCAAAATAGGATTTTGATTTTGGTTAAAAAATAACCGGTGGTTTTTTGGCGGAAGTTTTTAGTTTTTTAGCAAAGTTTGAAAAATAAAGAGATCGCTATCTCATTGAAATAACAATAAAACGTTAAAGTTCTATAAATAATTGCCGATTTAGTATTGGCATATACTGGTGATTTTTTGTACATTTATACTTAATGTAAACGCTGCGGTTTCAGCTGTTTTTAAACACCAGATAGCATATAATTTACAAATTACTTATTACTAACGTACTTTCACGAGTTAATCATCGGTCGCTAAGATGGAAATTGAGCATAATATGATCGTCGCACTTGATATAGGCACTTCAAAAGTGGTGTGTCTAGTTGCGGAGGTATTGGCGGATGGCCAAGTTGAAGTAGTCGGTATCGGCTCTCATCCATCCCGTGGGCTCAAACGAGGTGTCGTTGTTAACATCGAGTCAACAGTTACATCAATTCAGCGGGCAGTAGAAGAAGCTGAATTAATGGCCGGTTGTAAGATCCATTCGGTAACGGTGGGTATCGCTGGTAGCCACATCAGCAGCATGAACTCTCACGGGATTGTTGCCGTTCGTGAACGCGAAGTAACCGAACACGATTTAGAGCGCGTAATTGATGCTGCCAGTGCAGTGGCAATTCCGGCAGATCAGAAAATCCTGCATATATTGCCGCAGGAGTATTTAATTGATCACCAAGAAGGCATTAAAGAGCCGCTTGGTATGTCTGGAGTTCGCCTAGAAGCCAAAGTGCATCTAGTAACAGGCGCGACTAATGCCATTTTGAATATTGAAAAGTGCGTGCGCCGCTGTGGCTTAGAAGTCGATGGTGTGGTGTTGGAACAGCTCGCGTCCAGTTACGCGGTGCTGACCGAAGACGAGAAAGAGCTAGGCGTTTGCATGGTCGATATTGGCGGTGGCACTACCGATATCGCGGTATTTACGGCAGGTTCTATTCGGCACACGGGTGTGATTCCTATTGCTGGTGATCAAGTAACTAATGATATCGCCATGGCATTGCGAACACCTGCGCAGCACGCTGAGAAGCTTAAAATTCAGTATGCCTGTGCCTTGGCTCAACTGGCGAATGCAGATGAGACGATTAAAGTCCCTAGTGTAGGTGACAGACCGCCTCGGGATCTATCGCGCCAAGCGCTAGCCGAAGTGGTTGAGCCTCGATATGACGAATTATTTACCCTAATTCAAACTGAGCTACGTCGCAGCGGTTTTGAGGATCTTATACCCTCGGGCATCGTTTTAACTGGCGGCACCGCAAAGATGGAAGGTGTTGTTGAATTAGCGGAAGAAATCTTTCATATGCCCGTTCGTTTGGCAATGCCGCAGGGCGTTCGGGGTATGGATGATATTTTACAAAACCCTATATTTTCAACAGGGATGGGGTTGCTGCATTACGCCGCACAGGGCGGCCAAGCCAGCAGTAGTGCGACCACAGCACATGTCCCGAAAATGAATGACGACCGTTTAACAAATTTAAAAGCCGATACGCCGTCTGAAAAACGAACAGAGAAGGAACGAAAGGTAAAACCGGTTAACGAAGGGCCGGGGTTGCTAAGCCGATGTAAAGATTGGCTGAAAGGGAATTTCTAAGTCAGTAATAGTGCTGGCTTGGATTACATAACTAGAGATAACTCGCGCAGTAGACGTTGTAGGCGCGGACCTGAAGGAGATTAGATCATGTTTGAAGTAGCTGATAGTTTGCCACAAAGCGCTGTCATTAAGGTGATTGGTGTAGGTGGCGGTGGCGGTAACGCCGTGCAACACATGGTAACCGCTGATGTTGAAGGCGTTGAGTTTATCTGTGCTAATACAGACTCTCAAGCACTACAAAATATGCTGTCTAAGGCGGTTATCCAAATTGGTGGAGAGCTGACTAAAGGCTTAGGCGCAGGCGCTAACCCAGAAGTAGGTCGTGAAGCCGCGCTTGAAGACAAAGACCGTATTGCCGAAATGATTACTGGCGCTGATATGGTCTTTATCACAGCAGGTATGGGCGGTGGTACGGGCACAGGTGCTGCCCCAATCGTGGCCGAAGTTGCTAAAGAGCTTGGCATTCTTACAGTAGCGGTTGTTACTAAGCCGTTCCCGTTCGAAGGCCGTAAGCGAATGAAGATCGCTGAAGAGGGGATCAAAGAATTAAAAGAGAATGTTGATTCATTAATCATCATTCCAAACGAAAAACTCATGCAAGTAATGGGTCGTAACTGTAGCCTTATTAACGCATTCAACACAGCAAACGATGTACTGCGTGGTGCGGTTCAAGGTATCGCCGATCTAATTACCCGTCCAGGTATGATCAACGTCGACTTTGCAGATGTTCGCACTGTTATGTCTGAAATGGGCATGGCAATGATGGGTACAGGCGAAGCGCGTGGTGATGATCGCGCGACAATTGCTACGGAAGCGGCGATTAACAGCCCTCTACTTGAAGATGTTGATTTAAAAGGCGCTCGCGGTATTTTGGTTAACATTACAGCTGGCTTAGATTTAAGCTTGGGTGAGTTTTCTGAAGTGGGCAGTATTGTTGAAGAATACGCCTCTGAAAACGCGACGATTGTAGTCGGCACGGTTATTGATGCCGAGCTAAGTGATGAAATTAAAGTCACAGTCGTTGCTACAGGGCTTGGACAGGCGCAAACCGAAGAATTAAAGGTGGTTAATGGTGGAACAACATCGCGTGTTGTTTCCTCTTCGCCATCACATTCTCACTCTGCACCATCGAGCAGCCGTTCAGATTTTAACCAACTGGATTTGCCAACCGTTTTACGTAATCGAGCGGATGAGCGTCAGCGTGCTGCTGCACCAGAGCAAGAGAACGACATGATGCAATCCGGCATGAAGAAAACAGGCACTGACGATATGGATTTCCTAGATATTCCGGCCTTCCTTCGTCGTCAGGCTGACTAATCTACTGGTCTAACGACCTTTCAGGTGCTTTATTTGGGCCACTCTTTGAGTGGCCTTTTTTTGTATATGTCATATAGTCGTCACTCACCCATGGAAAAATAACAGTAAAAAAGGGGGCTCTATGCGCAGTTTGTTTTCAATTTTCTCTATCTTCTTTAGGCTAGGTTGTTGGTCTTTTGGTGGACCTGTAGCGCATTTAGGTTATTTTCAACGCGAATTCGTTGATAAAAGGCAGTGGCTTTCAGAACAAGAATATCTGGAGTTAATTGCTCTTTGTAACTTTTTGCCCGGCCCGGCTAGCTCGCAAACCGGAATGGCGATTGGCTATCAACAACGTGGTGTTCTGGGAAGCTTAGTGGCGTTTGCTGGGTTTACGTTGCCGTCCATGCTGCTAATGATCGCCTTTGCATTGTTGATGACTACGCAGCTCAGTAATGACTTAGAGGCCATCTTACACGGCTTTAAACTGCTGGCCGTTGTAGTTGTGGCGGATGCTATTCTAAAAATGCTCAGAGCGTCTATTAAGAGCCATTGGCACAGTGCTTTGGTTGCCGGTACGGCTATAGCGGTCTTACTATTACCCGGTGCGGCAGCACAGCTGATCATATTGTTATTCGCCGCTTGGCTGGGTTATTTATTTATGCAGCCTAAAATCTACAACCAGACCCACTCTGATCTATCTGAAAAAAGTACTTCTGGCGCTAAAGTGAGCCAGATGGCTGCTATTGCATTTGTGGCTGGATGGGCACTACTTCTGGTTGCTTCATGGTTGCTACCCTCTACGGCGTGGTTAGAAAGCATTTACCGCGTGGGTGCAACTGTATTCGGTGGAGGCCATGTCGTTTTGCCATTGCTCAGTGCCGAGCAAAGTATAACGAGTACTGTTATGGCCAGTGAGCTATTAGCCGGTTACAGCATTGCTCAAGCCATACCAGGGCCTATGTTTACCTTAGCCTCCTATTTAGGCGTTATGTTGGGTAGCGGTGTGTTAGGCGGTGTCATTGCAACAATCCTTATATTTTTACCAGGCTGGTTGTTGTTGCTTGCTGTACTACCCCACTGGGAAAACCTACGCAGTAACCGGACACTTCGCGGCATTTTAGGTGGTGTTCAGTTAGGTGTTATCGGCTTATTAGCAGCTACCTTGTACAGCTTTGTTTGGGTAGGCACGGTAAACGGTGCTATGGATATGGCCGTTGTTGTGGGTCTGTGGTGGTTGCTGTGTTCACTAAAGTGGCCTGTGTGGCGAGTTGTTCTCGTGGCTGGTGTTAGCGGATTGGTAGCCTTTGCTGGCTAGCGGATAATCGGTTAAGCCCGACCATCGATACAAGGCGCGAAGAGTAGGCGAAAACTGCTTATTTTATTTGCAGTTAGTAGTCAGTATGCTACTATGCGCGCCTCATAACGGTGAGGTGTCCGAGTGGCCGAAGGAGCACGCCTGGAAAGTGTGTATACCGCAAGGTATCGAGGGTTCGAATCCCTCCCTCACCGCCATTAGATGTCCTAATCTATTGTTTTAAAATTCCTTTTTGGTTAATTTTGTTTTTCGACCCGTCATAAGTTTTTTTTTATTCTTTTAATGGAATTCGGTGTTCCTGATTCCCGCTTTATGTCTCATACTGATTGTAGGGGGGAATTAGGGAAGTTAGCCTTAGGTTAGTCGTTTAGAAGGTTTTAGACCTGCGCGTCGTACAGCTAGATCGACGCTGTTATTTTGTTAGAGTTTGTCGAAGTGGTAAGGGCTCTCGGCATTAAAAACGCGTCTGTACTTCTCTCGTGATTCTGGAGGGTAAGTGTCTTCAATTTCACAAATTTGAACTTCAGATAGTTTGCCTGCATTAACCCATTGCGGCGTCCGATCAGCCTTAGAGTGATACACCAAGCTTAGAGTTTGGATGTAAAGGCTGCCATCCTCTTCACGGATTAGCTCTCGTGGGCTAGCACCGTAACCTTCGTAGCGTGTTGGTAGCATTTTGTGAGATGTGTTGTCCTCTACGGAAACATAAAAACGATAATGACCTAGCATGTCTGTCATATTAATTTGCCTGTATAGTTGATTCGAAATTTTAGACAAGCATGTAAGGTATTTGTTCCAATTTCTTAAGCAATTTTCATTCCAGTTTCTACTTTTACTTGTTGCGTTGGAGCTTTGCACCATTTCCAAGATGGTATTACTTTGGTACTCGGCGTCTTTCAAAGTCCGCGCTGTTGGTTCGCTGCGTCGTTCTCAGCCACGTAATAATCATCACTCTTGCGTTGAGACCCAAGCAGCGCCAAGCTCTACCATGCGACAGTTCAAATCCTTGCCATTTGACCACTCTGCATAGATCAAACGTTTGTAGCTTTCGATTGTGGTGCAGTCCAACGTAACGCGACGTATCCCCACTAGCGAAGATAGCTACTCTTTCTATTTCGCTAAAGTCTTATGATGTTGATTTTTTCTTGGTTTTCATGCTTTGGCGGTTCCGTAACCCAGTACTCGACGTCAGGGCCTAAAAAACTTGTTACTCGATCAATTATCTCAGGTTGAGCAAGGTGGCCAAATGAAACTTTTTTTATAGCTTTAGTTTGGTATTTAACTTTCTGCCAGTCCTGTGACTGTGGTTTTGCGCTTCGTACAATACAAAGTCGAGTCTCTGCTTCAGGTAGGAACTCAATCCGTTTAGTTCCAAGTAGGTTCCGTAAAACGGCTTTTTCGAGTAACGTCCTTCGTTCTCCTTCTACCAAGTAGGGCCAGATAGGATTTAGTTTGTTAGGGGCGCTCATGTGCTTGTATTTGACTTCACCGAAGTAACAGTCATGACCTGCGAGATTATCTGGAAAAAGTTTATCGGAATCATATTCAAATGCAGCACCGCGGTACTCAGCTCCATAGGTGTTCCACATGTGTGTTGATGTGTCGTTATTTGTGAAACAAACGATGCCTGAAAATTTTCTGATATTAAGGCTATTGTTCTCGTATCGCGACATCTCGTTTTCGATGAATCGTTGTACTAGGTATTCATCCTTAACTAAGTAGTTTAGGGCCAACAATGGCGTATTGGGATCGTCCTTGCTCTTATTGACGAGGCATGAGTACCTTTTATACTGGGTATTAATATTTGGAGGTTTAACACAAACTTTTACGTTTAGTTCAAATTCATCATCTAAATTACAGGCTGTGGACTGCCAAAAATATCCTTCTTCAAGCGCTATTAAATCGTTTTCATTCAGGGCTCTAAATCTGTAAACGCTATTAGCCATTGCGAATAATCCTATTGGTGCGGCGTAACTTATTCCTAATGTTAGTTTAACGGAGTTGTGTTTTCAGCGTCTGCAAGGTCGACCCGTCAACTTACACTCTATTAAATATTAGATTTAAGCCTTCTTCTACATTCGTTCCTCCTGTCGACGACATTGAAATGGTGTTTGCTCATATTTTGCTATTTTATATACTTAAATACCGTATCAAAAATGGAATTGTTCATATGAGTTTGGAACGCTATACCTTGCAAGATCGGTTAATAAGCTTTGTGGCAGGGATGGTTTTCGCGGTTCCGACGGCGGGGTTTATTTGGCTTTTCACAAATACAAAATTAGCCGTGTGGGGGCCAGACGGGGCATTTCTTGGCTCAACGGGTTTTTGGGCTGTGTTGGGAACCTTTGCGATTATTGCTTTGGTTGCTCCAGACTTATTTCCTGATTTTTTAGGAAAGGTATGGCAAACAATATTGAGAGTAGGGCATTGGTGGTAGTTGAAAGCTAGCTATACGTATTCAAACGGATAGCTGGCAAAAAGTGTCATTTAGATTGCATCCATTCAACCCATCGCTCCATCCTTACTTCTTCATCGCAAACTGGTTCGCTAAGGTAACGCTCAGTTCCATCTAGGTAATACTTGACAGTTATATCATTGATAATCCATGCATTATTTTCTTTGGCGAATGTTAAATAATAATCCATTGGGATACTGTCTTGGTTGTTACCCTGAACCATTAAACATCCGTAATCATGATCAACTACTTCTGAATGAGAAATTTCATTTCTCATTTCAAACGGATAATTCGCTAGGGCAGCTGCGAAACCTTCTTTATTCGAGTGAGCTTTGCTATTTTGCAATGTTTCCCATAAGTCTGGGCTATACAGGGTCTGTTGATCCGTTGATGATTCTTTAGATTGATCATAAGCGCCGTATAGTTGCTCGGTCGTGGTCTGCTTTGATACAAGGCCGCAGCCTACAAGGCAAAGGTTTAGCGTTAAAACTATACTAAGTTTCATTTGGGAGCACTTTGATCAATACTCATTAGCTAAAATCCTTTTAACTATTTCTCATGAAAGTTGATCCTGAAACATATCAAACCTTTAAATTACTTTATAGCCTTTTGATTTATCTAATTGATTTATCTAAAGCGCTCCGAAGAGCGCTTTGATCACTCTAGTGGCTAATCATCCACGGGCGCATGGATGGGAACATCTTGTTGCCTTCGGCGGTGTAAAAGAGGTTACTTTTCTTTTTAGGTTGGCATCCGCAGTTGCTGCCGTGTTTGTGTGCGTGCCTTGCTGCTTCTTCTGCTTTTTTCTCTTTATGTTGCGCCATGGTCATGATCTCTGGCGCATGCTGTGCTTTTTCGTTGCGCTCGATGGCTTCACGCTTTTCTTTGAGCATATTCAGAAATTCTGGTGGTAGTGTTAAAACGCGGGCAGAAATTTGGCCGCATTGCGGGCAGGCGCACGGTTGGTCGTAGTCTTCTAGGGTGGCAAGTTCTTCAAATACACCGTGTTTTGCGCATTTATATTCGTACATTGGCATGGTGTGCTCCTTTATTCCTATTACGGGCAGCCTAGTGATAGGCTGCCTTTTTATACGAAGGGTGGGCTTTATTTACTCTTTGTCAGGCGCTAACGGTATGTCGATGCTGCCATCGAGGTGTTTTATTGGGCCGTCGCTGTTGGGTTTGATATCAAAGTCGAAGATATCCGTCGGTAACCATAAGGTTGCACAGGAGTTTGGAATATCAACTACGCCGCTAATGTGGCCCTGCACAGGTGCACAGCCGAGGATGGCGTAGCCTTGAGCGGGAGAGTAGCCAAACTTCGTGAGATAGTTGATCGCATTAAGGCAGGCTTGACGATACGCAACGCTAGTATCCAGATAGTGTTGTTTGCCATCTTCATCCACAGAGATGCCTTCAAAGATGAGGTAATCATCGTATTTAGGCACCATTGGGCTTGGTTTGAAGATTGGGTTTTTAACATCATACTTTTTCATGCCGTCTTTGATTAGATTAACGCGCATGTGTATCCAGCCTGCCATTTCGATAGCGCCGCAGAAGGTGATTTCGCCGTCGCCTTGGCTGAAGTGAAGGTCACCTACGGATAAGCCAGCACCGTCTACATAAACAGGGAAGTATACTTTTGCACCGCGAGTTAAGTCTTTAATGTCGCAGTTACCACCGTGCTCACGAGGAGGGACTGTTCGCGCGCCTTCGCCAGCGGCTTTGGCTTTATCGTCACCTTTCATGCGTCCCATGTGCGCTGTTTCAGCAAAGGGTAGGCAAGCTAACGCGGGTTCGCGTTCTGGATCGGTATCAAAGAGTTCTTTCTCGCGCGTGTTCCACATCTCTAACATGTCTTTTGAAGGCAGGCAGCCAATTAAGCCTGGATGAAGAATACCGGCAAACTCGACACCGGGAACATGGCGCGATTTTGTAAACATGCCGTTAAAGTCCCAAATCGACTTTTGGGCTTCTGGAAAATGATTGTCGAGGAAGCCACCGCCGTTTTTCTTTGAGAAAAATCCGTTAAAGCCCCACTGTTGTTCTGCGAACGCACCAATGTCGAGGATGTCGACTTCCAATAAATCACCGGGCTCTGCGCCTTCGACGGCTATAGGGCCGGATAGGAAATGGACTTGAGTGAGGTCTACATCGCGGACGTCGGATGCGTCGTCATCGTTTTTTATTTGCCCGCCGGTCCAGTCGAAGCACTCGACAATAAAATCATCACCGGGTTTTACCGTAGCGACCATTGGGATGTCGGGATGCCAACGGTTGTGCACGTTGTCATGCTCGTAAGCGGATTTGTTCAGGTCGATTTTAATAATTGTATCGGTCATCTTCTTTCTCCTTACGAAGTCATTTTGGCTTCTTTAAAAAGTGGACTTTGGTTCTAATGGTTGATGCGTGTCTGTGGACGTTGCATCGTTTATGGGTAGTAACGTGAAAGTTAAGCGCTCACCGTTTTCGGTAGCGTGATACGTGCTGGCCGCTTCTGGGTAAGGTGGGTTTGTGATCATTGCTTCGGCTAGCGGGATAATGACAAGCTCTCGATAGCGTCGTTTGATTGATCGGGCACCAAACAATGGATCAAATCCATATTGGCGAATAAAAGCGACTGCACTGTCATCAAGCTCAATAGCCACACTTTTGCGGCGTAAACGTTGGTTTGCCGCTGCGGTTTCTAGTGCGATGAGGATATCTAGGTGCTCAGTGCTGAGCGGCTCAAATAAGGCAATGCGGTCAATGCGATTAAGGAATTCAGGATCAAAGTGAGCATGTAATGCGTCGTGAATTACGGTGTCACGGTTAGGCTGAAAGGGACTTTGGAATATAAAGCGCCGCAAGAACCCCATTTTACCAGCACGCCGTTGTGCGCTGGCCCATGTGCGCGAGCCGATATTGCTGGTCATGAATATCAGGCTGTTGCAGAAGTCGAGTTGATGATTACCTGACGCAAGGCGTAAATGCCCGGTATCCAGAATATTCATCAAGCTGCGAGCAACGTCTGGGCTGGCTTTTTCGATTTCATCGAATAAGACAATACCGGGGCGGCTGGCGGTGCCGGCTATTTTGTCGGCATCAAAAAGACTGGTGCCTTCTTTACTGCCGACGTATCCCGGAGGCGCCCCTGTAATGGCTGCGCTGTAATGGCTTTGGGATAGGGTGTTCATGTCAATACGGCAAAACTGATTGCAGTCACCATGAATAGCTTTAGCTAACAGGCGAACAATCTCTGTTTTGCCAACGCCAGTATCGCCAATATATAAAGCAACGTAGAGCGGTCGGTCATTATCAACCAAGTCAGCTTTAATCACTTTTAGTTGCTGATACAAGGACTCAATGACTTTGCGCTGACCTGCAATGTGGTGCAGTAACAAGGTTTTAATTTCATCAGGGTCAAAGGCAAAGCGAGACCGCAACGGCTGGCTTTTCGTTGCATGACTTTGGCTTTGTGCCAGCGGTGTTTGAACCGCTTGGGCTGCCGGGGCAGTATCATGTAGTCGATCAGTAATAAACGGCATCCAGATTCCCCTTATAGCCACGCGTGCTCGTTGCCCCGATAGTTAACATTGCTTAGCCCATTTCCTTTTCAGATGCGCCTGCTGGTAAATTACCTACTGGGCAATCGACCACGCCTATGGTGTCGCGCGTCATGGCTTCTACATCAGATTGGGCTTTTTCGGCGTCCATCACCCAAGTGCGATAAAACTCAAATGGGCAGTCGGCTATACCTTTATCGCCGTCGCCTGAGTTGTGCACGCCGGTGTAGCCTCGATGGAGTAATTTGAATAAGTGGTTTTGTGATTGGTCGTTGGCGCGTGCATCACGTATTTGCGATACCGAGAGTTGGGCGTACTGGATACCCATGTCTTCTTCACCGCACTCGCCAAGTGTGCGTCCGTCAAAACCAACAATGGCTGAGTGTCCAAAATAAGAATACACACCGTCAAAGCCAGCGGCGTTGGCTACCGCAACATAGCAGTTGTTGGCCCAAGCCATGGTTTTAGCCATCATGACTTGCTGCTCTTTGGCTGGGTACATATAGCCTTGGCAACGGACGATGAGTTCAGCACCACGCATAGCGCAATCGCGCCAAATTTCTGGGTAGTTACCGTCATCGCAAATAATTAAGCTGATTTTCATACCCTTCGGGCCGGTTGTTACATAGGTGCGATCACCTGGATACCAGCCTTCGATAGGGCACCAAGGGATGCATTTACGGTATTTTTGAACGATTTCACCCTCGTTATTGATGAGCACTAGCGTGTTGTAGGGTGATTTATGAGGGTGTTCTTCGTGTTGCTCACCGGTGAGTGAAAACACACCCCATGTGTTGGCTTTTTTGCATGCCGCAGAGAAGATAGCGGTCTCTTCTCCGGGGATGGTGGTGGCTGTCGCCATCATTTCGTCTTTGTCGTACATGATCCCCATGGTGCTGTATTCGGGAAACACAATAAGATCCATGCCGGGGAGCCCTTGTTTGATACCAATGATCATGTCGGCAATCTGTTCGGCGTTGGCTAAAACATCGGATTTAGTGTGTAGGCGTGGCATCTTGTAGTTAACTACGGCTACACCAACGGTGTCTGGGCTGCTTGATATATCACCGTGTCGCATGGCGTATTTCCTCTATTTAGTTGAAAAGTCAGTCATCGTTAAACGGATAAGTAACGAGCAATGGTGTCTGGGTCGGCATCGGCACAGGGCACGTCATGGACGATGTTGCCTTTTTCGATAACAAGAATTCGATCGGCAACATCCATCGCAAAGCTCAGTACCTGCTCGGATACAAGAATGGCGAGGCCGTGTTCGTCACGTATTTTGCGTAAGGTGCGTGCCATTTCTCGGATGATGGAGGGTTGGATGCCTTCGGTCGGCTCATCCAGCAACAATAATGAGGGGTTGCTGGCTAAGGCGCGCGCAATGGCAAGTTGCTGCTGTTGCCCACCGGATAAGTTGCCTCCACGGCGGTCTTTCATTTCTTTAAGTACTGGAAACAGTTCGTAGAGATGCTCGGGAATACTGTTGCTTTTGGTGGAGGTAAGGCCGGTTCGGATATTCTCTTCAACCGTCATCGTTGAGAAAATCATACGGCCTTGCGGCACAAAGCCCAGCCCAGAGGCGACACGTTGATGGCTTTTCATGCCACTAATTTCAGTGTCTTTTAACGCGACACTGCCGCCAGCCGATGGGATCATTCCGATCAACGATTTCATCAGGGTCGTTTTACCCATACCGTTACGGCCTAACACGGCAACAATTTCGTTGCTGCCAATGGTTAAGTTCATATCATTGATGACCTTACTTTGGCCGTAAGCGACATCATATTGATTAACAGTTAGCATGTTCGTCTCCTTAGTGGCCTAGATACACTTCAACGACTTTGGGGTCGCTTTTGACATGCTCCAATGAGCCTTCGGACAGTAATTTCCCTTGATGTAGTACGGTTACGCGATGGGCAATGTCTTCTACAAACTGCATGTCGTGCTCAATCACGAGTACGGATCGATCTTGGGTAATCCGGTTGAGTAGTTCAGCTGTTTGTTTACGTTCGGCGATCGACATGCCAGCAACAGGCTCGTCTAGCATCAGTAGGGCGGGATCCTGGATGAGCAACATGCCAATCTCTAACCATTGTTTTTGCCCGTGGCTAAGCAAGTCGGCGCGTTGATAGAGGTGCTCTTTCAAAAAGATCATGTCAGCGATTTCATGAACAGACTCGATAACAGCCTCATCTCGTTTAAACATTAAAGCGCCAAACACACCGTGGCCTTTTGGGTAGGAAAGCTCTAGGTTTTCAAAAACGGTTAAGTCTTCGTATATGGATGGGTTTTGGAATTTACGCCCGACTCCTGCATGAACTATTTCATGCTCTTTCATACGGGTTAGTTCTTGATCACGGAATTTGATAGAGCCATCAGTGGCTTTGGTTCGGCCGCAAATTAAATCCAGTACGGTGGTTTTCCCAGCACCGTTAGGTCCGATAATGACGCGTATCTCTCCCTCATCCACATAGAATGAAAGGTCGTTTACCGCTTTAAAGCCATCAAAGGATACGGTTAGGCCTTCTACAGAGAGTACAAAATCTTTCTTAGACATGATTCCGGTCCTCAAGATGGGTTAGCAGGGCTAGCGTTAGGGATTGATGCATCATTGCTGTCGGTTTTTGCCGCGGGGGCTTTGGCCGGTGTTGATGAGCGGCGAGAGGCTAAAAACTTCTCTTTTAGTGTGACGTAAACGCCTGCTAATCCATTAGGGAAGGTCAGTACTACGCCAATGAAGAGGGCACCCATGGCGAATAACCATAGTTCTGGGAACGCCTCTGACATAGTTGTCTTAGCGGCATTGACTAATAGCGTTCCGTAAACCGCGCCAATTAATGACAGACGCCCGCCAACTGCACAAAAGATGACCATTTCGATGGAAGGCACGATGCCAACTAAGGTCGGTGACATAAAGCCCACTTGAAGTGTGAACATAGCTCCGCCAATGGCTGATAGCATGGCAGCAAAGCAGAACACAAAGATCTTAAAGTTGGATACGTCATAGCCTGAAAAGCGCACCCGATCTTCTCGGTCTCGAATGGCTACAAGTAGACGGCCTAGCTTACTTTTCATCACAAATTGCGATAGCAACAGCACAGCAAATAAGCAGCCTACGCATAGAAAGTAGAGGACGTATTTGGCGTAATCTGAGCGGATATCCCAGCCTGCTAGGGTGCGTAGATCTGTTATACCGTTAACTCCACCTGTGTAACCTTGTTGACCAATAATCAGAATGGTAATAATTGCGGCGATAGCTTGTGTGATGATCGCAAAGTACACACCACCGACACGACGCTTGAACATGGCTACGGCAATAATGTAAGCAAACAACGGAGCGATAAATAAGATGGCTAAAACAGTAAAGCCTAACGAGTGGAAGGGCTCCCAAAACCAAGGCAGCTCGGTGAGCTGGTTCCAGTCCATAAAGTCCGGGATACCAGGTGTAGACTGAATAGCGGTGGCTTCGGGGGTTGAGGCTTCTAGCTTCAAGTACATAGCCATTGCGTAGCCGCCTAAGCCGAAAAACACTCCTTGGCCTAAGCTTAGGATCCCGCCGTAACCCCAACAAAGTACAAGGCTAACAGCAACAAAAGCGTACGTAAGGTATTTACCGACCAGGTTGAGTCGAAAGATATCCATGGTCAGTGGAAGAATGACAATCAAAAGTAAAGCTAATAAACCGTAGTGGAGTATGTCTTTCTTTTGAAAAAACGAATGCGTACTGGCTGAAGTCGTCATAGATAGCTCCTTATTTACGAATCTTCATGGCGAATAAGCCTTGTGGGCGAATCATCAAGATGCCAACAACGAACAAGAGGGTAAGCACTTTGGCCATAGAGCCACTGAGGAAGAACTCCATCGTGGATTGCGCTTGCGAGATTGTGAATGCTGAGGCAATAGTGCCTAGCAAACTGGCAGCGCCACCAAAAACTACGACTAAGAAGGTATCAACAATATAGAGCTGCCCAGAGGTTGGGCCTGTTGATCCAATCATTGTAAAAGCACTACCTGCCACACCGGCGATGCCGCAGCCTAGCGCAAAGGTCATGCGGTCTACTTTTTCGGTATTGATACCGACCGCACCCGCCATCGGGCGATTTTGTACAACGGCGCGAACCTGGCCGCCCCAGTTAGAGCGGTACATCAACAAATATAATGCAAAAGCAATGAGCAGGGTGAGGATCATGACAAACACACCGTTAATGGGTATTTCAATCATGTCAGTTACGGCGAACGAACCCATGAGCCAGTCAGGTAAAGTCACACCCACTTCGCGTGCGCCAAAAATAGAGCGGTAACACTGCTGTAAAATTAAGCTCAAACCCCAGGTCGCTAGAAGGGTATCCAGCGGGCGATGGTATAGCCGTTTAATAATGGCCCATTCCACAACGGCACCGAGGGCACCCGAAGCAAAGAAGGCGATCACCATTGCGATAATGAAATAACTGCCATACAGGCTGGGTAGATAGTTTTCAAAAAACTGGGACGTTAGGTAGGTCATGTACGCGCCCAAAATCATGAACTCGCCATGGGCCATGTTGATTACGCCCATTTGTCCGAAAATGATGGCTAAGCCTAATGCCATCAATACAAAAATAGAGAAGAGACTAAGGCCCGCAAACCCTTGCATTGCAAAGATGGCGCCTAGCTCTGATAGTGAGTATTCAGCAAACATGATGGCGTACTCCACTAACGGTTAACTGAGTGATAACAGAATGAAAAAGTAAAATTTCAGCTGAAAAGCTGCACCTCAAGAGATTGAAGTGCAGCCGATGAAATTACTGATAACCTTCTGGGAATGGGTTAGGTTCGATAAGCTCTGGGCTCTCATAAACCACTTTGTATTGGCCGTCAGGCTCGGCGACACCGATACGTGTTTTAGACCAGAGGTGGTGATTGTCATGAACGCGAACATAGCCTTCAGGAGCGGTTGTTAGCTCAATGCCAGGCGATGCTGCTTTCACTTTATCGATATCGAATGAACCTGCTTTTTCGACAGCGGCTTTCCATAACCATGGCCCGAGGTAGGCGGCCTGAGTGACATCACCAATAACGATGTCATCACCCCAGCGCTCTTTAAAGGCTTTAACAAAGGCTTGGTTATTCTCGTTAGGTAAGCTTTGGAAATACTTCATTGATGCGTAGATGCCGTCGATATTTTCGCCGCCAATACCTAAGATTTCATCTTCGGTAACCGAGATTGTTAAGAACAGCGGTTTTTCTTTAGTCATGTCAATACCGGCTGCTTTTAACTGCTTGTAGAAAGCAACGTTAGAGCCACCCACCACTGAGATGAATACAACATCAGGCTTTTTGAGTTTGATTTTGTTGATAACCGAGTTGAATTGAGTATGCCCTAACGGGTAGTACTCTTCCCCAACGGTTTTTAGACCCAATTTTTCAATGTGCTTACGGGCAATTTTGTTAGAGGTACGAGGCCAGATGTAGTCAGACCCTAGGAGGTAAAAAGATTTAGCGCCTTTAGTTTTTGTCGCCCAGTCAATACCCTCTAAAATTTGCTGAGTGGCTTCTTGGCCTGTGTAAACAACGTTAGGTGATTGCTCTAGCCCTTCATAAAAAGTGGGGTAATACAGCATGCCGTTGTACTGCTCAAATACCGGTAAAACCGCTTTACGTGAAGCAGATGTCCAGCAACCGAACACGGCGGCGACTTTATCGTTGACTAAGAGTTTTTTCGATTTCTCAGCAAATGTAGGCCAGTCACTAGCACCGTCTTCTTGTACATACTCAATTTGGCGGCCCAGTACACCCCCCATAGCATTAATTTGTTCAATGGCTAGCTTTTCTGCCTGCACTGAACCTGTCTCACTAATCGCCATGGTGCCGGTGACTGAGTGAAGAATACCTACTTTAACCGTATCGTCAGTTACGGCTAGACCTGTGGTATTTACGTCTGCGGCCCATGCCATGTTGGATAGCATAATTGCGGCTGGCAGTGCCATTAACCCCTTAATGACACTGCGTCGTAGCTGTCTATTTTTGGAGATGTCTTTACGTTGCTTTCGCATGATAGAGCCCTCTGTACAGTCAATGGAAGTAAGTCGTGCTTGGTATGGATATAGAGTGAAGTTTTTCGTGGCTCAGAGGTATTCGTGAATTGCACTAGCGGGCTACGTCATTTAACGCATATCTGTTTTGTTGCTAATTCAGTATGGTCTTGAACCGGTTGGCGCCAGGGCAAATGGGCAATGATTGATCGCGGGTGGTGTGGAAATTGCTGTATTTATGTCTTTATTAGGAAACAAAATTTGGTGGGCGCCTAGAATCATCAATAATGGTGCCGTAAAAATAGGGGTAGAATTTGGCGCACGATAAAACGGCGAGAACCAAACGCAGCTATAACCGCTGGGTGGCTAACCAAACATTGGAAGACTACGCGCTGCGCTTTACGGCTAAAGATGCTCGTCGTTGGTCAACTGCACGTGTATCTAATACGGCCTTAGGCGCTATTTCTTTTTTAGCGTTAGAAGCCATTGGCGGGTCGTTAACCCTTAGTTACGGGTTTGAAAACGCATTGGCCGCTATTTTAGTCGTTTGCGCTATCATCTTTTTAACGGGTTTACCTATTAGTTATTACGCGGCGCGCTATGGCGTGGATATCGACTTACTGACTCGTGGCGCGGGCTTTGGTTATATTGGATCCACTATCACCTCGCTGATTTACGCTTCTTTTACTTTTATATTTTTTGCGTTAGAGGCGGCCATTATGGCCTCAGCGCTCGAAATTTTATTTGATATCCCATTAGGTATTGCTTACGTCATTTGCGCGCTGGTTGTTATTCCTTTAGTGACGCACGGCATCACATTTATAAGCCGGTTTCAGTTATGGACTCAGCCGGTTTGGGTTGTGCTGCAACTGCTACCGTTTGTTTTTATTTTGCAGCATGAGCTATCAGTCATTGATGACTGGACTCAGTATCCACCGCAAGGGGATCCTAACCAAGCCGGTTTAGGATTGAATGTGATCTATTTTGGTGCGGCTTCGGGGATCTTGTTCGCACTAATGGCGCAGATAGGGGAGCAAGTCGATTTTCTTCGGTTTTTACCGGAAAAGACAGAGCAAACAAAGTTCCGCTGGTGGCTAGCTATGCTGTTGTCTGGCCCTGGATGGGTAATTCCCGGTCTGGTTAAGATATTGGCGGGCTCTTTCTTAGCCGTACTTGCGATTAACCACGGGGTCCGTGTGGAGGTCGCGGACGACCCTATGCAAATGTACTTAATTGCATTTTCGTATTTGGGACAGTCCCCGCAAGCTACATTAGCTCTGGCGGGTATTTTTGTCATTGTTTCGCAGCTAAAGATTAACGTAACCAATGCTTATGCGGGCTCGTTAGCATGGTCTAACTTCTTTTCGCGTTTAAGCCATAGCCATCCTGGCCGGGTGGTGTGGTTAGTCTTCAATGTCATTATAGCGCTGTTGATTATGGAGTTAGGTATTTATGAAGCGCTAGAGCAGATCTTAGGGATCTATTCAAATGTAGTAGTTGCGTGGGTTGGTGCTTTGGTCGCCGACTTAATTGTGAATAAGCCGTTGGGGTATAGCCCTAAGCATATCGAGTTTAAACGAGCGCATTTATACGATGTAAACCCTGTAGGTTTTGGCGCTATGTTGATTGCTTCAATAGTCGGCGTTGTATGTTATTTGGGGATGTTGGGGCCCATCGCAAAGGCGTTCGCACCGTTTATTGCGTTACTGTCTGCATTTGTTATTTCCCCCATTATTGCGTTTCTTACTCAAGGCAATTATTACATTGCGCGCTCTTCCATGATGGAGCCCACCACAGCGCAAAAAGGCGAGTGTGTTATTTGTGAGAATTGTTACGAAATAGAGGACCTAACGCAATGTCCTGTGAACGGCGGCATTATTTGTTCGTTATGCTGTACGTTGGATGCGCGTTGTCACGATCAATGTAAGGAGGGTGCGCGCTTTAGTGACCAACTAAGCCGGTTAGTGGTGTTCTTTTTACCTTCGAGAATGGCAGCGCGCTCAGACTCTCGGATTTTACAATTTAGCGGCTTACTATTCTTAATAGCGACTATTGTGGGCAGCTTGTTCTGGCTAGTCTACATGCAATTCCCGTTTGATGATGAAGCGGTGAGAGAAGCGGTTTATACAACGCTGTTACAAGTATTTTTGTTGCTGCTCATTATTAACGGCGTGCTGATTTGGCTGTTTGTATTAGCGAAGGACAGCCAGCAGCTCGCGCTTGAAGAATCGCAACGTCAGACGGCCTTATTAACTAAAGAAATTGCGGCTCATGAAGAAACTGATCGCGCTTTGCAGCGAGCTAAAGAGCAAGCTGATTCGGCTAACCAAGCTAAAAGCCGCTATTTAACGGGTATTAGCCATGAATTAAGGACACCACTCAACTCGCTGCTTGGTTACGCGCAATTACTTGAGCGTGATCGTAACTTTCCGGATGCTTATAAGAGCAAAGTCGGGCTCATTCGAAGAAGCGGCGAGCATTTAGAAGATTTGATCGAAGGCTTATTAGACATATCTCGAATTGAGGCGGGACGCTTAGAGCTAAGTAGGGATCAGGTTTTATTACCTGAGCTCATGCAGGAGTTAGTTGAGATGTTTAGTGTTCAAGCTAGGGATAAAGGTATTGAGTTTTCCTATGCCGAGCATAGCGTCTTACCCAAAGTGGTTATTGCGGATGAAAAGCATGTACGGCAAATTCTTATCAACTTACTATCTAACGCCGTCAAATATACCGAAAGGGGTTCGGTTACTTTTAGCGTACGTTACCGCAGCCAGGTTGCTGAATTTTTGATTAAAGATACCGGTGTTGGGATTGAGAAAGAGGATCAAGAAGTTATTTTTAAGCCCTTTGAGCGCATCCGTAAACCCGGCATACCGCAGATATCAGGAACAGGTTTAGGTCTGACCATTTCGCGTTTATTAACGGATATTATGGGCGGAGACTTGTCTGTTGACTCTATACCCAAGGAAGGTAGCCAGTTTAAGTTATCACTTATGTTGTCTCGCGTGGATAAAGCGCAGATACAAAAAAAGCCGGTTGAACGTCGTATCGAGTCATATAAAGGCGATCAAAAAACAATTATGGTCGTCGATGATGATGCCACTCACCGTGGATTAGTGAGCGAAATTTTATCCCCTTTAGGCTTTGTTGTGTTGGAGTCGCCTAATGCTGAGGTGTGCTTATCAACACTAGAATCGACAACGCCTGATCTATTTTTATTGGATATTTCAATGCCCGGAAAAACGGGGTGGGAGCTGTTAGCAACCTTGCGACAAATTGGCATGATGCAGCCGGTTATTATGGTGTCAGCTAATGCGACAGAGCGTCAGCCCTCAGAGTTAGAAGAAGGTACGCGCGGCTATTCGGCCTATCTTACTAAGCCAATGAAGGATAGCTTGCTGTTGGCCAATATAGCCTCTGCACTCAAGCTGACGTGGCAATATGAACCCCGAACACTACCTAAAAAGCCTAGGCTTATTGCGCATCAAAACATCTCCTCTGCAAATGTGATAACACCTGGACAGGCGAAAGAGATTATCTCAATGGCTGAGATTGGCTTTCTTCAAGGCTTAGATCAGCTATTAAAAGAGATAGAACAAACGCATGATAAGCATCCCGATGTCTTAAAAGCGAGGGCCCTCGTTACTCAGTGCCAATTTGCTGAGCTCATAGCTTTGTGTAAACCGCTAGTGTCTGAGCAGGTGGCCACATGAGCACGCATAACAATAAAAGAGGTAATAAATTTCATGTCTCAAGCTAATGGTGTCATTCTGGTTGTTGATGATTCTGCCGAATCTTTAGGGATGCTCAACACGACATTAGTAATGGAAAATTACACTGTGCTAGTAGCTATGGACGGTGTGCAAGCTATCTCAATTGCTGAGAAAATTCAGCCGGATTTGGTCTTAATGGATGCCATTATGCCTAATATGGATGGGTTTGAGACGTGTAAGGCATTTAAGGCAAATACGGATTTAATGGATATTCCCATTGTGTTTATGACAGGCTTAAGCGAAACCGAACATGTTGTAAAAGCATTTGAAGCGGGTGGGGTAGATTACGTTAACAAACCTATAAAGCTTGAAGAGTTGTTAGCACGTATTAAAGTGCATTTGAATAACTCCCGTTTAACCCGCAGCGCTAGGTCTGCACTCGATGGGTTAAGCCAGGCCGCGTTAGCATGCGATCGGCATGGCACATTAATGTGGTGTACCCACAGTGCAAGAGTGCTGTTAGATGTCTGGCACAGTGAAGAAAGCGCTAAAGTAAAAGTTGACCCTGATTTACGTAAAATAGATGCATTACCCGACGGCCTTCGCTTGCCCATTAAGCAATGGTTAGATAACGAACCTGAAAAACACAGTTTCTTAACGGTTAAATCATACCAGAATCCGATATCTATTCGGTTTCTAGGGATTGGCCTCCCCGGTGAATATTTACTTAGGTTGGTAGAAGAAGATGAACTCAGTTTACGAAATAGGATTAGGGATAGATTTGAACTAACGGACCGCGAAGCAGAAGTGCTGATGTGGTTATCACGAGGCAAAACCAACCGAGACATTGGTCAAATTTTATCCATGAGCCCAAGAACGGTTAATAAGCACCTCGAGCAAATTTTCAAAAAGTTAGGCGTTGAGAATCGCACATCGGCAGCAGCAGTGAGTTTGCAATTTCAAAGTACGTTGTAGATGGGCAAATTGAGAGTCTTTTATACACCCTAATATGAGCTACTTTTGTGCAGATGCGTTAATTTTATCGTTATTTCTAATTCTACCAAGTCCCCCAAATAATAGGTTCTACCTAACCATTGTATGCTTTAGAGCAAGTTAAACTATTTATTTTTTGTGCAGCACAGCGTAACTTGATACATAAATTCCAAAATTGTGGCATGGTTTAATAAATGCTAGGTAACTAAACCAACCAAAACTATTTTTAAGGTTGCTTAGCCGTTTGATATGAAAGGAGTTTGTATGTATCAGGGGAGTGCTGTACGCCTTCAATCACTTGATGGTGGCCTAGTTGAGTTAGTTTTAGACCTGCAAGGTGAGTCGGTTAACAAGCTAAATCAGTTAACACAAGACGAAATGCAGCAGGCGGTTACCTGGCTTAGCAGTCATGCCAGTGAAGTTAAGGGCTTATTGATATCCAGTGCTAAGTTTTTGTTTATTGCTGGCGCTGATATCACCGAGTTTTCGAGTTTATTTAATCATTCGCATGCTGAAATAGAGAAGTGGGCTTGGAAATATCACAATACGCTTTGTGAACTAGAAGCGCTGCCTTTTCCGACGGTAGCAGCAGTTAATGGTGTCGCATTAGGTGGCGGCTTAGAAACAGCGCTATCGGCAGATTATCGGGTACTGGCTGAAGATGCCAAAATTGGTTTGCCAGAAGTAACCCTAGGTATTTGCCCTGGTTGGGGCGGTTCGGTGAGGCTTACGCGTTTAGTCGGAGCTGAAACGGCTGTCGATTGGTTGCTAAGCGGTAAACCAAAACCAGCCGATGTTGCGAAATCGTTAGGGCTAGCTGATGCGGTAGTCCCGAGTGAATCAGTGCGTGAAGAAGCGTTACTGTTCCTTCAAAAAGTTATCGCCGATGGTGATGATTACCAAGCTAAACGCGACTTTAAACACGCAGCGCAAGAAGACAATGAACAATGGCAACAGACCTGCGAATCGATTAGGGAGCAGTATGGTAAAAAGTTAAGTCCGCACTATCCGGCTCCAATCGCGATACTTTCACTGGCTACTTCCCATCCTGTTCTTTCTTTTAGGGACGCCTTGGCCGCTGAAGCTCAATGTTTTGCAACACTAGCGTTGACCGACGCCGCTAAGAGCTTGACGGGCTTATTCATGAACGATCAAGTTCTCAAGCGTAAATCTAAAGCTGCAATGAAGCTGGCTCACCATGTTGATAAGTCTGCCGTGTTGGGTGCCGGTATTATGGGCGGTGGTATCGCTTATCAATCGGCTTCTACAGGTACGCCAATTATAATGAAAGATATCCGTGAAGAGGCGCTAGAGCTGGGACTGAATACCGCTGGTGGTATTATGGATAAAGCGATTCAGCGAGGTCGTATGGATGAAGCGGGTAAAGATAAAGTACTGAGCAATATCACACCATCGCTTGCATATGACGGTTTCGAGGGTGTGGGCTACGTAGTTGAAGCGGTCGTTGAAAACCCCAAAGTTAAAGCTGCCGTACTGTCAGAAACTGAAAGCCATATAAGCGACACGACGGTACTGGCCTCAAACACCTCCACCATTTCGATCACCGAGCTGGCTAATAGCCTTAAAAAGCCTGAGCGCTTTTGTGGTATGCATTTCTTTAATCCGGTTCATCAAATGCTTTTAGTGGAAGTTATTCGTGGCGAAAAAACGAATGAGGAAACCATCGCAACGACGGTGGCTTACGCTAATGCAATGCGTAAAACACCGATTATCGTGAATGATTGCCCTGGCTTTTTAGTTAACCGTGTTCTTTTCCCGTACTTTAATGGCTTTAACCGTCTGTTGTTGGACGGCGTTGGTATTGAACGTATTGATCAGGTCATGGAAGGCTTTGGTTGGCCGATGGGACCAGCGTATTTAGCCGATGTAATAGGGTTAGATACGATGGTGCATGCCGATCAAGTGTTGCAAGCAGGCTACCCACAACGGATGAAGCATGATGGGGATGTCATTATTGAGGTTTTGTTAGCACAGGGCGCGCTGGGACAGAAAAACGGCACAGGCTTTTATGAGTACGGTAAAGATGAGTCCGGTAAACGTTTCAAAAAAGTCTCACCGGCTGCGCAAGCCATTATTAATGAGCGTGTTGGCTCTGGGATGGATATCAGCGACGAAGATATTATTGCCCGAATGATGATTCCAATGTGTTTGGAGTCGGTGCGTTGCCTAGATGAAGGCATTGTAGAATCTCCGGCTGAGACGGATATGGGCTTGATTCTTGGATTAGGCTTTCCGCGCTTCAGAGGGGGGCCGCTACGCTATATTGATACATTGGGTTTAGATGTATTCGCTAAGCAAGTAAGGAGGTTTGAGGGTCTTGGTGGTTTATATCAGTTACCTGAGAGTTACCTTCAGCGATTAGATGTCGGACAGCGCTTTTTTTAAAGCTAGCCCTAAGGTTTTTCCAAGAACGCCTCACTACGAGTACTGGTTAGTGAGGCGATTATCTAAGACTAGCTTACTTTCCCTATCCGGTACTCTTTCACCATATCGCCATAATACTCGAGTTCATTTTGTATGCGTTGAGTAATAACGGTGTCATATGAAATAACGGACTTTAGTGAAAACTCTTTTTGGATCTCACGAAACTTGGGATCGCTCAACATTTTTTGCACTTTATAGTAGAGAGGGCGGTATAAGCTATCGGCCATGTCAGCCGGTGCGAACCACCCATACCAGCCAGAAATATTAGTGCTAGGGATGCCTTGTTCGTTAAATGTCTTAACGGCCCCCCAACCTAGGCCTGGGTGACGATATTTACTGGTAACTGCTATTGCGCGTAACTCACCACTTTGGAATTTTTCGGTTGCATTTCCGGTAATAACCATACCCGCGGCTAGCGTGCCGTCCAGTAAATCTTCAATCATCATTGAAGTGCCACGATAGGCTTGCGGCCTAATAGCCACTTGTTTGCCACGTGCAAGAACCAGTTGTGCCATATGGCCTGGTGAACCATATTGAGTAAAACCTACATAACGTGATTCGGGGTTTTCTTCCACCCATTCTACAAAATCATCAATGCTTTTAACGTCCTTTGACACCAAGGGACCTAAAGCGAGGGCGATGGTGTACTCACCCAATATGCCCAAAGGCCGTAGATCTTTTAATGGATCATACGAAATATTACTGTGTATATGCGGTAACATGTTCAACGAAGGTGATTGGGTCTGCAGTATGGTTAAGCCATCAGGCGCTGCTGCTAAAAAGGAGTCCGTTGCATTGAAAGTGCTCCTGCCAGGAACATTTTCGAGCTGGTAAGGATAAATACTGTGTTTTTCAAAAATATCCAGCGCGCTAAGGGCCAGCTTGCTACCAAGTCCTGTTCTTCCATAACCAAAGAGCAGTCGACCGCCAGCTGCCTCGGCGCTATTGGGAATGAGTGAAGCCGCCAGTAAAGCTGGAGGAATCGCTAAAAACTGTCGTCTATTCATTATAGGTGTACCTTCTTTTCAGCCTCGAAGCTCGGTCATGAGTATCTTCCACACTTGCTTAAGCATTTGGTGTGCAATACTTTCGGGCTGTATTTCTAGTTCTATATGACCACGAAGTGCATTCAGTATAGTTGTAGAATCGGCCATTGTGTGATTAACGGTAAATCTAACTTTGTGCTGTGCTACGACAGGTACCGGCTGCCCGCTATCACTGTCATAACTAGCAATGGGCCCCCCAAACTGCGAGCTCAGGCTGATATCTGAGATAAATTCGGTTGCTGACTCTTCAATATCAACCAACTTAAGCGTGTAAACCGGTAGAGAAGGCTCCTCGGGAATAAAACGCGCGATTCGTGTTGGCTGGAGCCTGTTTAACACGTTTTCAGGTAGGTAGGCTGTGGCTAGAAGGGACTGGTTGCTTACAATACGCCCTAATTGATTATCGGGCCTTACCCATTGCAGAGCACCTATTTGCTCGGGAATATCAACAATAATACCGCTAGCTGGTGCTCTCCAAAGTAGTTTCTCGGCACGTTGTGCCAATCCCTCTACGTCCATTTTTGCTTGTATTTGCTGCTGCCTAATAACTACCGACTCGGTTAGTTCTTTAGCGGATCCGCTGATGCGGTTGAGACGCTCAGTGGCGACGTTATATCGGAGTATAGCCTCGGTGGTTTTGTATTCCAGCTCGGGTGAGGAGAAGGCCATGATGATTTGATCGGCAGCGATATAGTCCCCATTTTTAGCATTGATGGATAAAATTTTGGCATTTTCGGGAGGATGAATTGTCGCCAACTGCTCACGGCTCATTATGGAAGGAACAGTGGTAGAGTGGTCGAGCGGTAGTAGTAATAACAAGCTCACCCCTGCGGCGATTATGAGCAAGAATAACCGACGTACAACGCTCATGAGTTGTCTAGCTGCAAACGAATCTTTTATCAGACGGTAAATCGGAGCAACTAAGTAATGGCTGAGGGTGTAGACAAAAAACAAACAGCCGATGGTTTTATCTGCAAAACTATAGACCAAGTAGCTAATGCCCATCATTAGGGAGATTTGATAGAACCAAACAAGCATGCCGTACAGTGAGAAAAGCCAAATTTGGGGTTTGCCCATAGGTTCGGGTTGTTCGAGGGCTTGACCTACAATAAGGCGTCTTATGTACCAGCGTGAGAAGGCAAGGGCGCGAGGCTGCAAGTTTTCTATCTTTAGCCAGTCGCTTAAAAAGTAATAACCGTCAAACCGCGATAAAGGGTTTAAGTTAATTAAAATAGTCGTTAGCCAGCTGGTAGTGCATAAAATAAAAGCGATACTTCGCAGTATGCCCTCGGGCAACAAGGCCCATGCTAAGGTGGCTATGCCTGCAATGAGAGTCTCTGCAGCAACCCCACCGGTAGCTACCCACATTCGTTGATGCGGGTCTCTAATTCGGTTAATGCCAGCAAGTTCGGTGTAAAACATGGGTAATCCCATAAAGAGTGATATTCCCATTTTACCGACACTACCTCCCTTTATATGGGCCACATAGGCGTGTCCTAGTTCGTGTATAAACTTGAGTAGAATCAGTGAAACACCGTACGTTAAAAAACCTTGTACCGAAAATAAATGGGTAAAAGTTGAAACAAAAACATCCCACTGGCGGGTTGTTAGATAAACGCCAAAGAGCGTAATGAATAACCAGATACTAATAAAAACGCGGTGCCCTATAAGCTCAATGCTGGGTTGAAGAAAATGAATAAGAGGTAGCGGGGAAAATAAAGGAAATTGAACAATTTTGGGAGGACTAAAAAGCCTTGCAAGCCCAGTAGGGTTTACTCGCTTGTGTTGTTCTTGCAAATGTCGGTAATTTTTATTACCCGTTGCTTTGGTTAAGTTGTTTTCACTTAAAAAACTTAATAAGCCATCTAGCTGTTGAGCATTGAGAGTTTGCCCTGTGCGTTCAAGTGCTGTTTTAAGCTTGTCGACGGTCCCTACTTGCCAAAAGGCTAATAGTTGAATGTCATCACTACAAAGCTGAAAAAAGCGGTGCTGGCAAGGATCATAAATACGCCAACGTTTATTCCCAGCACGATCGTATGAATCGGACTCTAAACGAATATCTTGGCGTAACGGCGGTAGGGCTTGATTATTGTTTAACATTTTTTACACCCCAAGATATTGCCTGACAACGGCGATAGGGCGGCGTAACAGCTGATAAGCTAAGGTCACTTGCTTGCCGTAAAGGCGCGCGGTGCCTCGCGCTCCAATACGTGGAATATCAGTTACAACATCGAGTCCATTTTGTTCGCCTGATAGTGATGATGGTTCTGCAATGATGCGGTAACTGGTGATGTTGCTTTCTGTCGCTGCTGGGGTGTGGCTAATAGATTTAAGGCTTGCCTCGTAACCTCCCAATGGAGCGCTGTCTAAATAAATGCTGATATCAGCCCCTGTTTCTAGTTCGATCAAGTCTCCTGTGGGTAAGTCGATGCCGAATTGTACACGTAACGGGTTAGCAACTTGTAGGATCTGTTCTCCTACCTGTACTGCACGACCTTCCCAGTCCTTGCGATCAGTATAAGTAACAAGCCCAGCCACTGGGCTGGTTACTTGCGTTTGAGACAGTAGCTCTTGAGTGTATCGGTATCTCACCTCAGCTAAATTAAGTTCGGCGCGTGCGATAGGTAATTCATAGGCAACATCTGCATCGGAAAAAATTGAAGAGTTCACACGTGATAGTCGAGCTTGGGCTACAGCAAGCTCTTGCTCTGCCAACGTTGACTCGTTTCTGAGCTTTAAATCTTCAAAGGTGACAAGCGGGGTGTTTGCATTTATGTTGGTGTTAGGCGCAACCGCGATGGACTTAATGACTCCATCAATCGGCGCTGTAAGCACATAAGGATCTTGTGGAATCACTTGCATCGGGGCCATTACACTGAGGCGAACAGGAAATAAGCCAGCTGCAACAATAAGAATGATTAAACTAATAGAGAGTAGCCGTGTATTTCTGCCTCCGATGGTCGCTGTTTTATTTCCTGTTAGTGCAAACCATGCGTGCTCGTAAGTTTCAATAATACGGGCTAATAAAGTGGTTTCTTGGTCAGAAAATGCTTGGTCGCGTGCTAATAATATTCCTGCGTCAGCTAATCCGGTTTGATTAAATAACGGAACCCAGCACACAGCTTGGTGAGGGTAATCATTTATTAAGTCTGGGCTGTTGTTTTTTTTCGTATCCGTTAAGTTTTTATCGGTGTTCAGGGGAAAGCTTCGGTACGTATCTACTAGATACTTGCTGGCATCTAATGCTTGAACAGCCTGCTCCAGCGTTTGGTTAAACGGAGCGTCCCTCTCTAGAATAGCTATATCTGAGATAAGCGTTAGCTGTAACTTCTGAGCACTTTGCTTGCGCTGGAACAAAAATGCTTGCTCGTAAGGGACTAACTCTCTTACTTGATTAACGAGATGCAGTTTTAAAGCATCAGTTGATTCTAGTTGTCGAATGTCACGCTCAAACTTCAGTAGGCGGATAGCGGAAACAGAGACTTGATCAGCGTTCGGTATAAGTGGCTGCTTTGATTGAAGGTTCCTTGCCATGGTGTTTACCTATTCAAAATGAGCAGTACCGCTCATACCAGGGAGAATAAGCTGATCTGTTTCGGGTGGCAAAAGTTGCCCAATAACTTTTACGGTTTTGCTAACGGGATTGACAGAAGGGGAGATGCGCGCAATTTTTCCGGTAAAGGATTGTCGTGTTTCATCTACGGAAAAGGAGAAGTTTGTATTAACCGTTAACCAATTAAGCCAATGTGAAGGGATCACCATATCGACTTCTAAATTTTGAGTATCAATAATGGAAATAACAGGCTGGCCTGCCGTTACACTTTCGTATCTCAAAGCTAGTTGTTCTTTGACTTGCCCCGCATAGGGAGCTTTTATGGAACAATGAGATACTTCAGAGGCCAATGCTTGTGCCTGCGCAGTCACTTGATTTAGTTCTGCAATCGAAGCTGTTAGTTCAAATTGACCAATAGACTCAAACTTTTGTAATTCTTTATTTGTATTTACAGTATTCCTTTTAACTTTTATAGCCTCTCTAGCTGCACGGTACTCAGCCTGCTGCTTGTCACAATTAAATTGAACTAAAAGCTCACCTTTTTTGAAGCTCATACCTTCCTGAAAAGGCATGTTTTGAATTTGCGCTGGTATACCAGAAGACAGTGTTGCTTCATTGGTTGAGCGCACAACTCCGCGAACAGGCGACTTTTGAGTGTGTTGTTGAGTAGCGTCCGGCGCTGTATTTGAGTTAGCAAGACTAGGTAGCTTACTTGTATCTAACGGCGTTTCAGCCATAGCTGGAGCGATGCTTAGCAATAAAAAACTATGAGTTAATAAGCTAACAAATTTATTCATTTAGGAATCTCCGGTACAGCAGGGAGAGCGACGGCTTGCTCTTCCCAATGGTTTCGTAACTTCTCAGCTATTTCGGCAACGGGGGCTTCAGGCGATATATTAAAGTCGAAGTTATCGACACCCATAGATGCATATAAATTGGCATAAGCATTTTGTAGATCAGCATAAGCCGTGTCATAGCGGACCTCTGATAAAATGCTATTCATCTCTTCTTTAACTAGGTCTCGCTGGCTGATTGCTTTGGCTTTAAAGCCGTTTTGAGTCAATGTAAGAATTCGTCCTTGCACATCGTTGTACATTCGAATGGTATTTAACTCTTGTGAGAAGCGTATAAATCGAGCTCGTGCTACGTGAACTTGGGTCATAATCGCCATGGTTAAAGCATCCGCTCGTGCTTGAATGACTTTAGCCTCGGCTTTTAATGCTTTTCGCTGAAGTGGGTAGCGGAAAAGATTTGTTAAATCCCAACTAATTCTAGAACTTATGTTGATCCAATCCTCGTTATATAAGAATTCGTTTGAGTTATAGTTAATACCCAGAACGGTTCTAAATCCGGGTAATGAACTAATAAATTGCTCTTGTAAGGCATCAATATTTATACGCTCTCTATAGGCAGATTCCCTTAGTTCGGATCTAAACTGTAATGCAATCATAACCATTTGCTGTGCAGATCCCGGTAATTCGGGTACAACATCCGTTCGGTCAGGTAATACTAATTTAAAATAGGAGTTTGGCTTTAAGTTCATTAAAGCCGCTAGTTGTTTTTTGGCCAGTAGTAATTCGCGCTGCATCCGCTGAACAGTGGACTGTATTTGCAAAAGGTCTCGTTGATAGTTAAGTACTTTGAGAGGCGGCGCTAGGCGTCTCTTTTCAAGAGTTTCTGCTTGTAGGAGAGCCTTTTGAGTTAATGCTTCTAATTTAACGAGTTTTTTATGAGTACGGTCGGCGCTAACTGCACGCCAATAGGCGGTTCTTACATCTTCTAAAATACGATTAATAACTTTACGGCGGCGCTCGGCAGCAATAAGTCTTTCATCGCTGTTTTGCTTACTTTGAACATAAGATAAACCAAAGTCGAGGATGTCCCAGCTTGCAATTAAATCACCTGAATAGACTGTTTTTTCACTAGAGGACGAAGGTTCTAGCGATTCTTGACCTGATAGAATGGAGCGGCTGCTCGATCCTGATTCGTTATTGCGGCTATCGACCCCAAAAGAAGCGGTGATAGATGGAATCATACCTAGTTGAGTTACAGCCGTTTGTTTGCGTCTGAATTCTTCGTCTAGTAATTCGATTTTTTCGTCTAAGTTATACTTAAGCGCGCGCGCCATAGCCTCATAAAGAGATATTGGCCCAGTAATAGGCTCTTCATCTTTAATGATGGTATCGATGCGCTGATAAGAGGCAACTGAATTCGCCTCAAAGTCGATTGGTTGAGTTTGTACACTACAGCCGCTCACAATTAATACCATGGCAACTAGCGATAAAACTGTCTCTTTTTTGTATCTTTTATTTCTGAATTTAATAATTTTATTTATCATTAAGTAAGCGCCTTAATAATCGACTTAAATTCTTCCGATGACTGGTTAGTTGTTTCGTTTACTTGTTCAGAAAATGTCAGGGGTTGAAGAACTAGGTTGTTATAAGGGTTAGCTGCTAGTGATTCAGAAACTTGAGCATTGTTCGCCTGTTCATTTTCTAAATTTATTAATTCATCTTCGTTTATATTATTTTCATCCACGATATCTAATATATTCTCAGGATTACTTTCTAAAAAGTTATCGGTTAGTGCCTCTGTTTGTGGACTGGTGGTTGCTTGCTCGCTGAGATAATTAACCGTTTGATTAATAATAGAACTATCGATCGTTAGCTCTGTTAAACCACCAAGTTGTTGCATAAAACTGACAGATTCAACTATCGGGGAGTTAGTTGTTAAATTAGCCAGTCCTTCTAACTGTTGAACACCATTAAGCGCGTCTAATAAGACTGGGTCATATTCCACTAACTCTATATCTAGAGGAGTATTGGTATTTTGTGTTGTCGGTGTAGCGGCATCACTTCGTGGTGATTCTTGCTGTTCTACCTGGACGACGGTTTCATCAACTTGGACTGTTATAGTACTGATGGATGTATCGTTTCCATCGGATACACTAACGCTAATTGTGTCTGTTCCCGAAAAGTTCGTATTGGGTTGGTAGGTAATGGATTGGTCGTTATTGATAATGACTGTTCCGTTGTCAGCTGTTGCGGTGGAGATAACTAAGCTGTCGCTATCAACGTCTGTTATCTGATCAAGGATATTAAGTGTGAGGGCTGTATTGCCCGGTGTTGTAGCCAAGTTATTAGTCACATCGGGAGCATCATTGACGGGAGTTACCGAAATGCTTACAACGGCTGTCTGCGCGCCGCCTTGGTTATCAGTAATGACATAGGTAATCGTGTCATTACCTGCAAAGTTGGGGTTGGGGGTGTAGGAAATACTGCCATCGTTACCGATACTTACTGTGCCATTTTCAGAAGTGGCGCTATTAATAGATAATGTGTCCCCATCTACATCATTAGCGTTTCCTAAAACATCAATAGTGATAGGTGTATCTTCTGTCGCGGTGGCATTTTGTGGCGCAATGTTTGGGGCGTCATTTATCGGTGCGATGACTACCGTAGTTGTTGCGGTAGATGTGCTTCCTGCTTCATCTGCTACAGTGTAGGTTATTGTATCTTGTCCATTAAAATTAGTGTCAGGCGTGTAGTTGAGAGTTCCGTCTCCGTTAATGACGACTGTACCGTTATTTGCATTAGCGGTTTCAACGGATAAAGCTCCGCCCTCAATATCCGTATCGTTTGCCAGTACATCTATGGTTACCGCTGTGTCTTCATCAGTATTTGCTATTTCGTCGGCGGTGCTAGGAGCATCATTTACCGGAGCTACATCGACCGTAATGGTAGACGTTGATGTGCCTCCATTGCCGTCTGTCACTGTGTAGGTGATGGTACTTGTACCATTAAAGTTGTCTTGCGGTACAAATGAGAGCGTACCGTCTCCATTAATAGTGACACTGCCATTGGTGGTGGTTGCTGAATCGATACTGAGTGTGTCACCGTCCGCATCGCTTGCGTTTGCTAACACATCGAGAGTAACAGGCGTGTCCTCGTCAGTAATCGCTGTGCTTGCCGCGATGGTTGGCGCATCGTTCACGGCATTAATCGTCACTTCCATAGTAACCGTCGAAGTCCCGCTGTTACCATCGCTCACGGTATAAGTAATGGTATCGGAGCCAGTGAAATTCGCATCAGGCGTGTAAGTGATGGTGCCATCAGGGTTGATGGCAACCGTGCCGTTAGGCGCAGTAGCAGAGTCGACTGTGAGCGTATCGCCCTCAACATCGGAGTCATTGGCTAATACATCCACGGTGACTGGCGTATCTTCATCCGTAGTTGCTGATTCGCCCACGGTGGTGGGGTTGTCATTCACGGCATTAATGGTCACCGCTACGGTAGCCGTTGAGGTGCCGCCGTTACCATCGCTCACGGTATAAGTGATGGTATCGGAGCCAGTAAAGTTTGCATCAGGCGTGTAAGTGATGGTGCCGTCAGGGTTGATCGCAACCGAGCCGTTGGTGGCGGTGGCACTGTCGACGCTCAAGCTATCGCCGTCAACATCGGAGTCATTGGCTAATACATCCACAGTGACTGGCGTATCTTCATCCGTAGTTGCTGATTCGCCTGCGGTGGTTGGGTTGTCATTCACGGCATTAATGGTCACTGCTACGGTAGCCGTTGAGGTGCCGCCGTTACCATCGCTCACGGTATAAGTAATGGT
>NZ_JAPNXU010000013.1:0-8972 GCF_030397555.1 Neptunomonas sp. CHC150
AAAAAAACATCGTCACCGAGTGGGGTATCGATTGCTAATAGGCGGCTTTGCTGCTTAAAGTCAGCCATACACTTCCTTGTGTTACGCTACAAACACACCAATTACACTCAAACTAGTGTGTATTAAATCGTTTAATGTGGAAAAATAGCGATGTAATAGGTCATCTACATCGATAAACCCAAGACAACAGCTCATGCTGCTGTCTTGGTAGAAAGACCTAACTTACAGACGAACACCTGTAGCGATGTCATAACCAGCAGGCACGCTACCTTCTGGTTGATGCTGCTCGTTCCATGTTGTGTATTTCATCTCTACTTTAGTGAAGTTAAGAGAAACAGCTTCAACAGGGCGGTCACCGTTACTCATCACACTGTAACCACTAATTAGCGTATTAGTCAGCGTGTACTCCATATAAGTTTCGATACCTGAAGAGCTGGTTTGAGCCATATGAATTTTTGCTGTTTTACCTTGGCCAACGCAAGATTCAGCAAAAAATAGTGGAGAGGTCTTATCCATTTTAGTCGTTAGCGTGATCTCACCAACAACTGGCGTCGTTGATTCACGATCTTTACCCTGACCAGGCTTGGTGGTCAAACTACGAGTCACATTCCATTCCATTGAGTCACACTCAACCCAATTCTCGTGGCCCGCTGCCGTCACATCACCATCAATACCATCGATCTTTAAATAAATTGCCATGAGTTTACAGTTCCTTTTTTTGACAAATTTATAATGCAGGAGACCCCTGCACTTACAAATCCTTTAACGAAGCCAACTAACATTAGCTCAATTAAAGGGTGTTTCCCCATTTTAAAAACAGTCGTCCGCCATGGACTACTTCCAGAAAACACAATATAAAAAAGGACATCAGCACTACTCACGGCAAGGTGCTGCGATACACATGGAAGACATCCTTTTCTTACCATTGTCTGGGAGGCTAAGACAAACGCTATGATAGGTGATCTTTTTCTATAAAAAAATCAGAAAAATACCTAGTTTTGCAATTTTTTAAATATCTTCAAACTTTTTCATGAGTAGTTAACCGATACCAGCCGGCAGTGTGAGATCATGCACATAAGAACCTGGATATGATAAAGCCAATGCTATTTCGGCCACGCGTTGCTGACGTTGGTTGCCTTCAGTTGCGATGGTATTGAGGTTCTCTTGTGAGTAGGGCTTTCCGGCAATCCAACGCTGTCCTTTTTTAAACTCTTCCTGATGGGATGACCACCATTCCTGCAACCGCTCAGCTGAGGGTATCGGCAGATCACTTTCATAGGCTTGTGCCCACGGGTCTTGCTTCCTTCTTACATTAATATTGTCGAGATTCTGCAATTCACTCTCGTCTTCATCCTCTATAACAGGACATAGATTCTCTTCCTCAATGTCGATCCCTGTTATAAACGCAAATGACTCGCCGGCTAAACGTGCATAGTCTGCCTGTGAAGCCCACTCTATTATAGTTGGCACGTAACCTGTATCACCTGATACAGCCAGCGCATAGAGTTTGATGGTTGGCGATAAATCAGCCGATAGGATAGATGCTGTGAGTGCTTCTTGTTGGGCTATGTCGAACAATGGGTAAATAAGCTGAATCGCTTCGCGTGTATACTCGCAAGCTTGGGTCACATAGGACTGAAGCAAACTAACCCGCTCTCTGTCCCCCAGTAAAAGTACTGCTCGAATAGCATTGAAACGCACCCCTTCATGCTGGCTGGTCAGTAAGGTATTTACAAGCGACATGAGTTGATCGACGTGGTATTTACGATTACCTAGGTAACGTAATGCTGCTATCGTAATTCGATGATCCTGAGCGCCTAAGTATGACGCCACTTCGGCAACAGGAAGATCAACGCCTCTTGCTGCTGACGCGTTAATGGCAGCAGCTTGTACCACAGGTGACGAATGCTCTAGGGCATATTGTATAAACGAGTGTGTTACCGAGACAGGAAACCACGCTAATGACTGGGCTAGCTCTTCACCTTGTTCAGAATCATCTGACAACTCACTCAGCAAGGTAATGAAGTGTTCCCAGTTGCTTTGTTGAATAGCCGAAGTTAAATGGATGAATAAGCCGCCCTGCGTCTCATGATCGACCCTCGATAACGTATCAGCTCCATCCAGCGCTTCATACTCAAGAAGATGTAAGTATTCATTGAGTTGACGATCATACCGAGCGATATCCAATGGGTAAAAACGTGATGAGTGGGTCGCATTGTGCCTGAGTACCCATGCATGCGGTGCATCGTGTCGTAAAATAGAGGCTAACCATGGAGATAGTGCCATGTTAGCTGTTCCTTTGTGCATTCATTGACGCGTCCCTGCATATCATTTGTTGTGCTCTACTTTTTAAGTGTTTTGAGTTTGTCCAGTAGCTCGCCCATTGCATCTAAGGTGTCTTCGGCATTGCGGGTCATCATCTCGAGTACTTGAGCCTCTTCCTTAGGCATGGGGGAGCCGCTGTAAATCATTTTCCATTGAACACCGTCGTAAAGCGCTACCCGACTTAAACTGGCAAACATCATTAATCCATGCCCTACGTCCATGCGGCGGGCACCCAATGAGCTGATTTGACCTTCAAAGTCGTATTCTTTGTATTCGAGCGTTGGCGCATTATGTGGCATGACATACACGCGTGATTCATTCCCGAAAAAGATACGCCCTTGGTAACTCACGACGCTGGAGAATTTATCAACACGGGATTCTGGCATGTAGGTTTCCCATTCATCACCCCGGCCTCGGGCTATCATGCCCCATGCACCTCCGATATAAACATAGCCATCCTCGGCACAGCAAACGCACATAGGAAGAAACGGAGCATCGACCACATCAACTGGACTCCAGTCTTCACCATCAAAGTGCCAGATGTCATTCTTACCGCCCACGGCATAGAGATCGTTTTCATCAAAGCCATCAAGATCATAAAAACCTGTATTTTTGGCAGTTGAATCTTGAATGGACTCAGTCATTAACTCCCAATGATCGGGGCCGATTCGTTTAGTGATAATGCGTCCAAAGCCGACCCCATATACTTGCTCGCCTACTTTCGAGATGTTCTCGATACGTAAATGTTTAGGGAGCTTTTGTTCTACCCGCTTATTTTCGCCAAGGCCGCCGTAATAAACAGAACCAGCATCGTCAATCATAATTGATTCTTTGAACACAGTATTAACTACTCTCGTGTTAAAGAATGATGTTCTATTCCAAGTTGTAGCCCCCCAAACTGGAGGTTTACCATCCTCTTGAACTTTCAAATTATGTATAGCTAAACGTGTTTGGCCTCTGCTGGTATAATAGTCAAATGTCTCTTCAGGCAATTCCTCTTCTGCAGAAACAGCAAAGTAATTGGGCGCTAAAATTGCACAATCATGGATTATGAAACCATCCAAAATTCGATATTTTATATCTTCCATTTCCACTCCTTACTCTACACCAGAGCCTTCGGTAGTTTGCTGTTCAGTAGACCCATCTTTAGTTGTCGGTACTGGCTCACAATCAATTTGTTTATAAAACGTATCGAGTTGTGCCTTTATACAGTCAGGATCACAATGCTCCATACCGAACCAACGCTCACCAAAGTCCCTATCAACAGCATTCTTATGAGCCTCGGCTGCTAGTTCTATGGCGCGAGACATACTAAGCACTTCACCTAAATGTTGTTTGGTAATTTCATCAGTTTCCGTATGGAAAGTTCCATGAGTACCATCACTGTGACCCGTACCTTCGGCACATACAACGGGAGCAGCACGATGCACGCTATTCGTATACGCAGGGCAATTTTTAAACCAAGCTTCTGGTAACAAGTGATGGCCAGTTTGTCCTGGGCAACAGCCACCGACAGAAGCATTGCCCAACTGACCAAAAAGGTCATCAGCGGAGCCTACACGCCCTTGTGTATTATGATTTCTAACCGTGTTTCTATCCGTACCATGGCTGTTAGCTGTTTGCGATTTATTATAAGGCGATAACATGCATTTACGGGCTTTAAGACAGTCGTTGTTCGCGACCATTTCTTTCATTTGGTCACGAAAGTGCTCCCAGAATTCATCTTTCGTTATTTCACCTTTGCGGTATTTGTCTAGCTGTTCTATGTACTCTAAGCCAGTATTTAACTGGTCACGTAGAGCACCAATTTCGTCTTTTAGCTCAAATACATCCATCGCACCTGTGACCGCGGTATAAATTCCATCACCCACATTGTAAACAAAGACACCTGTCTCACACGCCGCCGTTCCCGCAGGAGAAAAAACAGTGCAGCCCAATGCCGCCGCGTGCTTGGCACCCGCTCTAACCCCAAAATCCGCCGCTTTATCGACCATCAGATCAATGATCACTTGGTCAATATCATGCATTACTTCCATTGCTTCATTTTGAAAATCGTTAAGGCGCGATTCTAATGACTCAATATTAGTTGGCTTAATCATAAGGCCTAGGCAGTTTTTATCTTTCCATGTTTTGTCTCTAGGCGTGACACGCCGTGGAGGGTTATGTCGCCTCGCTCGCTTCTCTTGCTTACGACGAAATCTTCTATTTTCGCCGTCTTTTATTTCACACTCATCTTTAACTCTATTACGGTCCCTACGGCATTTTCTTTCAGTGGTAGCCGTATCAATGTAAGTCCAGTTACCGGTGTTACCCGGATCAGATCCGTGATTGTGCGTCATTTTGTCAGTATGACGACATACGTTATACCCTTCGATAAATACGTCCATCGACCATGAGCGAAAATAAGTTTTCCCTTTTATTACCCCTGTTTTCTTACCCATACCAAGCGCCATGGTGGCAGGCTCGTTCCCAGTGCTGGTTTTAAAAAACGAGTAATCTTTCAGTGCTACTGGCTTACCAGTAATCATGACGGTTTTGCTAGCGTTCGTTAAATCTTTAGCGAAGGCCGTATTAGCATAAGGAATAAGCACTTTACCCGCACTAGGAAAAGGTGGGCTCCAACATGGATCAGGAAAGGCCGCAGTCGATACGCCATCAGCGACCTTACAGGCCACTTCCAAGCCGTTTGCAAACACTTCATTTGGCATAACCACTCCTTTCAAACGAAACAAACATAGCCGCTCTGGGCGAATCATCGTTGCTGACATGAGCACAATAATCAGTTCGCATGGAGGGATTTTGTAAGGAGGCATATAAAATCATATTCATCATAGCAATACCGGCCACGGCACCAATCTCCCCCACATGACTGGCGGGTAACCACAAAGGTTGCGTCTCGATCTTACGATCTAGCACACGGGTTTGGGCCAAGCCAGCCTCCTCAAAAAAGTAATGCTCACCCGAGGCACTCGCGACTCGATATTGACAGTTGGCTAACGCTGATTGCGCACGTTCCGATGCCTTTCTAATCGCTTGAGTTAGCCCTACCGCTTTACAGGGTAGGCCGCTATCAATGACTGCTTGTTCTTCGGTTATTGCCGTGGAAAGGATAAGAAGTTGATCTTCCTTTTGTAAGGGTCTACCCACTAATAAAGCCCCAGCACCTTCGCCGGGAATAAAGCCATCACTATTTTTATCAGTTAACACCCTCACTTTTCTACTCACTCCTTCTCGAGATGGAGGGCTCAACAATTGTAAATGCGTCTGTGAGTTGAGGTAGGTGTCTGCCGCTACAATAAGCACCCTATCGTCAGGTTGCGTCATTACTGTATTGCTTCGCTCTAGGGCACTTGCTAAGGCTGCTCGGCCTTCAGGGATAACCTCAAGCGTAATACCACCTAATCGTTCTTGTATATAAGGACGGTTTACTAATGCTTGAAGTAAATTGGCTTTATGTATATCAGAAAATAATCCTGGTCTGGATGCTTCACTGGTACATAAAAATACATGCTTGACGGTATCGCAGGCTATTTCACTTAACGCCTCTTCAACATAGGCTGCTAATCGAGAATACCCTCTTAGCTTTGAGTCGATGTCACAACGTGCCTGCTGTCTGTAGGTGCCGCTGTACCCAAGCAACATGGCTGAGCCATTAGTTTTCCAGCCACGACCTAAAGCACTGACCAACCCTATTTGTTCGATAGCGAGAGGACGATTAGCCTCCACAGGCGTACGTTGTTGCATCGTTATCTAATGCCTCCATTAAGCACCTTAAATTCCTTGCCTTTTGCTCGCGCAAGACGCCATGCTTTGGTTGGCTGACCTACAATTATCGTATTGATTTCCGTACTGTAATATTCAATGGGGATACTGGCCCGCCACACCACACTAAATCGACGTAGCTCTGGTTCGATAATCAGTGTGTCCGCTCTCACATCTAGCAACTGCTCATTACCACCCGATTTTATCGCTGATACATAGATATGAGTATCGGGTACGACGAACGAAAATTCTCCCTCTGGCATAACGTTGCTCAATGTTATTTCTTCGCCACCGCACAAATGACTAATACGCTGATCATTTGGGGCACATTGATAAAATGCCTCTTTAAAGTCATCCGGCAAAAAAGGGCTGACTTCTCGCTCCCAATGCTCATCATAGGTGCCAGCCAAGGCTAATCGGTCCTTAAAGTTTCTTGAGATGGGGCCAAATGACACGGGTTCGATTTCTTGATTAAATCGAGTAATTTTTTGATTTAAAGGCTCTAATTGAGGTGCTGGTTTGCCGTCTAAATCGTTTGCATTAGTTTTGGGCGCATACCCAATGCCTAATGGGTTGTTAACAAATGTGTGAGCAATACCTTTACTATCAAACTCAGAATAATCAACACCGCCGTATGCAAGGCCATAGTGGATTATCTGTTTTTCAAAAGGCAATGCTTTGCTTAAAGATAATGACCAACCACTTTTTATCCACTGCCTAGGGCCATATACTCTAAAACGCTTATCAAGTTCCGAACCAACTTTAAGACCTACCTCTACCTCTGGTTTATTTGATAACGAGTAAGCATGGGCATGCATAATCACATCACATTGCGGCTTAAATCGAGCGAAGTCATTCTCATATAAAATAGGCGTAAACCCTGGCTGCCCTAACGAAACATCAGCGGTAATAATATCCAATGATGATTCTGGGTCTAGGAGTATCGCTTCACCTCCTGAGCATTGCGGAAAAGCCCAAGACCCCTTAGCAACAATAACTACACAAGACCTTCCGTCAGGCATTAACCCTGATGAGTATTGAGCGTTTAATTGAGTGAAGTTATTCAATTCCATTTGGCATGGCTCAATTGATTTTCACCGCACTACCTTTAACACGATTGGTACCATAAGCCTGTGTACTCACAGTCACACCCTGAATGAGGAGGTGTCCATCTTTGTCTAAGCTGATTTTTGCATCACCGCACTTAAGTAAAATACCTTCTGCACATTCAATAGTTTTAGGGGTGTTGATCTCTAGAACTTGATCTTGCACTACACCCAGAATCATTGGCTGCTTCACATCACCTTTGATAAAAACCAACGTTACTTTTTTGTTGATATCATCAAGCTCTAATTTTGTCGTGGACATAGCGATCATGTCATCGTATTCACTATACTCGTGCGATACTAATGGCTGGCCCGCTAAGTTAAACCCAGTCAACACACCTAATATAGGCATTTCTATATGAACAGGTTTGCCGTTCTCCATTCGCAACGCGGAATCAATATAAGGATTCAATGGCTCATGATCAGATTTTTTTTCCGTAACTTCTGAAAAAGATAAAGATTCTGTCACATGTTTACTGGCCATATTGATACCTAGTTACCTAATACTTTTTTCGCTTTTAATGAAATGACACCGCCAGCTTTAACCGACGTATCTTTACCCGACTGGGTTTTAATCTCGCCTTCAGCCTTCACCGTTATATCGACACCTTGGATGGTGATAGTGCCATCAGACAGCATGTGAATACTCGACTTCCCAGTACGAAGGATGATCTCTTCCCCTACTTCATAGATCATTTTCTCGCCAATAGTATTCGTCTGGTTTTGCCCAACGGTCGTACTTTGATTAACCCCTACCGTATTGTCTTGGTTAACCCCAACCGTATTCTGCTGCATCGCCCCAATCGTATTGGTCTCATTCACACCCACCGTGTGCACACGTACCATGCCCACCGTTTTAATCTCGGCAATTCCCGTTGTGTGCATACGATTGTTACGGATGAGAATTTTCTCGTTGTTGTCGACTGTCTCGGTACGGTCGTGATGTACAAACACCGTTTCGTCGTGATCGATCTCTTTTACGCGGTCATGACCCACCCAGTGCGATTCGTCATTTTCAACTTCGATACGTTGGTCTTTTTCAGCATGTAGCCAGACCTCTTCTTCGCCTTTTTTATCTTCAAAGCGCAACGCATTGGCATTACTGGCCGTGCCGCCTTTGGTGGATCGTGTGAGTGTTCCGCTTTGGGTTTTGTTCGCCGGTAATTCGTACGGTGGCATTTGTTCAGCGTTGTACACGCGGCCGGTTATAATCGGACGATCTGGGTCTCCATCCATAAAGTCGACGATGACTTCTTGACCGATACGCGGTAGGTAGATGTTACCCCAGTTTTTACCCGCCCAACTGTGGGTGACACGCACCCAGCAGGAGCTGTTTTCGTTGTAAGCGCCGTAGCGGTCCCATGGAAACTGGACTTTAACTCGACCGTATTCGTCCGTGTAGATTTCTTCGCCTTCAGGACCTACAACAATCGCATTTTGTGGGCCTTGCATTCGCGGCCAACCGGTGGTTTGTGGTGGACGGTAAATAGTTTCTGATGAGATGCAGCGGAATTCGTTACTGTATTCTTTGTCTTGTTCGTCATTGCTGGTGTAGGAGTAGTCTTGAGCTTTGTGGCTAACGCTTAATAAGACATACTCGCCTAACTCGTCGGGGGCATCGTCGTGACGTTCTAGTACAAAGGTGTGACCGGCAGAGAAGCTGCGGCAGCCGCCTTCCCCTGTAATCACATCATGAGCTGCCTCATCAGCTTCAACACGTAGGCGTGTTAGCTGGTCACCGTGAGTTTTATCTTCATAGCGGCCGGGGTAGATAAAGTG
>NZ_JAPNXU010000014.1:0-18916 GCF_030397555.1 Neptunomonas sp. CHC150
GGGTTGATGGCTTCCCACGCAGCGCCTTGTTGAGCGCGGAGTGTTGCGATTGCATCGATATCATTCAGTATAGTAGACATATTTATCATCCTGAGAGTAAGAGACGGTTAGGTGTCATTCATTGTTTTGTTATGCGATCCATTTTAGGGAAACTCGCTTTATAATAGAAATAAATGGTAATTATTGTTACCATTTATTTAATGAATAAAGGTGTGATTCCCTTATGTTTAAAAGGCTGTAGAGGTGTAGCATGAACTTAGAACATATTGATTTAAATTTGTTGGTCTACATTGACGTGCTCTTAAGGGAGAGAAATGTCACCAGAGCCGCTAATGCTTTAGGTATAACTCAGCCAGCAATGAGTAACAGTTTGAAGCGATTGCGCGATACGTTTGGGGATCCGTTGCTCGTGCGAACTAGTGAAGGAATGCAGCCGACAGAGCGTGCTGTAGCACTCCAACCGCTTATCCATCAGATATTGGCCAATATTGAACAAGTAGTGGAGCCAGCTAATGATTTTGATGCCTCATCAGCCGAGCGTGTCTTTAGGATATTAACTAGTGATTACGGAGAAGCGACTGTTATTCCTCCTTTATTGGAGCGATTACGCGAGCATGCACCCGGTATTGTGCTTGATATCCTAACGCCTAGCGATATGAGCTTTCCCGAAGTAGAACAGGGGCATGTGGATTTGGTAATAAACCGATTTGATACAATGCCACAAGCATTCCACCAAACAACGTTATGGCGAGATACATTTTCGTGCATGTTTCATGCAGGACATCGTCTTAATCAACACTACACATTAGATGAGTATTTAGCGGCTAACCATGTGTGGGTTAATAAAACGGGTATGGGTGCAGGCATGGGCATATCCCCTAAAGACATTAACCGTCTTGGTTGGGTAGATGAGTGCCTAAAACAGATAGGTCATGTTCGGCATATATCAGTATTTACCCGCCACTATCAATCAGCCACATTGATGGCAGCACAAAAAGGGTTAGTAGTCACTATTCCTACCAAGGCAGCCCAGTTGCAAAGCCATAATGATCAATTGATCATCCGTCAGCCCCCGTTCGAAGTTCCCGCTTTTGAATTTAAAATGGCTTGGAGCCCTTTGTTACAACATAACAAAGCGCATCAATGGCTAAGGAAGCAAGTAACGGATGCAGCACATCTAACAAAAATGTCTGTTTTAGTTAATGATTAAGGACATGCAAAATAGTCGTTGATACGATAGGTATATGATTAAGATGTTATTGCCTAACAGCAGGAGTAATACATGCAATTCAAAGGCACAGAGCGATACGTAGCCACTGGTGATCTGAGTATGGCGGTAAATGCTGCGGTCACACTTCAAAGGCCATTACTCATTAAAGGTGAGCCGGGTACAGGTAAGACAATGCTAGCTGAAGAGGTAGCTCAAGCCTTAGGAAAGCCTCTGCTACGCTGGCATGTCAAATCCACAACCAAAGCGCAACAAGGCCTCTATGAGTATGATGCTGTATCGCGCTTACGAGATTCTCAACTGGGTGAAGAAAAAGTTAATGACATTAAAAATTACATTCGAAAAGGAATGCTTTGGCAGGCTTTTGATTCTGAAGAACAGGTCGTTTTGTTAATTGATGAGATCGATAAAGCGGATATTGAGTTCCCTAATGATTTGCTGGTTGAGCTTGATAAAATGGAGTTTAGTGTTTACGAAACCGGTGAACGGATCGTCGCTAAGCATCGGCCGATTATTATAATCACGTCCAACAACGAAAAAGAATTACCTGATGCGTTTTTACGTCGTTGTTTTTTTCACTACATCCAGTTTCCTGATCGCGACACAATGGAAGCCATCGTTAAGGTTCATTACCCAGACCTGCAGCACAACCTAGTTAAAGAGGCGTTAGAGATCTTTTTTGAAATACGTTCTGTGAATGGGCTTAAAAAGAAGCCATCTACCTCAGAACTCATTGATTGGTTAAAGCTGTTAATGGCCGATAACATACCTGCTGATGTGTTAAAGCAGGGCGGTAATACTAACGCTGTTCCTTTATTACATGGTGCATTACTTAAGAATGAACAAGATATACATATGCTAGAGCGTCTTGCCTTTATGGCTCGTCGTGCACAGCGTTAGTTAGTGAATGAATCATGTTAATTGATTTTTTCTATACGCTACGAAAAGCGGAGGTTCCGGTAACGGTAAAAGAGTTACTGACCCTTTTGGAAGCTTTAAAGAGTGGAGTGGTATTTGCCAGTATCGATGATTTTTATCTATTGTCTCGCTTGTGCTTAGTTAAAGACGAAAAGTACTTTGATAGATTCGATCAAGCATTCGGTTTTTATTTTAAAGGCCTCGATGACTTAAAAATTTTCCCTGATGACGCTATCCCGAGCGATTGGCTGCGTTCAGAATTTTTTAAAGATCTTAGCGCTGAAGAGAAAGCAGCCATCGAAAAGTTAGGGGGGCTTGATAAGCTACTAAACACGCTTAATGAGCGATTAAAAGATCAACATGAGCGCCACGCTGGAGGTAACAAATGGATTGGAACCGGCGGAACCTCACCTTTTGGTCACAGCGGCTACAACCCTGAGGGTATTAGAATAGGAGGCGAAAGCCGTCATAAGCGAGCGGTTAAAGTTTGGGAAAAGCGAGAGTTTAAAAATTTAGATGACAGCGTTGAATTAGGCACACGTAATTTGAAAGTTGCACTGCGCAAATTGCGACAATTTGCCAGAACCGGATCGGCTGATGAGTTAGATTTGAAGGGAACCATCAAGTCTACCGCCGAAAATGCAGGGCTTTTAGATATAAAAATGGTGCCGGAGCGGCACAATGCGGCAAAAGTCTTGTTATTTTTAGACATAGGCGGATCTATGGATCCATACATACATTTGTGTGAGCAATTATTCTCAGCTGCTCGGAGTGAATTTAAGCACCTAGAATACTTTTACTTCCACAACTGTGTTTACGAGCATGTTTGGAAAGATAACCGACGCCGTTTTGATAATAAATTATCCACTCTAGATGTATTAAATACCTACGGAAGTGATTACCGTGTAATTTTTATCGGTGATGCAGCTATGTCACCGTACGAGCTTTTAAGCCCCTACGGTAGTGTTGAGCATATGAACGAAGAAACAGGCCAGGTATGGCTGCAACGCATTATAGATACCTGGGGTAAAGCTATATGGTTAAACCCGGTTGATGCGGGTTATTGGAAATACACACAAACAACTGACATGATCAGCAAGCAGTTAGCGGGTCATATGTACCCACTAACCCTAGAAGGCTTAGAGAACGCGATCAAGTATTTGTCTAAGTGATCAAAAAAAGCTAAAAGAGCTTTCATAGTTAAACGTAAAAAGGCGATTCCTCGTGTTAAATACCAAGCTATATAAATCGGTCCACACATTGGCAGAACAATTAGTTGAGGCGGCAGACAAAGCTGATAGAGAAACATTTGACGCGCTATATACTGAGCTAAAAGCAATATGTATTGAAAATGAGAACACAGAGAAAGACCACCCAGTGCAATGGGAGACTTTGGCGGATTTCACTGAAGAGGTAGACGATGCGATTGCCATTTATGAAAAAGCATTGGGCAAAGCAGAAGCAATTAATGACAAGGATTATATGGCGTCCATAGCGTACTCCATAGCCACACTACAACTGGAGCTAGGTGAAAACAAAAAGGCGGTTAAATACCTAGAAGAAGCGAAGATCAACGCGAATAAAAGTGAAGACCTTGAATTGAAAGCTGATATAGATCAGCTGCTTACAAGTGCTACCGCTACCGCCCTTTAGGTATACAGCCATTAGTTAACCAGTAAACATCCCGTCATATAGCCACTGTAAGCTTTTTTTTCCTTAAAATAGCTTACAGTGAGCATAAGATGTCCTCATATTCACGTCGTGATTTCCTTCGTTTATCCGCTTATGGTTTTGGTGCTGCTGTTATATCTACCGGTTTGATGGGATGTAATAGTGACAGTAATAATATCGCTGTAAGTTTTGCGCATGGTGTAGCCAGTGGTGACCCGCTAGCCGATAAGGTCATCATTTGGACGCGCATTACACCACGGGATGCGGATGTAGAAAGGGTCACCGTGCATTGGGAAGTCTCTACCGACTCGGATTTCGCAGATCTCATCCATCAAGGCAGTACTACGACCAGTATTGATCGTGACTTTACGGTTAAGGTGGATATACAAAATTTGTCCCCTGATACACGTTACTATTATCGCTTTATATGCAATGACAAAATTTCTCCAGAGGGCGTCATGAAAACATTGCCAGTGGGGAGTATTGACCGGGTAAAAATGGCGGTATTTTCATGCGCGAACTATCCCGCTGGTTTTTTTCATGCCTATGCAGAAGCGGCCTCACGCAAAGATATTGATGTGGCGGTTCATTTAGGTGATTACCTTTATGAATATCCTATGGGTGGATATGCAACCGAAGACGCGCAAGCCATTGGAAGAGCATTGCCTGATGATAATAATACCGAGCTATTTTCATTAGCAGACTATCGAAAACGGTATGGTCTGTATCGAACTGACTCCGACCTTCAAAAGCTGCATCAATCGCTACCATTCATCGCCGTTTGGGATGATCATGAAATCGCTAATGATACATGGAAGAATGGAGCCGAAAATCATAGCGAAACAGAAGGGGATTTCACGGAACGGAAGTTAGCAGCCTTGCAGGCCTATTTTGAATGGATTCCAGTTAGACCCGCCAGTGAGGATGACGAAGAAACAATATATCGTCAGTTTGTATTTGGCGATCTGGTGTCACTTTATATGCTAGATACACGAGTGATAGGGCGGGACGAGCCACTGGATTACGCCAATTACCTTGACCCAATCACGGGCGCCATGAATACCGCACAGTTTATAGCCGACTTATCTGACCCAAACCGAACGTTAATGGGAGCGGATCAACTTTTGTGGTTACAACAAAGTATGGCGACCTCAACGGCAAGGTGGGATGTATTAGGGCAACAAGTGCTCATTGGGCGGATGAACATCTCAGCGGCACTATTATCTGACTTTACGCGTCTAGAAGAGATCGTCTCCATAAAAATCCGGATGGACGGCTCATATCCTACAGTAACCGATGAAGAAGCATTATTGGTTACTACTGTTATTCCTTACAACCTTGACGCGTGGGATGGATATGCTTATGAGCGTGAACTGGTGATGCAAATGGCTCAAGCGTTGGATAAAAACCTTGTTGTGCTTTCTGGTGATACACACAATGCGTGGGCTAGTGACCTAATTGATGATTCGGGAAATGCCGTAGGCGTTGAATTTGCCACCAGCTCAGTTTCATCACCAGGGTTGGAGACGTATTTAGGATTAGAAGGAGCGGATGACGCCACACTAAAACAAGTCGAGCTGAGCTTTGTAACGCTTATCAATGGACTCTCATACATGAATATAAGCCAGCGCGGGTTTATGGTAGTAAGCTTTACTCAAGACGAAGCAACCTGTGAGTGGATATTTGTCGATTCGGTAAAATCGACTACCTACACATTAGATGCCAACAGTATGACGAGCCTGTCTGTGTTACCTGGTCTTGAAAATCGAAGATTACGATAATATTAACTGTTCGCTATTTAACATTCTGCTAGCGTTGTCTAAGCTAATAGAATGTTGTCGGGTTATCGATGCATAAGGAACATGCGGTCAGAATATAAGGATACCAATGAAAGATTACCTAGAATACAAAAGCGAAAAAAATCACTTATTTTTTCAGATTGAAGTAGATGGGTGTTCTGTCGTTACCCTACAAGGAAGAGTGGGTGAACCCGCTAAAAAGCGTGTAAAGACTTATAAAACAAATAATGGATGTTATAAATACTATCATAAAATGTTATTTATGATGATTGATGAAGGATACAGGTATCTCGACAACCCTAATAGACCGATAGGAAATATACCAGTATTAGACAGCAATCTTATTAAAGACTCCATTGATGACTTTGAAATAGCTGATATTGCTAACTCTGATATTTTATTTGAAGAAAATCAAATTTACGCATGGGTAAATAAGAATAGCGACAATAAATTAGATTGGCTTTTCTGCTTTATGATTATCGATTCAGTAGAAAAACAATCCGCCTATTTTTCGGAGGTCTTTCCTTTATATGAATATAATGAAAAAATAACAAATAAATTAACTTTCAAGAAAGATTACTGTTTTGAAGAAAACAAATCTAAAAGCGCTTTTATTAAAGGGAAGAAAGGATTTTTACCTATTAGGTTGTCAAACATATCTGACATACTATGTGGAAAAAATCTTGGTTTACTCAAAGACACACCCCCTATAAAAACTCTTATTTTCCAATATGTTGATCCTAGCCGAAATTCCAATAAAATTGTGCAAATACACTCTAATCATGCTTTTTTCTGGGGTGAGAATAGTTTAAGGATTTGTTTTTACAAAGATAGTATTGAATTCGAATCTGATTTGATTAATAAACTTAACAAAGAATATTATTTTTTGTCAGATAAAGCACCTAAAATTTCAGAAGATTTTTTAAAAGAAACTATAGCTAGTAAGTTGACTATAGAAAAAGACATAAAAAAGAAGAAAGAACTTCTAAATTGTTATCCTGAGCTCGAGCAACATCTTTCTACTGGAAATGGGCGAAAAATTTTTAATAGAAACTTTTTTTCTCACATGAAAACTGATCTTAAAGAAAATATAATGTATGTTTTTCCTGATAATGAATCTATATTTGTAGAGGGAGATTTAGTAGCAAGTAAAGTTATATATTTTTCAAGAGTCAAAAGAAAAACCTCGTTATACAATCAGATAATAATAACGGGTAATTTAATAGCAAGCAATGTTATTGTCGACGGATCGTTCAGCAAGATTATTGTTTTGGGTGATGTGATAATTAAAAACAATTTTGTATCCAATGGTGTTTTTGAGAATAGTCTTTGCTTCGATGGAATTTGTGAAGTTGGCGTGCTTATACATGATCAAAGAAAACTAGATAAATCTAGGTATGACTTTAATTTTGAGAAGCAATCATCCGTTTATGATCAATTTATTATTAATGATGACTTTATCGAAAAAAATGGAGACGATAAAAAATTTAATGCTGATAAATTATATGTATCTTTTATGAAAGGTGATGAAGTTTTTACATTTGAAAAATCTATTCCAGTCGATAAAAAAACGATTATAATTGACAGTTTTATATCTAGAATGAAAAACTGGGGCGAATACTACTGCGATTTGGCTGGCTTTGAAGTACTACCCATTTATGAGGATAACCAAATTAAAGAAGGGCGTATTTATCCTGATTCAGGTGACTGGATTGTTGCAGACAGGCGGTGTAATTCTGGAACATATGGATATAGCCATGATGATGCCAGTATTAAGCCCGTGAAGATTAAACATGCCAAAAAATACGATATTAACTACAGATCAAAACCCATTGATCGGGTAGTGAGTACTGTTGATTTAGCCTCCCGCTTCCAGTGGATATCAGATTTGTTCATGGCTAGGGCTCACAGAAAGGCAGTATCTGTTTTAGCCTACTTTAAAAATATTGAAGCTATATCAGAAGCTTTTGAAAAAGAAAAAATATACTTCAATGAAGATCATTATCTCGCATCTTACTGGTTACTTCATTTTGGGTTTTCTTTAGACGATAGATATCATGAGGTTAAGAAAATAATAGAGGTTATCCCTGGCCTTTTATCTAATGAATTTATTAGTCAGGCTATTACCTTCTTCGATGAAACTGATGCTTTCTATAATATAAAAATCTTAAAAGATGAAGGCGACAGTGATCTTTTTTTAATAAGACGAGCACACCTAGTATTTATTACACAAAGCTACAAGTCGACTTGTGAAAATTTAAAAGGTTGGATAGACTCTATTGCAATATACCCTTATGCAGAACCCAGTTTAGTTAATAGAATAAGATGGCTTAAAAATAACTTAGAGAAATATAATAAATGGAATAGATTTGATGAGGTTTTTCCTAATAGCTTAACTAATACTCCATTGATTTCCTATATTTATGCGTGTAACCCTAATGTTCATGATAAAGATGTTTACGTTAATGCGTTAATAAATGAATTGCTTGAATACAAGGATATTTGGAATGGTCCTGATAAATTAAAGTTTTGTCAGGTATTGCTCTGGGACGTTAGGTGTTTTGTAAAGGAAGTGAATTCTTATAATTTGGCTGTCGAGTATTTTTTTAAAAGCGATAGGGTATCTAAAGAATATATAGACATTAATAAATCACTAGGAATAGATACAAATGATTTTGTTGTGGCGAGGGGGAATGTTAATAAAGTCAATGATTTATTCTCAGGATATAATTCTCGTGAAGTATCGGCTGACGATAAAAAAATATATCGAAATAAAATAAATGGTTTTTTATCTTCTCTAAAGAGTCGTGAATTATACAATCTTGTTGATAATATTAAAAACAGAGAACTAGATATTATATTGTTTAGATACCTCTGGAGTAATGAGATTCTTGATAAAGAAGACACCCTGATTAATTTGGTTTTAAGATTAGAATTTTTCGATTCAGACTTTAATGAAGAAATCTTTGGAGAAAATTATCCTTTTATCTTTAAGGGGGAGTCTGATAAAAATCTAGCTATAATGAAAAGGATTTTAAGTTTTGATGTAAGTGCCTTCCGGAATGACTATGCTTATGATAAAACTATGCGGTTTGTTGCGAAATTATTTTTAACAGTTTCACACTTACCAGAAGTTTTTGAGTTTTTAATCAGTATTATAAAGGAAGAGAACGATAAGATTAATAACGCAATCGTTAAAGAAGCTGTTTTAACTTATGTTTTTGCGGGAGAAGGTTGCGAAGAATTTCGACCTTTAATGAAGCTGTCTAAACAACAGGTAGAGCACTTGTTAGATGCTGTGAGCGATTCGTTATTAAACACGCCCTATACGCCAAGCGCGGTCAGAGTACTATATAGCTGCAATAATCCTAGCGCAAAGAGTTGGTTTTTAAGCAAACATGATAATCAGGAATGGTTGAGCCAGTTTTCACATTTATCTGATTACGGTGAGCCTCTAGACGTGAAGATCAATAAGGCGTTGGCGGATACGTTAGCGTATTTGCCATGACATAAATAGTTAAAGTGAGTCGCCGCATTGAATCAACAAGGAAACGACTCATTTTTGCAGAATATGCTTTATGTATTGACTGTTAAACCTCTTCTACTTCGTCATCCAATTCGGTGCGCAGGGCTTCCATATTGAGCAGTTCCGCGGCTATCTCTAAGGTCTCAGTGCTTTTAATGAAATCGCTGCCAATCGCTTCGTTGTCACAAATAGCGCGTACAAAATCACCTTCATGTGCATGGACCTCGCATGACACTCCATTCACGAATAGTACGTAATTTTTGACCTGCTTTTGGCGATAAGCAAAACGGCTGCCTTCAGCCCGGAACAGCAGACCACCATTGTCTAAATACTCTTGCAACTCTTTTGGTGATATCGGTTCTGCCTCGTCGTCAGACTGCATAAGCTCTGGATATTTAGGTTCGGTCATGTACTGACCAAACCAGTCTTCTAACAACCCCGGTTCTTTCAAGTAACTTTCGAAAATATCCCGCACTTTATTAAAGACGTCATTATCAATGAGGGACGGGCTATCTTGTAACTTGATATCAGTATCGGCGTAGCGCATTTCATTGGTTACTTGTTCACCAACAAAGTCCGTAAAGTTGCGAAGAATTTCTGCATGAGAAGGCGCTCTAAAACCGACAGAGTAGGTGATGCAATTGTCTGTTTCAGCAATGCCGTTGTGGCCTAGTTGAGGAGGAACATACAACATATCACCAGGGTTAAGTATAAAGCTTTCTTCAGCGTCCCACTCTGGGAGTATCATTACCGGTGCGTCGTTACGGCGCGGTGAACCTTCGTGATATTGACCGCCGACTTCCCAGCGTCGTTGACCTTCAGCTTGTAGTAAGAACACATCGTAATTATCAAAATGTGGGCCTACACCACCGCCTTTAGGTGCATAACTGATCATTAAATCATCGATACGCCAGCTAGGAATAAAGCGAAATTGATCAAGTAGCGCCTTCGCTTCGGGTACCCAGTGATCGACGGCTTGTACTAATAATGTCCAGTGCGTTTTAGGTAGGGATGCAAAGCGCTCTTCATCAAACGGACCGTTTTCCAGTGACCATTCATCATTGGATGGGTTTTGAATAATGAGCCGAGATTCGACATCCGCTTCGCAGGCTAAACCCGCTAATTCGTCTGCACTGACGGGCGGTTCAAAATCGGGAAACGCATTTCGAATTAGCAGTGGTTTTTTTTGCCAATATTCGGATAAAAATTGCTCGGCTGTTATGTCCCCTAACGGGTAGCTATCGATCATCGTTTTAGAAGCTCTACTAATTCGTTTGCGGTATCTTCCATCTGCGCCATGATCTTGCGCTGATCTTTAGCTGCCATTGCTGCTACTCGGTTGTTCCCAACGATGCGGATACATTTTTGTAGAGTAAGTGCGCATTCTTGAATACCGGCAATGTTATTTTCGTAAGCTTCCATTTCCGCCGATACAGATTCTATTCCCAATTGTAGGTCTCGAGCTTGGTCGCGTAATGATTTTAGATCGGTATGCATTATGATTCAGTCCTTGTCAGAATTGCCACTGGCTTGTCGTTTTAAGGTATCTTGTACTGAGCTTAGAATACCTCTAAGCATACCAAGTTCCGCTTTTTCAGGTCGAGTACGATTAAAGTAGCGTTTTAGTTTTGCCATCGCACGGCCTTCATGCTGTGGTATTAGAAATTGCGTGGTACGTAACACTGTTTCTAGGTGGGTATAAAATAAAGTCATCTCTTTTTGACGGGGGTATTCATAGTCTGTTGTTTTAATCGTTTCGTCTTGAGAGGCTACCCATACCTCGTAGCATAACAGTTGTATAGCCTGAGCCACGTTTAACACTGGATATTCAGGGTTGGCTGGGATATACACATGGTAGTTGCACATTTGAATTTCTTCATTGAGCAGCCCCATCGTTTCGCGGCCAAATACGATCGCTATATTGCCATTAGGTGCTTCTTCTATAACTTGTTTGGCGCATGTCCGTGCATCTTGGATGGGTAGGTCGAATGTGCGAGAGCGTGCACTGGTCCCCACCACCATCTGACAGTCAGCAATAGCCTCTTCCAACGTATTGATAACGGTTGCGGCATCTAAGACGTCTTTGGCGCCTGCTGCACGTGAGTCTGCTTCCGGATGAGGATATTCTTGTGGATCGACTAACCATAAATTAGTTAACCCCATATTTTTCATGGCCCGGGCGGCGGCACCTATATTTCCTGGGTGGAAGGTATTAATTAGAACGATACGAACATTCGATAACATAGCAATTGGCCTATAAAAACAGGCGGTTATTATAGGCCAGTGTAGCTATGGGATGAAGTCTACAAGTGCGTTATCCCTAGGATAGTTTTAAATCTTACTTGGTGCTTGTGTTAGCCTTATTTGTAATGTGTGCTTCCATTGTGTCTCGTTGGGCAAGTGAAGGGAAAATGAATGTCCATATACCGACGACAACTAAGGTGCCAACGCCACCAATCACAATCGCGGGTACTGTGCCAAATAATGCAGCCGTTGCTCCTGACTCAAATTCGCCTAGCTGGTTAGATGAGCCAATAAAAATAGAATTGGCCGCGCTCACTCTTCCACGCATTTCATCTGGTGTTTCGAGCTGGACAAGGGTAGATCGGATTACGACACTAATCATATCTGCCATACCAAGCATAAACAGAGCAAAAACCGAAAGATACAAGTTGGTCGATAGGCCAAATACGATAGTGGCAACACCAAATATGGCAACTGCTCTCAACATAATTTTACCGACATTACGCTTTAGCGGCCTGCGCGCCAGGTAGATTGACATCACAACCGCGCCAAGAGCTGGCGCACTTCTTAAGATACCTAAGCCCCAAGGGCCTGTTTCTAATATATCTTTTGCCACAATCGGTAATAATGCCGTTGCGCCTCCCAGTAACACCGCAAACATATCTAGTGAAATCGATCCCATGACTACAGGGTTGCGGCGTATATAGGTTAGACCACCGAGCAAATAAGTAAGCGTTACCGGTGCTTTAGCTTTAACCGTGTGGTTGTAATGTAAACGATATAAAAATAGCCCAGATAGCACAAAGCAAAGCGTGCTGCTGGCGTACAATACATCAGGGCCTAGCAGATAAATAAAGCCGCCAATCGCCGGGCCAGCAATCACCATTGCTTCCCGGGCCGAGGCCATTAATGCCATCGCCGACGCGAGACGATTTGATGGAACAAGGTTGGGTACTAAGGCCTGTAAAGCGGGCATTTCAAATGAGCGAGAAATCCCTAAAGCGATAGCACAACCATAGATAAGATGAGGTGTCATTTGGTGGTACAGGTTGCCGATAGCTAGGGTCAACACGGTTAGAGCCATTAATGCTCGGCAAGCCAAAATAATCGTAAGTCGGTTGTATTGATCGGCGATGTGCCCTACGACAAGTGTTAATAAAAGCTGAGGTAAGAACTGAGCTAGACCAACCAAGCCAAGGCTCAATGCGCTGCCAGTTAAATCATACATCTGCCATCCAATACCAACACTCAGCATTTGAAAAGCAAAAGTAGATAAAATTTGACCTGAAAAAAAGCGGAAGAAATTATTATCTTTTAAAAGAGAGGTATCAGTCATGAAAATGAGCCTTAAGCACCAAAAGATTGCTAAGAAGAGGCACAGTTTACACACCCCAAAAAATGGCGACTAATAACAATCTCGTAAAATAACGTTCCGTTTTTGGCATGATGTGGTCTATCCAGCCCGATAAAACATGCAGAGTGTTTAAATCCGCTAGATTCAAGGTTGATAATTTGTTTCACTGAACCAACGGTTTCTTATTTCCTTTTTTCATTACTGAACAGGCAGGTATTCGTTCATGACAGAACAAGTCACAGGTCGCTTAACTACACGAACAATTGCTATGCCCGCGGATACAAACCCCGCCGGTGATATTTTTGGTGGATGGGTGCTGTCTCAAATGGATATTGCGGCGGGTATTTGTGCCGGTCAAAGAGCTCAAACTCGGGTTGTAACGGTTTCACTAGATAGCATGAGCTTTATAAGACCGGTGAAAGTAGGGGATATATTGGGTGTTTATACAAAAATAGCCAGTATTGGCCGTACATCTATGGTTGTTCATGTTGAAGCATGGGTGCGCCGTGAGCGTATTGGGTTGCGCGAAAAAGTGACGGAGGGGAATTTCAAATTTGTGGCGATTGATGAAAGCGGAAGCCCAACTCCAATTCCTGATGAGAAGGACTTACCCGACTATGCGCTGCCAGGCTACGAAATGTGAGTTACCACAGGTTCAATAGGCGTAGGTTTTGAAGCGCATTCTTTAAATATGCGCTTTGTACAATGTTGGCAGATACTACTGTCTGCCTCGTGCATCATGATTTCAATCGCTTCTTCGGGTGTTTCACAAAAACGCGCCTTTCCTAGTTTGCGTAACCCGCCATTCTTTTCCATTTCGTCCAATACTGTACCTTTGAGCGAGCAAACCAGCAGATGACCACCACGGACTTCTATCCTATGGATCTCTTGCTCTAGCATTTCTATCGCTGCAATATCAATAAAGTTTATACCTTTACCCACCACAATAATTTTAGGCGGGGAGGGTAAGCTGCTGGCGAGCTTGCGCAAATGTTGTTGAATATGATCAACAGCACCAAAGAATAAGGAACCATCAATTCGAATAATTTTAATTTGTGGGCACTCATCAGCCGTGAAGCGCTTAACATTGCGAATAGGCCGCTTAGGACGATCGATAATAGGCGCGACATCGATAATAGTTGGCTTTGATGTTCGTTGTAGGTAAAACACCAAAGAAAAGATAACGCCGACATAAATAGCAAACTGCAATTCGAGTAATAATGCTGCAAAAAAGGTTAACGACAGTACCCAAGCATCATGTCTGCTGGCTTTAACTATTGAAATTATTTCATTGATTTTAAACAAATTATAAGCAATAACAATTATGCATCCGGCAACGGCAGCAGCCGGTAAATAACGCGTAAGGTGTGGTAAAAAGAAAACAATTAGAGCTAAACCTAGTGCCATCACTAATGAGGCGACGGGGGTTTTAGCGCCGGCGTCATAGTTAGCGGCAGAGCGAGTAAACGAACCAGAGGATGCAAAGCCGCTGAGTAAACTTGTCCCTATATTTGCGGCACCTTGTCCTATAAATTCTCGATTACCACTCAAGTGTTGATGGGATTTTCGTGCCAGTGATCTTGCAATAGTCACAGCTTCAATCAGCCCGAGCATGGCTAAAGCAAAAGCACCCGAAAATAAATCGGATACTTTGGATGTATCAATTAGCGCTACGCTGACCGTAGGTAATGATGCAGGAATGTCCCCTATATAATCCATGGTATGTTGTGTATCGATAACGAATGCACTGAGAGACCCAGCAACCAGAGCGATAACAAGATAAGGTAGGCGAGGTATCCACTGTTTAATGGCCAATGCGATGATTATTGTAACCAGGGCGACTGTAACCGAGGCTAGGTGAATGTGCTCAGGGTGCAGCACAAGAGACCAAACGTAATGATAGAAGGGTTCTGTTGTTTCGGAAGTTTTCTTTGCTACCCCCATAACGGCGGGCAACTGGCTGGCTGCGATGAGTAAAGCCGCCCCGGACGTAAAGCCAACAATTACGGTATGGGATATAAAATTGACCAACGCTCCCAAACGCAACAATCCAAGACCCATCTGAATGATCCCAGTGAGCAAGGTTAGCGTGAGAACTGTACTGATGTAACCCTGTGAGCCGATAGTTGCGTACTCACTGGCAATACTCATGACCACAATAGAAATAGCGGCAGCAGGCCCCGTAACAAGGTGATACGAAGATCCCATAAAAGCGGCGATGACCGTGGCCACCATGGCTGTATAGAGGCCATACTCGGCGGGCATACCAGCTATCAGAGCGTAGGCGATTACTTGAGGTAAGGTGATTATGGCTCCAGTAAGGCCTGCTTGAATGTCAGCTTGTGCTGTGTGTTTGCTGTAGTTTGATAACCATTCGGGAGCTTTTATCGAACGAGCACTAAATACAGACACAAGAAACTCCAAGTAATCAGGCTACTTAAGTAGTAGCCTAATATGACTTATTTTACTTTATCTTCAATAAGTTGTCTTAGCAACTTAATCTCATTTTGTAGCTCTGACATGGAAGGTTCACTCGCCGCTTTAGCCTCAGCTTTTTCCTTGGCTTCGCGAGAGCTTTCGCTTTCCATAACGTTAACGACAATACCAATCACCATGTTGAGGAAGGCAAAAGCCGTTAAAAATATGAAGGTTAAATAATAGATCCAACTTAACGGGTAGACCTCCATGGTCTCATACATTACATCGGTCCAGTCTTCAAAAGTCATCACACGAAAAAGCGTCAGTAACGATATGGTTATATCTCCCCATAAATCTTCATTTATGTGTGCAAACAAGGATGCGCCCGCCGCGGCGTAGATATAGAAAATAATAAACATTAATAAAATTACGTAGCCTAACTGCGGCATTGCTTTGATGAGTGAATTTAGCAGCATACGTAATTCGGGAATGATGGATACCATCCTCAATACACGGAATATACGTATTAAGCGCCCAACCAGTGCCATTTCGCTATCGTCGATAGGAACTAAGCTAACCACTACAATAAGCGTATCAAATAGGTTCCAAGGATCTTTAAAAAAGGATCGTTTATTTGGGTCTCCAATGAACCGGATCACAATCTCTACCATAAAGAAGAGGGTTATGCCGATATCTAACCATCGTATGAGCTGGAGGATGTTGGGAGATACATCGTACGTTTTAGCACCTATCACTAGGGCTGAGAAAATAATGACAGAAATGACGAAAAATTCAAAAAAGCGATTGCTACGAATAGCAAAAAAGCGCGCTTGTAGGTCTTTGGAGTTCATGTTGTGCCCATGAGGTGAGTAACAATTATCTGTAATGATAAGGCGTCACTTTACTGTGGAAACTACTAAATGTGTAGTGGCATTTGGGGCTTAATTTGAAGTGTCGATAACTTGGTTACGGCCATGACCTTTGGCGTTGTACAATGCTTGGTCAGCTCGTTTAAGTACATCGCTAATGCCTTTGTCATTAGGGCTGTAGTAAGCGACTCCTATGCTCATCGTTATAGAGAACGAATGTGCTTTCCAAGTGATCTCTTCTTTTTCTAACGAGGCTCGCAAGTGCTCGGCTTTATGTAAAACATTATTGTTAGAAAGGTCAGTTATGATGGCGGCGAACTCCTCGCCCCCTATACGAGCCATTATATCTGAGCTACGCAATGAAGCATGCATCACATGTGCTAACCTTTTTAAAGCGACATCTCCTGCGTCATGGCCATACGTATCGTTTACTTGTTTAAACAAATCAACATCCATCACAAGTATGGCATAAGAGCGTTTATAGCGGACTGATTGGCTATGGATTAGAGAGCCAAGTTCGAAAAAGGCGCGCCGATTATTGAGTTGTGTAAGCACATCAGTACGGGCGTCTTTTTCTGCTTTTATACGCAGCTGGTTTAACTCTTGGGTGCGCTCGAACACACGCTTTTCTAACAGGTCCTGCTCTGTTTGTAAGGCATTAACGAGATATCTCCGTTTGCGATTAACAACTGACAATATGATAGAAAGCACGATAAATAGCGTTAGCGCCAAGAGTGTAAGGTTAATTTGTAATTTATAGCTTTCATAAAATGAAGGAAAATCATTAATCAGAATAGTAGTGTCAGGTAAATCTTTTTTGTTAATACCAAATCGCTCAATTTGATTAACGTCATAATAGTATTCAAAAGCGTCTTTGGTTGTTGGAAGGGGCTGCTGTCCAAAGTATAAGGCCGCATTGCCTGCTAAATTACCCACACGCTCGCCTGAAAGCAGGTAGCCGCCCACTACGCCGCTTCCCATCAAAGACTCCCAAACAGAGAAAACGGGGGCATTGGCTGCCTCTGAAATTCTTTGAGCCGCTTTATAGGGGATAAAGTCTTTTCCGGCGCCGTCTCTAAAGATTAACAGGTAGAAGATAGCGCTGTTTTCAGGTAAGCGGCTCACTTCCTCGACAAGTTCTGTCATCGGCTTATCGACTAAAAAAGTAATGGAATCGTTAAGCAAAGAAGTCGGCAATGCTTCCTTAAAGCGCTGCAGTTGGTTTCTACCGCTGTAAGATAGACTATCTGCTACGACATAAATATTGTCCGGGTTGTAAATCCGAAGCATCTCATTAAAGGAGCCGAGGTAGTCTTCAAAAATAGGGATGAGGCTTTCATCACTAGATAGGGTAGCAGTTACTTTGTCGCTATCAGGGAAATAAAATCGATGGATGTTTGTAAAGAGAGACTGATTTTTCATCAGAAATTCGACGGCTGGTAAGCTTTCGGCTACGACGCTTTCTAACTCAATCGATTTGTACTTTTGGGTCAAATAGGCAGCAAATACATCTTGATAATCTTCAGTCGGAAACCGTTCTGCATCGAGATGTTCTGTATAGACTATAGTATTTGGTTCTGCATCCATTGCCTGCAAGAATCCACGCTCAATGGATTGTTGCCAAGGAAGCTGTTCGCTCCATGAGTTAATGATCAAAATAGATTTGCTAGTTTCTGCCATCACTATTGTTGAGTAGCCTAATGCTAAAAGTAACCCTAAAACCAATCGAAGTTTTAGCAATATCGCCATCCCACATTCCATATAGTTGTTCTGCCATCTCTGTCTAGCTGCCTAAGAATGAGCAAAATTGATACAAAACGCTTATAGGCACAGTGTTAGTAAAGCACACATTTTAGAAAATGCCATACGAGAGTATAAGGAGAGATGTATTGAAAATGATGGTAGGTAAGGGCGGAATTAGCGTAATAAAGTGCTTAGTAATGTTTGATGATAGATCAGCCCCGAAGGGTCTTAATCAAGCGTGACTAAGACCGGTAGTAGATGAACGTTTTTTGCTTACGAATAGAGATTTAACACCAGAAAACACAGAAGACAGCATTTGAGCTATATACTCAGCGCGCTCAGCTTGTGCTTGGATCATGATTTTTTCTGCTTGAGTCATGTAAGAGGTGTCAACGTTATCTATTAGATCAGCGACAGACTTGCGGTTTATGTTAGACATGATTTTCTCCGTAAAATTGTTGGCCATTAGCCTTTAGTCGTAATGATAGGGATATCATGAGAGAACGACAAACGACAAATTTGATCGTCATAGATGAGAAAAAGTAACCATTTGTTGGTGGGCTGCTATCAGACTAAGTAATATATGTTTGGATTATTTGAATCACTAAAGTACTAGCGCACTTTTTAGATCGCTAGAACGCCCGTAATTATTGGTAATCCACGACATAATTTTAGTCTAATAGGGAGCGGCTCAAGAGGTGTTGTTAGTGTAAAGCGTTAAATTAAAGCGTAAAAAAAGCGTCTATAAAAGACGCTTTTTAAGATGAACTCAGTTTTCTATTAGAACTGGTTCATCGTATTGTCTTTACCAGACGCTTTCAGTGCGGCATCACCAGAGAAGTACTCTTTGTGATCATCACCCATGTCAGAACCAGCCATGTTTTGGTGCTTAACGCAGGCGATACCTTGACGGATCTCTTTACGTTGTACGCCAGCGACATAACCCAACATACCCATCTCACCAAAGTACTCTTTAGCCAAGTTGTCAGTCGACAAGGCAGCGGTGTGGTACGTAGGCAGTGTGATCAAGTGGTGGAATATACCGGCTTCACGTGCCGCGTCCGCTTGGAACGTCTGGATACGCTTATCAGCTTCGATGGCCAACTCAGTCTCATCGTACTTAACATCCATCAAACCAGCACGATC
>NZ_JAPNXU010000015.1:0-15353 GCF_030397555.1 Neptunomonas sp. CHC150
GGTGCAGGCGTTGTATCTAAGATTTTCGCTTAATTTGTAATTAAGTGTTGCCAAGTTTCAGGGGTGCGCCTATAATGTGCGTCCCTGATTTTTACAGGCCAGTGGCTCAATTGGCAGAGCAGCGGTCTCCAAAACCGCAGGTTGTGGGTTCGAGTCCCTCCTGGCCTGCCATCCTTAATCAAGGGTGGCATCAAGCAGTAAGCTTTTACTAAGCCGAGGCTAATAAGCGTGAACCCTAAAGTGACATCTGAAGTATCAAAGTTCGACGGCCTTAAATGGTTGGTTGTTGTGCTGCTTGTTGCGGCTGGCGTGGTTGGTAACTCTTATTATGCCGATCAGTCTTTGTTGTATCGTGTTGTGGCCTTGCTTGCTGTGGCCTTAGTAGCTGGATTTGTTGCATTTCAAACAGCTAAGGGAAAGGCTTTCTTTACCCTATGTAAAGAGTCAAAAAATGAGATTCGCAAAGTGGTATGGCCGACGCGCCAAGAAACTTTGCAAACCACAGCGATGGTTGTTGTCGCTGTGTTGGTTATAGGTTTATTTCTTTGGGGCCTCGACTCGTTATTGGGTTGGGTTGTCTCTAGTGTGATTGGTTAGGAGAAGAGCATGGCTAGGAATTGGTATGTTATTCATGCTCACTCGAACTACGAGAAGCGTGTTAAGTCTTCTCTGGAAGAGCGTATTGCGTTAGCCGGTCTTGAAGATATGTTTGGTGATATCCTTGTTCCCACAGAAGAAGTGGTTGAGATCAAGGATGGTAAGAAGCGTAAATCAGAGCGTAAGTTTTACCCTGGCTATGTGCTTGTTCAAATGGAAATGAACGACGAGACATGGCACTTGGTTAAACATACTGATCGTGTGCTCGGTTTTATTGGTGGTACGGCGGATAAGCCAGCGCCAATTAGCTCGCGAGAAGCTGATGAGATTTTGTCGCGCGTTCAGAGTGGGGTTGATAAGCCTAAGCCTAAGACAGTGTTTGAGCCGGGTGAGATGGTTCGTGTGTCTGATGGTCCGTTTGCTGACTTTGATGGCGTTGTTGAAGAAGTTGATTATGAAAAGAACCGTATGAAAGTGGCGGTAATGATTTTCGGTCGATCAACTCCAGTAGAATTAGAGTTTGGTCAGGTAGAAAAGATCTGATCTGAGTATATTTTATAGCGTTAAGACTCTGCCTGCGAAGGCGGAGTTTTTGCGTCTTTGTAAAACGGGTAGCTGAAAAGCGTTGACCCATAGGAGAAATAGCAATGGCTAAGAAAATCCAAGCTTATATTAAGCTTCAGGTTAAAGCCGGTCAGGCGAATCCAAGTCCACCAGTTGGTCCTGCATTGGGTCAGCACGGTGTAAACATCATGGAGTTCTGTAAGGCGTTTAACGCTGAGACTCAAGGCTTAGAGCCTGGTCTTCCGACTCCTGTTGTAATTACTGTTTACAGTGACCGCAGCTTTACTTTTATTACAAAAACGCCTCCAGCGTCAATTCTGCTTAAAAAAGCAGCTGGCCTGAAGAGTGGTTCTGGTCGTCCAAATACTGAGAAAGTGGGTACTGTAACTCGTGCTCAGTTGGAAGAGATCGCAACGACTAAAATGGCTGACTTGACTGCTGCCGATATGGACGCAGCTGTACGTACTATCGCGGGCAGCGCTCGTAGTATGGGTCTTGTAGTGGAGGGTGAAGAGTAATGGCTAAGCTAACTAAGCGCCAAAAGGCGATTCGTGAAGTAGTTGAAGCGGGTAAAGCTTACGCTATCTCTGATGCTGTTGAGATCCTTTCAAAAGTTTCTACTGTTAAGTTTAAAGAAACGGTTGAAGTGGCGATTAACTTGGGTGTTGACCCACGTAAATCTGACCAGGTAGTACGTGGTTCTACTGTGCTTCCTAACGGTACAGGTAACGATGTTCGTGTTGCTGTATTTGCTCAAGGCGAAAACGCTGAGAAAGCAAAAGAAGCGGGTGCGGATGTTGTAGGTTTTGAAGATCTAGCTGAAGCCATCAAAGGTGGCGATCTAGACTTTGGCGTTGTTATTGCTACACCTGATGCTATGCGTATCGTTGGTCAGCTTGGTCAGGTGCTAGGCCCTCGCGGTTTAATGCCTAACCCAAAAGTTGGCACAGTGACTACCGATGTGGCTACGGCTGTTAAAAACGCTAAAGCCGGTCAAGTACGTTTCCGTACAGACAAAAACGGTATCATTCATGCGGGTGTTGGCAAGATTGAATTTACTGCTGATGCTATCCGCGAAAATATTGAAGCCTTGGTCTCTGACCTGAAAAAGCTGAAGCCTGCTTCTGCTAAAGGTGTATATATTAAGAAAGTTACTCTGTCCTCTACAATGGGGCCAGGACTGGTGGTTGATCAGGCGTCTTTGACGGCGTAATCAATCCCTTAAAGGTTTTTTGAGGGTCTTCGTGACCTGTTAGACAGAGACGAAGGCCGTCAAAGACCGCAGGTGATGCGCTTTGACGTATCTTAATGGGTAACTGGCCTGCGCAGACGGTGAAATACACCGCACACTCGAAAGCTTGCGAAATACCAAGCTTGGTAAATAGTCGAAAGACTCAATCCAGGAGTTAATTGTGGCATTAGGACTAGAAGACAAAAAAGCGATCGTCGCTGAAGTCCAAGAAGCTGCTAAAGGCGCCCTTTCTGCAGTAGTTGCTGACTCTCGCGGTGTTACCGTGACAGACATGACTGCTTTGCGTAAGCAAGCGCGTGAAAATGGCGTATGGCTACGTGTTGTTCGTAACACGTTGGCACGTCGTGCAGTTTCTGGTTCAGCGTTCGAATGTTTGTCTGACTCTTTCGTTGGCCCAACTATCATTGCATTCTCAAACGAGCACCCAGGTGCTGGTGCGCGTATTCTGAAAGAATTCGCTAAAGACAATGATAAGTTTGAGCTGAAAACAGCAGCATTTGAAGGTGAAGTTGTAGACGTCGCTATGCTGGCAAGCTTGCCAACATACGAAGAAGGTCTGGCGAAACTGATGAGCTGTATGAAAGAAGCAGCAGCTGGCAAGTTGGTTCGTACCATCGCTGCCGTACGCGATCAGAAAGAACAAACCGCTGCATAATTGGCAGGGTTTGTAATACGATTTTAATGAGCTTCGGCTCCACTAGTTTTATAGGAAAAAGTCATGTCTCTGACTAAAGATGATATCATCAATGCAATCGCTGAAATGTCCGTAATGGACGTAGTTGAATTAGTTTCAGCTATGGAAGAAAAATTCGGCGTATCTGCTGCTGCAGCTGTAATGGCTGGCCCAGCTGGCGATGCAGGCGCAGGCGCTGCTGAGCAAACAGAATTCGACGTAGTTCTAACAGCTGTTGGCGATAAGAAAGTTAACGTAATCAAAGCTGTTCGTGGCGCTACAGGTCTTGGCCTGAAAGAAGCTAAAGAAATGGTTGATGGTGCTCCATCTACTATTAAAGAAGGTGCTAGCAAAGAAGAAGCTGAAGAGCTTAAGAAAGCACTGGAAGAAGCTGGCGCTTCTGTTGAGCTTAAGTAATCGCGCTTATGCTCTTCAAGCAGCTTGAGACTGCTTGATATATCTATGGCTGGTGGCAAATTGCTACCGGCCTTTTTCCGTTATTTATAGACAGCAAATAAATAGCGGTTGCACAGACCGGAAGCTCTAATTCTGGACTGCTTCTCAACTTGGTGCACATGCTGAGGAACACTGATGGCTTATTCATACACCGAAAAGAAACGCATCCGAAAAGATTTCAGCAAATTGCTGCAAGTCATGGATGTACCTTACCTGCTGGCGATCCAGCTTGATTCTTACCGCAAATTCCTCCAAGAAGGAGTTGATGCCGCGGGTCGTAAAGAAGAAGGCTTACACGCAGCGTTCAAATCTGTATTTCCGATCGTCTCTTATTCTGGCAACGCCGCATTAGAATATGTTGGCTATCGCTTGGGTGAGCCCGTTTTTGATGTCAAAGAGTGTCAGTTGCGTGGTGTGACCTATGCGGCTCCTTTGCGTGTAAAAGTGCGCCTCGTTATCTACGACCGCGAATCATCAAATAAAGCGGTAAAAGATATTAAAGAACAAGAAGTCTACATGGGCGAAATGCCTTTGATGACTGATAACGGCACATTTGTGGTTAACGGTACTGAGCGTGTAATCGTTTCTCAGTTGCACCGTTCTCCTGGTGTGTTCTTCGATCACGATAAAGGGAAAACACACTCGTCTGGTAAGTTGTTGTACTCAGCACGAATTATTCCTTACCGTGGTTCATGGTTGGATTTTGAGTTTGATCCTAAAGATTCCCTTTTTGTACGTATTGACCGTCGCCGTAAATTGCCTGCGACAATTTTGTTGCGTGCATTGGGTTATGAGTCTAATGAGATCCTCGACATCTTCTTCGATCGTACTAACTGGATGCTGTCTGACGAAGGCGTATCTATGGAGTTGGTACCAGAGCGTCTTCGTGGCGAAACCATGTCGTTTGAGATTAAATCACCTAAGGGTGATGTGATCGTTGAAGCTGGCCGTCGTATTACCCCTCGCCATATTAAGAAAATGGCTGATGCAGGTATGACGCAGTTGGACGTTCCTAATGAGTACTTGTTAGGTAAGTCTATTGCTCAAGACATGCTGGATGCAACAACCGGTGAACTGATCTGCCCATGTAACACAGAAGTAACGGAAGATCTAATCACTAAATTTGCAGCAGCAAATGTGACAACATTCCAAACCTTGTATACCAATGACTTGGACTGTGGTCCATTCATGTCGGATACATTGCGTATCGACCCAACGCGCAGCCAATTGGAAGCATTGGTAGAAATCTACCGTATGATGCGTCCAGGTGAGCCGCCAACAAAAGAGTCGGCTGAAGCCTTGTTCCAGAACTTGTTCTTCTCTGAAGAGCGTTATGACCTGTCTGCTGTAGGTCGTATGAAGTTCAACCGCCGTCTAGGCCGTGCTGAAGAGGTAGGTTCTGGCGTTTTAGGTAAAGAAGATATCCTTGACGTTATGAAGACCCTAATCGATATCCGCAATGGTAAAGGCATTGTTGATGATATTGACCATTTGGGTAACCGCCGTATTCGTTCTGTCGGTGAAATGGCTGAAAACCAATTCCGTGTTGGTTTAGTGCGTGTAGAGCGTGCTGTTCGTGAACGTCTAAGCATGGCTGAATCTGATAACTTGATGCCACAAGACCTTATCAATGCTAAGCCAGTGGCTGCTGCAGTGAAAGAGTTCTTTGGTTCATCACAGCTGTCTCAGTTTATGGATCAGAACAACCCGCTTTCAGAGGTTACTCACAAGCGCCGAGTTTCTGCATTAGGCCCGGGTGGTTTAACACGTGAGCGTGCAGGCTTTGAGGTACGTGACGTACATCCAACTCACTATGGTCGTGTATGTCCAATTGAAACGCCGGAAGGTCCAAACATCGGTTTGATCAACTCATTGGCAACGTTTGCGCGTACTAATGATTACGGCTTCTTAGAAACACCATACCGTAAAGTCGTTGATTGTGTTGTTACTGATGATATTGAGTACTTATCAGCGATTGAAGAGAACAATTTCGTCATCGCACAGGCGTCAGCTACGGTAGATGAAAATAATCGCTTAACTGATGAGATGGTAACGGTTCGTCACCTTAACGAAACGACTGTAATGGCACCGGATAAAGTGGCATACATGGATGTTTCGGCTCGTCAGGTTGTATCGATTGCGGCATCCTTGATTCCGTTCTTGGAGCACGATGATGCTAACCGAGCTTTGATGGGCTCGAACATGCAACGTCAGGCTGTACCTACTTTGCGTGCAGACAAGCCGCTTGTTGGTACTGGGATGGAGCGTTATGTAGCACGCGATTCAGGTGTTTGTATTACCGCAAAACGTGGCGGCTTTATCGAATCTGTTGATGCGGCTCGCATTGTTGTTCGTGTTAACGAAGACGAAGTGCAAGGTGATGCGGGTGTAGATATCTACAACCTAACCAAGTACACACGTTCTAACCAGAATACATGTATCAACCAGCGTTCAATTGTACGCCCAGGCGAGATTGTGCAGCGTGGTGATATTATGGCCGATGGTCCGTCTGTTGATATGGGTGAGTTGGCGCTTGGCCAAAACATGCGCATCGCATTCATGCCTTGGAATGGTTATAACTTTGAGGACTCGATTCTGATCTCAGAACGTGTCGTTCAAGAGGACCGCTTTACCACTATTCATATTCAAGAGCTAACGTGTGTGGCTCGTGATACGAAGCTTGGTTCAGAAGAAATCACATCGGATATCCCTAACGTAGGTGAATCTGCGCTGGCTAAGCTGGATGAGTCTGGCATCGTGCACATTGGTGCCGAAGTAGGTCCTGGCGATATCTTGGTCGGTAAAGTAACGCCTAAAGGTGAAACGCAATTAACACCAGAAGAAAAACTGCTACGTGCAATCTTTGGTGAAAAAGCGTCTGACGTTAAAGATACCTCTCTACGTGTTAAAGGCGGGACAACCGGTAAGGTAATTGATGTTCAAGTCTTTACACGTGACGGCGTTAAGAAAGATGACCGTGCGTTGTCGATCGAAAAAGACGAAATGGACGCAATCCGCAAAGATTTGAACGAAGAGTTTCGTATCGTTGAACAAGCAACATTTGAGCGTTTAACACGCACGCTAGAAGGTGTTGTAGCGGAAGGCGGATCTGGCCTGACAAAAGGGCAGACAATTACAGCTGAATTCTTGTCAACGCTTAAGAAAGATGACTGGTTCAAAATCCGTGTTGCAGACGATTCAGTCGCTGAAGCCTTAGAGCAAGCTAAAGCTCAGCTAGAAGAGCGTCGTGAAGAGCTAGATAAGAAGTTCGAAGATAAAAAGAACAAGCTGCAAACTGGTGATGACCTAGCCCCTGGTGTACTTAAGATTGTTAAGGTGTACGTAGCGACTAAACGTCGTGTCCAGCCAGGTGATAAAATGGCCGGTCGTCACGGTAACAAGGGTGTTATCTCCGTTATCATGCCGGTTGAAGACATGCCTTACGACGAGAACGGTGAGCCGGTAGATATCGTGCTTAACCCGCTGGGTGTACCGTCTCGAATGAACGTAGGTCAGGTTCTAGAAACGCACATGGGTGCGGCAGCGAAAGGCTTAGGTCGCAAGATCAATAACATGCTTGAAGTTGAGCGTGAAAAAGCTGAAACCGTTAAAGAGATTCGTGAATTCTTGGATCGCATTTACAACAGCGAACTAGATGGATGGAAAACGTCTCGTCACGAAGACCTTGATAGCTTCTCTGATGCTGAAATTCTTGAGTTGGCTCATAACCTGCGTGGTGGTGTGCCGTTGGCTACACCTGCATTTGATGGTGCAAAAGAAGCCGAGCTTAAAGAATTACTGCGTCTTGCTGATATGAGTGATACCGGCCAAGTAGCATTATTTGATGGTCGTTCCGGTGATAAATTCACCCGTCCAGTCACTGTTGGTTATATGTACATGCTGAAGTTGAACCACTTGGTTGACGATAAGATGCATGCCCGTTCAACCGGATCTTACAGTCTGGTTACTCAACAGCCATTGGGTGGTAAAGCACAATTTGGTGGTCAGCGCTTCGGTGAGATGGAAGTGTGGGCACTGGAAGCTTATGGTGCTGCTTATACGCTACAAGAGATGCTAACTGTTAAGTCGGATGACGTGAATGGTCGTACTAAGATGTATAAGAACATCGTAGATGGCGATCATAGAATGGAGCCGGGTATGCCGGAGTCATTCAACGTATTGATCAAAGAGATCCGCTCTCTGGGTATCGACATCGAGCTTGAGAACGAATAAGGCATTACCGATTCACTGGGGCCGAAAATTGCTTCGGCCCATAACTCCGCGAGGAGCTGTAGATAATGAAAGATTTACTGAATCTGCTGAAATCACAAGGCCAGAATGACGAGTTCGACTCGATCAAGATTACACTGGCGTCACCTGAAATGATCCGCTCGTGGTCGTTCGGTGAAGTGAAGAAGCCTGAAACGATTAACTACCGTACGTTCAAGCCAGAGCGTGATGGTTTATTCTGCGCCAAAATCTTTGGCCCAGTAAAAGATTACGAATGCTTATGCGGTAAATACAAGCGCATGAAGCACCGTGGTGTTATTTGTGAGAAGTGTGGCGTAGAAGTTACGCTGACTAAAGTGCGTCGTGACCGTATGGGTCACATCGAATTGGCAAGCCCTGTTGCGCATATTTGGTTCTTGAAATCACTTCCGTCCCGTATCGGTTTGATGCTAGACATGACGCTACGTGACATTGAACGTGTTCTTTACTTTGAATCATTTGTTGTTATTGAGCCAGGTTTGACTACGCTTGAGCGCGGCCAGTTGCTAAATGATGAGCAATACTTCGAAGCATTAGAAGAGTTTGGTGATGAATTTGACGCGCGTATGGGTGCCGAAGCGGTACAGATGCTCATGTCATCAATTGATCTTGAAGAAGAAATTCAGATGTTGCGTGAAGAAATACCGCAAACTAACTCTGAAACTAAGATCAAAAAGCTTTCTAAGCGTCTTAAATTATGCGAATCCTTCTACAAGTCTGGCAACAAGCCAGAGTGGATGGTGATGTCTGTTCTGCCGGTTCTTCCGCCAGACTTGCGTCCATTGGTTCCTCTTGATGGTGGTCGTTTTGCGACATCGGATCTTAACGATCTATATCGTCGTGTTATCAACCGTAACAACCGTCTTAAGCGTTTATTAGACCTGAATGCACCAGACATTATCGTACGTAACGAAAAACGTATGCTGCAAGAAGCGGTCGATGCGCTGCTTGATAACGGTCGTCGTGGTCGTGCCATTACTGGTTCAAACAAGCGTCCATTGAAATCTTTGGCTGACATGATCAAAGGTAAGCAAGGCCGTTTCCGTCAGAACTTGTTGGGTAAACGAGTCGACTACTCGGGTCGTTCGGTTATCGTGGTAGGCCCATACTTGCGCCTACATCAGTGCGGTCTTCCTAAGAAGATGGCGCTCGAACTATTCAAGCCATTTATCTTTTCGAAGCTTGAGTTACGTGGTTATGCAACCACGATTAAAGCGGCTAAGAAAATGGTTGAGCGTGAAGAACCATTAGTCTGGGATATTTTGGATGAAGTCATCCGTGAACACCCAGTGCTGCTTAACCGTGCACCAACACTTCACCGTTTGGGTATCCAAGCGTTTGAGCCTGTGTTGATTGAAGGTAAAGCCATCCAATTGCACCCATTGGTTTGTGCGGCATACAACGCCGACTTCGATGGTGACCAAATGGCGGTTCACGTTCCATTGACGATTGAAGCTCAGCTAGAAGCGCGTGCTTTGATGATGTCTACGAACAACATTCTTTCACCAGCAAACGGTGAGCCAATCATTGTGCCTTCACAAGACGTAGTCTTGGGCTTGTACTGGATGACTCGTGACCGTATCAATGCGCTCGGTGAAGGCATGGTCTTCTCTGATCTCGACGAGATTGAGCGTGCTTACGGTGCTAAGCAGGTTGATCTTCAAGCACGAATTAAAGTGCGTATTCACGAAGTTATCCGTGATATTGAAGGTAACGAGACAGAAGTAACAGAAGTTAAAGAAACAACGGTTGGTCGTGCTCTGCTTTATTCTATCGTGCCTAAAGGTCTGCCATTTGAGTTGGTAAACCAAGCGATGAAGAAAAAAGCCATATCGCGTTTGCTTAACGAAGCTTACCGTCGTTGTGGTTTGAAAGATTCGGTTATTTTTGCTGACCAACTGATGTACATGGGCTTCCGCCAGGCGACTGTTTCTGGTTCGTCTATCGGTGTTAACGATTTCGTTATTCCTGATGAGAAAGCGACTATTGTTGGTGAAGCTGATGCAGAAGTTAAAGATATTGAGCGTCAGTTCGCTGATGGTTTGGTAACGCAAGGCGAGAAATACAACAAGGTTATCGATATCTGGTCGCGTGCTAACGAATTGTTGGCTAAGCGCATGATGGAAAACTTGAAAACTGACATGGTCATTGACCGTGAAGGTAATGAGGTTGAGCAAGAGTCGTTTAACTCGGTTTATATGATGGCTGACTCCGGTGCCCGGGGTAGTGCTGCACAGATTCGTCAGTTGGCGGGTATGCGTGGTCTGATGGCTAAGCCAGACGGTTCTATCATTGAGACGCCAATCGTTGCGAACTTCCGTGAAGGTTTGAACGTACTTCAGTACTTCATCTCGACTCACGGTGCTCGTAAAGGTTTGGCCGATACGGCATTGAAGACGGCTAACTCAGGTTACTTGACTCGCCGTTTAGTCGATGTGGCGCAAGACGTTGTTATCACTGAACATGATTGTGGTACAGAGAACGGCCTTGTAATGCAGCCTATGATTGAAGGCGGCGATATTGTTGTTGGCTTGGGTGATCGAGTGCTGGGTCGTGTTGTAGCGACTGATGTATTAGATCCAACAGGATCAGATGTCTTGATTCCTAAAGGCACACTGATTGATGAGACCTGGGTAGCGCGTTTAACTAACGATGAGATCTACTCGTCTATCGATGAAATTCTTGTTCGCTCAGCGATTACTTGTGATACACGCTTCGGTATTTGTGCGTCATGTTACGGTCGTGACTTGGGACGTGGCCACCAGGTTAACCCAGGTGAAGCGGTTGGTGTTATTGCTGCGCAATCTATCGGTGAGCCAGGTACACAGTTAACAATGCGTACGTTCCACATCGGTGGTGCTGCATCTCGAGCAGCGGCTGTTGATAGCGTTCAAGTTAAGAACGGCGGTGAAGTTCGTCTACATAACTTGAAGTTTGTTGAAACGCCGGAAGGTAAGTTAGTGGCGGTATCGCGTTCTGGTGAGCTGGGTATTACCGATGAGCACGGCCGTGAGCGTGAGCGTTATAAGCTTCCTTACGGTGCAGTTATTGGCGTTAAAGACGGCGATGCTGTTAATGCCGGTGCTGTCGTTGCTAACTGGGATCCGCATACCCACCCAATCATTTCTGAGGTGGAAGGTACTGTTGTCTTCTCTGGTATGGAAGATGGTATTACCGTTAAGCAGACAATTGATGAGCTAACAGGTCTATCGACTACCGAAGTGTTGGATGCTAAAGACCGTCCAGCAGCGGGTAAAGATATTCGCCCAATGATCAAGTTGGTGGATGCTGCAGGTAACGATATTAACTACGCGGGTACTGATTCTCCTGCTCAATACCTATTGCCTGCTAAAGCAATCATCAACTTAGCGGATGGCGCGAAAGTGTCTATCGGTGATGTATTGGCGCGTATCCCTCAAGAAGGTTCGGTCAACAAGGATATTACAGGTGGTCTACCACGTGTAGCTGACTTGTTCGAAGCGCGTAAGCCAAAAGAGTCTTCTATCCTTGCTGAAATCACTGGTGCAGTGACGTTCGGTAAAGAGACCAAAGGTAAGAAGCGCTTGGTAATCACGCCACCGGATGCTGAGCCGTTTGAATTGATGATTCAAAAATGGCGTAACTTGAACGTATTCGAAGGTGAGACGGTTGCTAAAGGTGAGGTTATCTCTGACGGCCCATCTAACCCACATGATATTTTACGTATCTTGGGTGTAGAGCGTCTTGCTGAGTATATCGTTAATGAAATCCAAGAGGTTTATCGCCTCCAAGGTGTAATCATCAACGATAAGCACATTGAAGTTATTGTTCGTCAAATGTTGCGTAAAGTTGAAGTAACAAGTGCGGGCGATTCAACACTGATCCCAGGTGAACAGGTTGAATACGCAGCGGTAATTGCGGAAAACGAAGCGCTAGAAGCGGCTGGTAAGATCCCAGCTAAGTTCGAGCGTGTGTTGTTAGGTATTACTAAAGCATCGTTGGCAACAGAGTCGTTTATTTCAGCAGCCTCTTTCCAAGAAACCACTCGTGTATTAACGGAAGGTGCGGTTACTGGTAAGCAAGACTTCTTGCGCGGATTAAAAGAAAACGTTGTTGTGGGTCGATTAATCCCAGCCGGTACCGGTTTGGCTTATCACTCAGAACGTAAGCGTAAGCGTGCATTGTCGCAGGGAACTGAGACAGTGAGCGCGGAAGAGGTACAAGAAGCGTTGACAGCAGCGCTGAATGCCTCAATGTCTAGCTCTGATTAATTTTTAATCAAAGATTGACGAAGTAGGGCGGAATTGATTAAAATTCCGCCCCCTTAGTGCCGGGTTCTTTTTAGAATCCGGTTTTGGTGTTTATAACAAACGTGAAAACGTGGAGTTTGCTTAATGGCAACAATTAACCAATTGGTTCGCTCGCCACGTAAGCGCAAAGTACAAAAAAGTGATGCACAAGCCCTTCAGGCTTGCCCTCAGCGTCGCGGTGTTTGTACGCGTGTTTACACTACTACTCCGAAGAAGCCAAACTCGGCTCTTCGTAAAGTATGCCGTGTTCGTCTAACGAACGGCTACGAAGTATCTTCATACATTGGCGGTGAAGGTCACAACTTGCAAGAACACAGTGTTGTATTGATCCGTGGCGGTCGTGTAAAAGACTTGCCAGGTGTTCGTTACCACACAGTTCGTGGCGCACTTGACTGTTCAGGTGTCAACGATCGTAAACAGGGCCGTTCTAAATACGGTACAAAACGTCCTAAGTCTTAATCACCGTTAGTTGCTCGGTGGGCTTGAAAGTAGTAGTGGCTCCGTTTCTTAAAGACCAGTACTAAGTTTTAGCTAGGCCGGACACGGTAAGAGTAAGGTCAGGTAGTAGAAATCTGCCTGAAGTTCCTGAAGACCTTTAATTATTAGAAGAGGGCTTATCATGCCTAGAAGACGTGTCGCTGCGAAGCGCGAAATACTGCCGGATCCAAAATTCGGTAACATTACACTGGCAAAATTCATTAACCACGTTATGGTCAGCGGTAAGAAATCTGTTGCTGAACGTATCGTGTACGGTGCACTCGACAAAGTTGAAGAGCGCGCTAAATCTGAACCACTCGAACTGTTCGACAAAGCACTAGAAAGCATTCAGCCGGCTGTGGAAGTTAAATCACGCCGTGTGGGTGGTGCTACGTACCAAGTTCCTTGCGAAGTGCGTCCTTCTCGTCGTATGGCTTTAGCTATGCGTTGGTTAGTTGATGCTTCTCGTAAGCGTGGTGAAAAATCCATGGCTCTGCGTCTAGCTGGCGAAATATTAGATGCGGCTGAAGGTCGTGGTGCTGCTGTTAAGAAACGTGAAGACGTGCACCGTATGGCTGAAGCTAACAAAGCTTTTGCTCACTATCGCTTCTAAACCCAGAGGATTGAGTTGTGGCTCGTAAAACTCCTATTACACGTTACCGTAACATCGGTATCGTTGCTCACGTAGACGCTGGTAAAACAACTACTACCGAGCGTGTGCTTTTCTACACTGGTTTGTCTCATAAAATCGGTGAAGTACACGACGGTGCGGCTACGATGGACTGGATGGAACAGGAGCAGGAACGTGGTATTACTATCACGTCTGCTGCTACTACCTGTTTCTGGAAAGGCATGAACCAGCAGTTTGAAGACCACCGCGTAAACATCATCGATACTCCAGGGCACGTTGACTTCACGATCGAAGTAGAACGTTCTTTGCGTGTACTTGATGGCGCGGTAGTTGTTCTATGTGCTTCTTCAGGCGTTCAGCCTCAAACTGAAACCGTATGGCGTCAAGCTAACAAGTACGAAGTTCCACGTATGGTATTTGTTAACAAGATGGACCGTGCTGGTGCTGACTTCTTTATGGTTGTTGACCAGTTGAAGAAGCGTCTGGGTGCAAACGTTGTACCAATCAACTTCCCGATTGGTGCTGAAGACGAGTTTAAAGGCGTTGTCGACTTGATTCGCATGAAAGCGATCATGTGGAACGAAGCTGACCAAGGTATGACGTACGAGCTGGAAGATATCCCAGCAGACTTGCAAGCCAAAGCTGAAGAGTTGCGTGAGCAAATGATTGAAGCGGCTGCTGAATCTACTGATGAGTTAATGGAAAAATACCTTGAAGAAGGTGAGTTGACTGATGAGGAAGTTAAAGCAGGTCTACGTGCTCGTACACTGGCAAACGAAATTGTTCTGATGCAGGCGGGTTCTGCGTTTAAGAACAAAGGTGTTCAGGCTGTACTTGACGCTGTTATCGAATACTTGCCGTCTCCAGTGGAAGTTAAAGCCATTGAAGGTACGCTAGACGATAAAGATGAGACAGTTGCTTCTCGTGAAGCTGATGATAATGCTCCTTTTGCTGCGTTAGCGTTTAAAATCGCGACAGACCCATTTGTGGGTACACTGACTTTCGTTCGTGTTTACTCGGGCGTTCTTAACTCTGGTGACAGTGTTATTAACTCCGTGAAAAGCAAGAAAGAGCGTGTAGGTCGTATGGTTCAGATGCATGCAAACAACCGTGAAGAAATTAAAGAAGTACGCGCGGGTGATATTGCAGCATTGATCGGTATGAAAGATGTAACGACAGGTGACACCTTGTGTGATCCTAACAGTCGTATCATTCTTGAGCGTATGGAATTCCCGGATCCGGTAATTTCGGTTGCGGTTGAACCTAAGACTAAAGCAGACCAAGAAAAAATGGGTGTTGCTTTAGGTAAGCTAGCGCAAGAAGATCCATCTTTCCGCGTTGAAACTGACGAAGAGTCTGGCCAAACAATCATCTCTGGTATGGGTGAGCTTCACCTGGATATCATTGTCGATCGTATGCGTCGTGAGTTCAGTGTAGAAGCGAACATCGGTAAGCCGCAGGTAGCCTACCGTGAGAAGATCCGTCAGCCGGTTGTTGCAAACCATAAGTTTGCTCGTCAGTCAGGTGGTCGCGGTCAGTATGGTCACGTTGTTGTTGAATTCAGTCCTTCAGATGAAGAAGGGTTGGAGTTCATTAACGAGATCGTTGGTGGTGCTATTCCTAAGGAATACATCCCAGCCGTTCAAAAGGGTATCGAAGAGCAGATGAAAAACGGTGTTATCGCCGGCTATCCGCTAATCGGCCTGAAAGCGCGTCTATATGATGGATCTTTCCATGATGTTGACTCGAACGAAATGGCGTTTAAAATTGCAGCGTCTCAAGCGCTGAAAAAATACGCTATGCAAGCTAGCCCTTGTCTGTTGGAGCCTATGATGAAAGTCGAGGTTGTTACTCCAGAAGACTATATGGGTGATGTGATGGGTGACCTTAACCGTCGTCGTGGCCTTGTTCAAGGTATGGAAGATACGTCATCAGGTAAGGTTATCAATGCTCAAGTTCCGCTGGGTGAGATGTTCGGTTACGCAACTGATTTGCGTTCCGCTACTCAAGGTCGTGCGACCTACTCAATGGAATTTGACAGCTATGCTGAAGCTCCTAACAACATCGCTGAAGCGGTGATGAAAGATAATTAATTCGCCAGATAAAGAGGTAATTTCTCGTGGCAAAGAAATCATTTGAACGTAA
>NZ_JAPNXU010000016.1:0-3307 GCF_030397555.1 Neptunomonas sp. CHC150
AGATGTGTATAAGAGACAGGCGCAATCAGGGGTTCGGTATAAAAGCTTGGCGATGACCTACTCTCACATGGGGAGACCCCACACTACCATCGGCGCTAAAGCGTTTCACTACTGAGTTCGGGATGGGATCAGGTGGTTCCACTTCGCTATGGTCGCCAAGCATAAACTGTCACAATATGAATTCGATGAAGGTCTTGTCTTTACGCTCAAGTCTTAGCAATCTTATCTCTACACCCGCTTTCAGCCACAGCCTACTCACTTACATGTCTCTCACACACGCCTTTGGCGTTATATGGTCAAGCCTCACGAGCAATTAGTACTGGTTAGCTCAACGCCTCACAGCGCTTCCACACCCAGCCTATCAACGTCCTGGTCTTGAACGGCTCTTTAGGGGGCTCAAGGCCCCAGCGAGATCTCATCTTGAAGGGGGCTTCCCGCTTAGATGCTTTCAGCGGTTATCCCGTCCGAACATAGCTACCCGGCAATGCCACTGGCGTGACAACCGGAACACCAGAGGTTCGTTCACCCCGGTCCTCTCGTACTAGGAGCAACTCTTCTCAAATCTCAAACGCCCACGGCAGATAGGGACCGAACTGTCTCACGACGTTCTAAACCCAGCTCGCGTACCACTTTAAATGGCGAACAGCCATACCCTTGGGACCGGCTTCAGCCCCAGGATGTGATGAGCCGACATCGAGGTGCCAAACTCCCCCGTCGATGTGAACTCTTGGGAGGAATCAGCCTGTTATCCCCGGAGTACCTTTTATCCGTTGAGCGATGGCCCTTCCATACAGAACCACCGGATCACTAGCACCTACTTTCGTACCTGCTCGACGTGTCTGTCTCGCAGTTAAGCACCCTTATGCGCTTGCACTCATTGGCTGATTTCCGACCAGCCTGAGGGTACCTTCGTGCTCCTCCGTTACTCTTTGGGAGGAGACCGCCCCAGTCAAACTACCCACCACACAATGTCCTCGATCCCGATTAGGGACCTGAGTTAGAACCTCAACAGTACCAGGCTGGTATTTCAAGATTGGCTCCATGCATACTGGCGTACACACTTCAAAGCCTCCCAGCTATCCTACACAAGTAATGTCAAAGTCCACTGTGAAGCTATAGTAAAGGTTCACGGGGTCTTTCCGTCTAGCCGCGGGTACGCTGCATCTTCACAGCGATTTCAATTTCACTGAGTCTCGGGTGGAGACAGTGTGGCCATCGTTACGCCATTCGTGCAGGTCGGAACTTACCCGACAAGGAATTTCGCTACCTTAGGACCGTTATAGTTACGGCCGCCGTTTACCGGGGCTTCGATCAAGAGCTTCGCCGAAGCTAACCCCATCAATTAACCTTCCGGCACCGGGCAGGCGTCACACCCTATACGTCCACTTTCGTGTTTGCAGAGTGCTATGTTTTTAATAAACAGTCGCAGCCACCTGGTATCTTCGACTCCCAACAGCTTACCCCGCAAGGGGATCACCGTCAGGAGCGTGCCTTCTCCCGAAGTTACGGCACCATTTTGCCTAGTTCCTTCACCCGAGTTCTCTCATACGCCTTAGTATTCTCTACCTGACCACCTGTGTCGGTTTGGGGTACGGTTCGTTATAACCTGAAGCTTAGAAGCTTTTCCTGGAAGCATGGCATCAACTACTTCACTCCACATGGGAGCTCGTCATCAGTTCTCAGTCTTAAGGACCCGGATTTGCCTAAGTCCTCAACCTACTACCTTAAACGCGGACAACCAACGCCGCGCTAGCCTAGCCTTCTCCGTCCCTTCATCGCAGTTATAACCAGTACGGGAATATTAACCCGTTTCCCATCGACTACGCATCTCTGCCTCGCCTTAGGGGCCGACTCACCCTGCCTCGAATAGCGTTGGACAGGAACCCTTGGTCTTCCGGCGGGGAGGTTTTTCACCTCCCTTATCGTTACTCATGTCAGCATTCGCACTTCTGATACCTCCACGGTGCCTCCCGGCTTCCGCTTCAACGGCTTACAGAACGCTCCTCTACCATGCACTTACGTGCATCCGCAGCTTCGGTGTCTAGTTTTAGCCCCGTTATATCTTCCGCGCAGGCCGACTCGACTAGTGAGCTATTACGCTTTCTTTAAAGGGTGGCTGCTTCTAAGCCAACCTCCTAGCTGTCTAAGCCTTCCCACATCGTTTCCCACTTAACTAGAACTTTGGGACCTTAGCTGGCGGTCTGGGTTGTTTCCCTTTCCACGACGGACGTTAGCACCCGCCGTGTGTCTCCCGTGATTGCACTCATTGGTATTCGGAGTTTGCATCGGGTTGGTAAGTCGGGATGACCCCCTAGCCGAAACAGTGCTCTACCCCCAATGGTGAGACACGAGGCGCTACCTAAATAGCTTTCGAGGAGAACCAGCTATCTCCGAGCTTGATTAGCCTTTCACTCCGATCCACAGGTCATCCGCTGGCTTTTCAACGACAGTCGGTTCGGTCCTCCAGTTGATGTTACTCAACCTTCAACCTGCCCATGGATAGATCGCTCGGTTTCGGGTCTAATCCCAGCAACTATACGCCCTATTAAGACTCGGTTTCCCTACGGCTCCCCTATACGGTTAACCTTGCTACTGAAATTAAGTCGCTGACCCATTATACAAAAGGTACGCAGTCACGGTCTCAAGGACCGCTCCCACTGCTTGTACGTACACGGTTTCAGGATCTATTTCACTCCCCTCACAGGGGTTCTTTTCGCCTTTCCCTCACGGTACTGGTTCACTATCGGTCAGTCAGGAGTATTTAGCCTTGGAGGATGGTCCCCCCATATTCAGACAGGATATCACGTGTCCCGTCCTACTCGATTTCATTGGCAATAGGTTGTCACATACGGGGCTTTCACCCACTATGGCCGCACTTTCCAGAGCGTTCTGTTAACCATTTACCAACTTAAGGGCTGGTCCCCGTTCGCTCGCCGCTACTAAGGGAATCTCGGTTGATTTCTTTTCCTAAGGGTACTTAGATGTTTCAGTTCCCCTCGTTCGCCTCTACATACCTATGTATTCAGTATGAGATACCCAACAAGTTGGGTGGGTTTCCCCATTCGGACATCGTTGGATCACAGGTTGTTTACCACCTTCCCAACGCTTTTCGCAGGTTACCACGTCCTTCATCGCCTCTGACTGCCAAGGCATCCACCGTGCACGCTTTGTCACTTGACCATATAACCCGAAGGCGTCTGTTCAAGAAACATGTTTCTCGTAACGATAAAATTACTTTTACTTGGCGCTTGTTAAAAACAAGACTTTAATTTCATCAAATCCACATTGTTAAAGAGCGTTTAAAGCA
>NZ_JAPNXU010000017.1:0-50915 GCF_030397555.1 Neptunomonas sp. CHC150
TCGATTGTCACAGTAGCGGTGTCGAATCCACCGTTACCGTCAGTAATGGTGTACTCGTACGTCGCTTCGCCATTGAAGTTCTCATCAGGCGTGAAGGTCACGGTGCCATCAGCGTTAAGGACAACAGTACCGTTCGTTGGGTTAGACACTTCAGTGATCGTGAGTGTATCACCATCTAAATCCGTGTCATTTCCTAGCATTTGCTCTGGAGTTACCGTAACTGGCGTATCTTCCATTCCCCAGAAATTATCAAATGCAGCAACTGGCCCATCATTCTCAGGAGTTACATTGACCGTTACTGTCGCTGTTGTCTCGCCACCATTACCATCACTTACGGTATATTCAAATGTAGCAGGACCTGAGTAATTAGGTGCGGGTGTAAACGTTATTGTTCCATCCGCGTTTAATACAACAGTACCGTTACTTGGATTACCAACAGCCGTGATTGTAAGATTATCACCTTCTGGATCAGAGTCGTTTGCTAAAAGGTCTGAAGGCTGGATAACTAATGGCGCATCTTCTGCTACAGATAAAGTATCGTCAGCCGCGACAGGTGCATCATTTTCACCAATGATAGTAATTGTCACAGTTGCGTAGTTAGACACATTACCTTCTGGGTCTTTAACCGCATAGGTGAATGTGTCTGTAGCCGTCTCACCCGCCGCTAAATAGTCATATGCTGGACCTGGAACATAGGTAAACTGGCCACTTGCTTCATCGAATGAGATAGTGCCGTTAACTGCGTCTGTGTAATCACTGATTACCAGATCACTAATTGGAGTGTCATCATCACAGTCGTTTGCGATTAACGTATTAGCATCTAACGCCAACGAGCCATTTTCTTGAACGGTGAAGGCATCTTCAGCAATAGCAGGACCTGAAACACTAATGTACTTAATTAGGTAGTCGGAAACGTCACACTTATATCCATAAACGTTATCTGACGCTGTAAAAACGATTTCATCAAAAACTAAATCACCCGTATCGATGCTCAGCTCTTTGAAGCAATTTTTGTTGCCGTAAAAATCGCCAGAAGTAACAAGATTCCCTTCGTAATACGCTTCCCAATGACCGCCTTCATTCCCTGAAAGCTTTGAGATACCAACCGTTGCTTTGTTTAAGACTTGATCAAAGCTAATGGTGATTGATTCAGATTGTCCCGTTTTAGCGTTGTATTCAAGTTGCCCTGTTTTATCACATCCGGCATCAACACCAATGCCTTCACAATTGATAAGTGAAGCATGTGTTTTATTACCGTTAATGTCAGTTGCTGAAATTGAAACACCATCAAGCTTCCAATCACTAACGCTTTGAGATTTGCCAGTAGAACCTAAAAATGCAGAATACTTGCTAGAACCAGGATCATCTTTTGCTACAGGAGCAATGGATGTATAGCACCAATCGTCATTTTTATTATCGTGATGTTTATATTTAGACCAGTAAGAGTTGTACCAGCTATAACCGGAATACCCAGAACTCGTATAGTAAAAAGACATGTAATTTCCTCCATGATTTTAGACTCTGTCTATGAGGCAGTTAGCCCGAAACAAAAACCACCTCATTGCAGTCAAAGGCATGTATAACAAATCCACATTACTAATAAAATTTTTTTTAGTTAAAAGTTTGATTTTTTTGCATCTCTAGGCTACGACTCTTAATTAAATTAATAGAGCCTGAATACAAGAGAGGATTTAGAAGATTTTTGCAGGAATGTATCGATATTTCAGTGAAAAAATACCACTGACACTTGTCGCCAATCGACAACTATAATGAGCAACTACGTTAGTTATTGGACTGAGAAACCATGCTGTTTTCTTTAATAACTGAGCCATCAAGCATCTCTTCAATAACCCAATCTTTAAAGGCTTGCATGCCATAAGTTAATAATCGATTTTTTTGGTAAACCAAATAAAACGATTTATGTGTATCCATCATTAAATCAAACGGGACAACCAGTTTACCCTGCTCAATTTCACGTGAAGTAAGCGTGCTATCGGCCAGTGCAACGCCTAGGCCCTCTTGAGCTGCTGCCGTTGCTAATTGACTACTAGACAACTGCAGTCCTCGACTAAAGCCCGTGTACTCTACACCTGCTAATTGCAGCCACTCTGGCCATTCATACAATCGCTTACTCACATGTATGAGTGTATGCCTACGTAAATCAGCGGGTTGAATTAATGGACGAGATCCCGACATAAGCACAGGGCTGCATACAGGCACTTGGAAAACATTACGCAGAAAATGCACTTCAATGTCATGCCAATCTCCATGACCAAAATAAACGGCCATATCAACTGCCGACTTATTAAAATCAATAAGGCCTGTTGATGCACTAATTTGCAGTTCTACATCAGGGTATTTTTCTTGGAAGCGGCTCATTCTAGGCATGAGCCAACGGGTTAAAAAGTTAGGTGCAACACTGATTGTAACAACGTCATTACCCGCGCTGGTAGTTATTCGCTGAGTCGCCACTTCAATTTCATCAAGGGCATGTTTGACCGAAACCAAGTATTGGTGGCCTATTGGGGTGAGCTCAACTTTACGTTTGTTTCTTCTAAACAGAACTAACCCTAAAAATTGCTCAAGCGTTTTTATTTGATGACTAACCGCTGAAGCCGTTATGAATAGCTCTTCAGCCGCCGCAGCGAAACTTTCATTGCGCGCTGCAGCTTCAAATACACGAATGGCGTTGAGTGGGGGTAAGCGTCTGATAGCAGCACCTCATTGATTATTTTTTCTCATCATTCTACTGAGAAATGATCGTTTGTCCAATTCCTCATTCGACCTTAGTATATGTACATACCTTAATCAATTGAGCTTAACCGGAGGCTTAACATGCATACTCAACACAGCATCAAAACAGATTCTACTGGCAACGTCGACACTCAGTATTACATCGATCGCGCTTACCAAATGCGCCGTGAATACAACGCTGAATTATTTGCATCAACAAAACGTTTCGTTAAGTCTTTGTTCCGTATGGAACTACCTAAACTTCATATTGGTCGCCACGCACACCATTAATTGACGGGCACCATTTAATCTTCCGGAATACGGGGCTCCCTTGCCCCGTTACTCCATCCTAATTCTTAAATAAACACCTAACCCAACATCTGTTTTCAATACTCTATCTTTTTGTCCTATACTGCTCTAAAAAAGAAGAGCACCTATGGATACTATACGCCCTTTCATCACAGGCTCAGGCCTCTGGAAACCCGCTAATACCATCTCTAATGACGAACTTGTGCATAGTTATAATGCATGGGTGGAACAAAACATAGCACTATTTGGTAACAAGCCTCCTTTTTCCAATAGCGAATTTATAGAAAAAGCTTCCGGCATTAAAAGCCGTTATGTTATAGAAAAAGACGGTATTTTAGATACAAATAGAATGCGACCATCACTGACTGAACGCCCTGATGATGACATCTCTTTACAAGCCGAGATGGCAATAGAAGCCGCTAAAGACGCACTATGTGCAGCGAATAAGCTCCCAAATCAGATAGATGCCGTTATAGTTTCTTCATCTTACACGCAACGACCTTATCCTGCGATCGCAATTGAGGTTCAGCACGCGCTGGGAATAGACGGGTTCGCTTTTGATATGCAAGTTGCTTGCTCCTCTGGCACCTTTGGTTTGCATCGAGCTTATGAAATGGTCAAAGCCGGTACGGCTAACTCGGTATTGGTTATTTCCCCGGAGTTAACATCACCTCAAGTCAACTTCACCGACCGTGACAGCCATTTTATTTTTGGTGATGTTGCAACAGCAATGGTTGTTGAAAACTCCAAAGCCATTACTTCACCTTTACATACATTTGAAATGGTCAGCGTCCGAGCGGCGACACAGTTTTCGAATAATATACGCTCTAACTTTGGGTATACCGCTCGTGCCTGCGATACAGACCCTTTTTCACCTCAAGCATTGTTTCATCAAAACGGGAGAAAGGTTTTTAAAGAGGTTTGCCCCATGGCTGCTGATCACTTAGATAATCATGTAGCCTCTAATGGCTTAAAGACTAGTGATATAAAGCGTTGGTGGCTACACCAAGCAAATATCAATATGAATCAGCTAATTATCCGTCGTTTATTAGGGAAAGATGCAGATCAACTGACCGCTCCAATTATTCTTGATCAATTCGCCAATATAGCCTCTGCAGGATCTTTGGTTGCCTTTAATTTATATCATCAAGATATGGAGCCAAACGACCTTGGTGTTATCTGCTCGTTTGGCGCTGGGTACTCAATAGGGAGTCTGTTACTGAAAAAGATTTGATGCTCATATGGCCCTTATAGATGCAAAGATTTAGCGCGCTCATTAAGTCTTGTATCTATATGGCTAATAAATACGAGAATATTAGGCTTATACTCACCCTCTAGTGATGTGATTAAATGCTCTATCGTGCCCTGATCTAAGCCATCAAACGGTTCATCTAATAATAAAATAGGGGCTTTGCGAATCAGCAATCTAGCTAAGGCTAGACGCTTAATCTGACCTCCGGATAAATCTTTTCCCTGAGCACTTAAAAACGTATACATACCTTGAGGTAGCCCGTGAGCCCAATCATCCAATTTGACTGCCGCTAACGCCTTCAACACTTCTTCATCGGAGGCTTCTGGCTTTCCAAGCCTAATATTAGCTGCAACACTTTGCTGGAAAATATAAGGACTCTGAGGCAAGTAACTGACATAAGCTTGATAAGCTGGTTCTCCATATAAATCGATTACCTGATCATTGATCAATGAAAGGCCTTGCGAATAACACTCCCCTGCCATTGAAGATAATAATGTCGATTTGCCACAACCACTGTTTCCTATAATAGCTAGAGTGTCTCCCACTTTAAGCCGCATAGATACAATAGGGCTGCCCAAAAGCGAAGGAAGATGTACCCCTTTCCAATTTTTAAAAGAGAGCGAATCAATGTGAGAAATAGCTAGGTTGGATTTTGGTTTAACCTGCACTTCAATCTGTTTTAGCCGTTTCAAGCCAACTTTCGCTTGTGCGTGTGCTAAAAACAACTGAGCCAATGGAGTCATCAGCTCATTAAGTGCTAGGAGAGATAGCAGCAGACCAACAAACCACGCGGCATCTATGCCGTCAATCAATGTAAAGTGTTTATTTGAAGACTCATACTGAACGACTAATGTCACGAGCAAGGTTAGCAAAGCAATTGCAACAAGATTGATTAAGAACTTAGCGACGCTCAATAACATCTGTATCTGTTTATCATTTTTTCTCTGTCGATTATCCAACTGATGCAAGCGCGACGAATAAGAAGACCAATTCCCACGAATAGTTAACGTAATTAGAGAGGAAAATACGCTAATAAAACGACTTCGGCGATGTATACCTAATACTTGAGATGAGTAAACTCTCTTTAATCCCCAGCGCATCAAGAGACAAGGTATAACACAAAGGTGCAAAATAGCACCAACCAGCAAAGGCCACCCTAGTGAAGCATTAATATAAAAAGCCAAACAGATAACCAAACAATAGGCACCCAACGCATATAGCCAAGGGAAAAAAACCATCAACGGCCAGCGTATAATTTGGTCTACGTCTGCTACTATTCGTTGCAACAAATCGCCTTTACTTTCTTTTGAAACAAGAGCGGGATCTCTATCCGCGCGCTGATCCCAGACCCATAAACGCAACAACCTCAATAGATCAAGTAAATGACTATGAGCAAAAACTTGTTCGCCGTATTTTCCAGCAGTTCTTAATATAGCCATAAGGCGAATGATTGCCCCCGGCGTAAAGTAATTAAAAAATAGGAGACCACCGGCTAAGCCGGCAGCCGAAATAAACCAACCGGATACACCGAGAAGTGCTACGCCCGCTATACTTGATATTACCCCTAAGAGCCCGGACATAACCAACCCAGTTAAACTGGCCGTTAACAGATGCTTTAAAGACAGTTTATGCAACTTCATAAAGCCCTTCCTTAGTCAGTTTCCAATGTTTATCAACCCACTCAATGGGGTGCGTATCATGACTAACGACTAATAAGGTTTTCTGCTCTGACACGCGATTAATTGTTTCTAAAACCGCTTCAGCTGTCTCTTGATCAAGGCTTGCACAAGGCTCGTCTAAAAGCCAAACATCTGCGTTGGATAATAACGCTCGCGCAATAGACAGTCGTTGCATCTGCCCACCGGACAGCCCTGTCCCTAACTCTGAAAGCTTGGTATCTAAACCGTTAGGTAATTTTTTAATAAAAATATTGGCTTTGCTTTTTTCTAAAGCGTCATGAATGCTTGCACTATCTAAATTACTCAGGCCTAACGTAAGATTTTGACGAATGGTTCCATTAATCCATTCAGGAGACTGAGGTATCCAAGCTAGTCGTGAACGCCATTGAGATAAGTCGGCTTGTTTTATATCAATACCGTCAATTAGGCATTGCCCCCTATAGCTATCCTCAAAGCCTAAGAGAATATAAAGCAAACTGGATTTACCAACACCTGACTCCCCACTGAGCCAAATACGTTCGCCTTCGTGTATATGACCGGAGATTGAAACTAGCCGAGTCCGCTTATTCGCGTCTAAAGACAATGAATCAAAAAGCATCAGTGTTTGTGGAGTCTCACTATCTTTCAAGTGAACTTGTGTTGTAGAACTATCACTAGTAGAAGCCTCTAATATCTGCAAAATTCCTGATGCTGCTGCTTCTGCTTTTTGTTTGGCGTGATAGTCTTGCCCTAATTGGCGTAAAGGAAGGTAAAACTCAGGGGCCAACAACAACAAGAAAAAAGCATTAGTCAAGGTAACAGGCGAAGAACCCAGCTGCCAAGGTAACTTTTCAAGCAAACCTAGTCCTAAATACAAAGCAACCATTGCGATAGATAATGAAGCGAAAAGCTCTAAAGTAGCTGTCGATAAAAAAGCGAGACGCAGTACCCCCATAGAAGTACTTTGATAAGCTTTTGCACTTGATGAAAGCCTTTCCCTTGCATCCTTAACTCTTGAGAGACGTCTAAGCTCAGATAAACCTTGGTTCATATCCATAAATTGATTGGATAACATTGCCAGCACTGAAAACTGCTTTCGGTTAGCATTTGCAGCTTTATGCCCCACCAAAACCATAAAAAAAATCACTAAAGGTGCCGTCAATAAAAAAATGAAAAACGTAATAAGCGATATAGGCAACACCGTTAGCAGTATAATAAATGGGGCTACAGTCACCATAAATGTCTGCGGTTTATAACGCGAATAATAGTCATCTAAGGCATCGACCTGCTCATAAACTCGAGTCGATAAAGCGGCATCTTCATCAATAACCGATCGTTTAGGCCCTAAAAAAGTTAATTCGCTTAATAATTTTTTCCGCAAATTGAAACGAATGTTACGACTCGCTTCAGAGGCGATAAGATCTCTGATGAGATGTAAAACTGATCGTAAAAGCCACGCTAACAGGCCTAAAATCAACATAAAAAACGATAACGTATTAAATGAGACGAGACCGGCAAAGAGGTTAGATAAAGCCCACGCTTGAACAACTATCAAAAGCCCTGCCAACATGCCTAGCACATTCACATAGCGATATTTTATACGTTGAAAACCGACTAAATCTTTCAGGAATAACGTTTCATTAGTAAAAGAGCGCCCTTTATGGCGCTCTTTGTTTTTAGAGTCTTGATTCATTTAGCTCAGGCTTCCTCTTCACCCTCATACCCTTTAAATTCGAGCCAAACAGCATTGATAATGCCAAATGAACACGCTAGCAGCACACCCAGAATCCAAGCAAAGTACCACATATCTTATTCCTCCACCTTGAAGCCACGCTTCAAAGTTATTTACATATTAATACAATGAGTGCGTATTCTTTTCTATGTGAGCTTTACTAATACGCCCGAACATAACCCAGTAGCTCCATAAGGTGTAAATCAAAATAATTGGCACAAAAACACACGCGACAAAAAACATGATTTTAAGTGTCATTTCACTGGATGTTGCATCCCAGAGAGTCAAGCTCATTCCGGGCTGTGAAGAAGACGGCATTAAAAAAGGAAACATTGATCCCCCAGCGGTAACTATAATGCCCGCGATACCCAACGATGAACTCAAAAAAGCCAATGCGCCTTTACGCAGAGCACCAGCCAAACTAGCTACCAACATGCCAGCAACCCCCAACACAGGCGCAAGCAATAACACAGGATATTTTTCATAGTTATTCAGCCATGCTCCAGATTGAATCTCAACCGACTTCATTAATGGAGTTAAGACGTCATTACCATTCACCTGGCTCGTGATCACATACCCATCTATTCCAAAAGCTAACCACAAACCTGCAAGCACAAAGCACAAACATGCCAATAACCCAGTGATTAATGTTGCGCGTGCAACTTTTATTAGCAAGTGGCCATCAGTCTTAATCAGAAGCCAAGCCCCACCTTGAGTCATGATCATTAGTAAGCTAACAACACCGCATAGCACAGCAAAAGGATTCAATAGAGCGAAAAACGTGCCTGTATATGTCACCCGAAGGTAGCTATCAAACTCAAAAGGTACTCCTTGCAATAAATTACCAAATGCCACACCGAAGATAATTGGCGGCACAGCAGAGCCGAACGTAATCCCCCAGTCCCAACTATTACGCCATGAAGGGTTCGGTAATTTAGAACGGTAATCGAAGCCAATGGGTCTGAAAAAAAGCGCGACTAAGGTCAAAATCATTGCAAAGTAAAAACCCGAAAAAGAGGTCGCATAAACAATAGGCCATGCTGCAAAGAGCGCACCACCGGCGGTTATAAACCATACTTGATTTCCATCCCAATGCGGGGCAATGGAATTAATCATTACGCGACGTTCGATATCATCGTTGCCAACTATTCTCAGCAGGCTACCTACTCCCATATCGAAGCCATCGGTTACCGCAAAACCAATCAGCAAAACACCTATCAATGCCCACCATATTAGTTTTAATAATTCATAATCCATTTTACTGCTCCCCCTGAACGCGCATTTGAGCTATATCACCTTCTAAAGCATAGCGCCCTGTATGTAAGCTGGATGGTCCTTTTTTGGCGAATTTAATCATTAGATACATTTCTGCAAAAAGGAAAACAGTATATAGAGCAGTCATCAAGCCCATCGATAGCCAAATCTCGCCTGCTGACAGACTAGATACGGCGACATGTACCGGTAATATTTCTCCTATTGCCCATGGCTGCCTGCCATACTCAGCGACAATCCACCCGGTTTCACAAGCGATCCACGGAAGCGGTAGACTACATAAGATAATACGAAGAAATAAACGGTTGTTGCCGATGCGACGACGCGCATTTTGATAAAAAGCAGTAGCAAAAATGATCAGCATGATGAAACCTGCCGCGACCATAATACGAAAAGCAAAAAAGATAGGCGCTACACGAGGGATACTATAATCAACAGCTTGATCTATCTGTTCGGAGGTTACGTTGTTTATGTCATCCGTAAATGCAGTAACTAGTAACCCATAACCTAAATCGTCTTTTACCTTTTCGAAATTTTCTTTAACAAGTTCGTCTGTAGAACCCGAGCGCAACTTATCAAGCAATTGATTAGCATAAATGCCATTTATTATACGTTGACGGTTATGAGCCTTTAGATCCGCTATCCCTTCCACCTCCTCAGTAAAAGAGCGTGTTGCGATTAAACCTAAGACTCCTGGGATACGAATAGCATATTCCGTCTCCCCTATTTCCTGATTCGGAAAACCGATTAGTGTAAAAGCAGCAGGTGCTTCATGCGTATGCCATTCAGCTTCGACAGCAGCCAGCTTAACTTTTTGAACATCACCTAGCTCATAGCCAGACTCGTCACCTAAGATAATAACACTGATAATAGAAGCCAGACCAAAAGCCGAAGCGATAGCAAATGAACGCCGCGCAAAGGGTAAATCGCGATTTTTGAGTAAGTAATAACTGGAAATCGCTAATACAAAAACCGCACCTGTTACATACCCTGCTGACACAGTATGTACAAACTTAACTTGTGCTACAGGGTTAAATAGCAAAGCGCCGAAGTCGACCAACTCCATTCGCATCGTTTCATAATTAAACTCTGACCCAACAGGATTTTGCATCCATCCATTAGCTATCAAAATCCACAAAGCCGAAAAGTTAGAACCCAATGCAACACCCCAAGTCACTAATAAATGCTTAAGCTTGCTTAGGCGGTCCCAGCCAAAAAAGAACAAACCAACTAAAGTTGATTCGAGAAAAAAAGCCATTAAACCTTCAATGGCTAGTGGAGCTCCAAAAATATCTCCCACATAATGGGAATAATAAGACCAGTTTGTTCCAAATTGAAATTCCATGGTTAAACCGGTTGTCACGCCTAAAGCAAAGTTGATTCCAAACAACTTTCCCCAAAACTTAACCATGTCTTTATAGACTTGTTTTCCGGTAATAACATAAACCGACTCCATGATGGCGAGAATGAATGACATTCCCAACGTCAGGGGTACAAAAAGGAAATGGTACATTGCAGTTAAAGCGAACTGCAATCTAGACAGCTCTACTACAGCTTCGTTAATGATCATCATTTTGACCTACTTCTGCATATTTAAATTAGGCGCTTAACACAGTAAGAAGCACCTACCACTAAACTAGTGCAGATTAAAATAGGCCCACTTTTAAATCATTAACTTACATCAACAAATGCTAATATACATAGACAAAAAAAAGCCTAGCTAACAAGCTAGGCTTTTTCATATGTGTCTGTTCTATTTACGCTCAATTTCAGCGCTATCAGTAACTGATTTAGCAACCATTTTATACGCTTCCTGACCTTTCATTGAGGCTAAATATTGCCCCATTGCGTTCAACGTATCTTCATTTTCTGCCGCTTCTGATTGAGTCACAGCAGTTAATTGAATGACCGCCACACTTCCGTCAGCTAATACAGCTTTAGAGGCTGTAGGAGCACCATCAGGATGCGGCATGGCAAATAGTTTACCAACCACTTCCGCGGGAGCTGAAGAAGCTGAACGGCTAAGCGACTCAAGCGCATTTACCTGAGCATCATCAGCAGCCATGGATAATGATGTACCGCTATTTAACGCGGCTAATTTACTATCAGCTTTTTCATTCAACGCTTTTGAAGCATTATCATAGGCTATTTGATCTCGTAACTGATCAGAGACTTCTTCTAACGATAGCTCTCGAGGCTCAAAATGGTCTTTGACGCGTAAAACCATAGTACGGTCTTGATCAATCTCTATCGGCGTACTATTGAGCCCTTCATTTAATTGCTCATCAGCAAATGCCGCTTCAATTACTTGAGCGTTACTCGTAAACACATCCGCCCCACCAGAACGATCAAAAGGCGCACTCACTTCAATAGGTAAGCCCATTACTTCCGAAGGCTCAGCAAGGTCTCCTGCTGAATACGTGGTATCCGCTAATTGCTCTAAACCTTCTACGTATTCAGACTCAACTTTACGAGTCACGATATCATCTTCAAGAGAACGCTTTAATTCTTCAAATGAAGGCATTGTAGACTCGGTTTCGCTGATCAGTTTGATGATATGGTAGCCAAACTCTGTACGCACTGGCTCAGAAACATCGCCAGGTTTTAACGCAAGCATCGCATTGTCAAAGGGCTCAGATAGCATACCCGTTGTTACATTACCGAGATCACCACCGGATTGAGCCGAGCCAATGTCGTCCGATTCAGCTTTAGCTAGCTCATCAAACGCAGCACCCTGATCCAATTGCGACTTAATTGATTCAGCTTTAGCTAGCGCTGCTTCATCATCTTGGTCAGGAGAAATTTCAACCAAAATATGCGCTACATGACGCTCATTTTGCGGTGCAAAGGACGCTTGACGCTGTTGGTATTCAGACTGTAACTCTTCATCAGTAACAGTTATCGCATCACGCATCGCCTGCTTATCAAGCACAATGTACTCTATAACGACCTGCTCTGGCGTTGTTAACGAACTACGCTCTTGATCATAGCGAGCCTTAATTTCATCGTCGGTGACTGCTACTTTAGCGGCTTCGATATCTAACGGCATAGTAAAGTAGTTACCTGAACGCGTTTGCGTTTCAAGGTCAACTACCTGTTTTAGCTGCGCTGGCACAACAAACGATGAAAGCTGATAAGCATTAGCCTCTTGAGCTAAGATTCGCTCTTTGCGCATCAAGTCACGATACATAAGTGGCGTTAAACCAGCGTTACGAAGTACCGCCTGAAATTGATCCGAATTAAACTTCCCGTCAATTTGGAAGTCAGGCGTTTCTATGATCATTTGATCAAGCATACGATCAGAAACATACAAACCTTTATCTTGCGCCGAGATCAATAAAGCTTTTTGTTCAATTAAGCTTTCTAAAACCATACCGCTGATCACATTCTCATCAAGCAATGCAGGGTTTGCATTCTCGCCCATTTGAGAAAGCAACTGACGACGCTGTATTTGCGTTGCCTGATACAGTTCTTGCTCAGTGATCTCTTCACCATTTACGCTGGCTGGCGCGTTGGAGCCTGCCGTTAGACTGACTAACGATTCGACACCAAACAGTGCGAAAGTAACAACGATTAAACCAACAATAACTTTAGCGACAATACCTTGAGAATTATCGCGAATCGATTGCAGCATGATTCACCTAGTATCCATTGTTCAAAAAAAAAGCGCATTCCCAGAATGCGCCTTTTTCAAAAGTGGCGGAACGGACGGGACTCGAACCCGCGACCCCCTGCGTGACAGGCAGGTATTCTAACCAACTGAACTACCGCTCCAGATTCGGGATTAAAACGCTTACGCGATTAGCCCCTATTACTTGTTAACTGCGTCTTTAAGCGCTTTACCCGGTTTGAAAGTCGGCAATGTAGCCGCAGCAATTTCAATTGGGTTGCCTGTCTGAGGGTTACGACCTGTACGTGCCGCGCGCTCTTTTACAGAAAAAGTACCAAAACCAACAAGTGCTACTGACTCACCTTTCTGCAAAGCAGAAGAGATAGAATCTAAAGCACCGTCTAATGCGCGACCAGCAGCTGCTTTTGGAATGTCTGCAGATGCTGCAATTGCGTCGATTAATTCAGACTTGTTCACGATGTTCCCCTTTATCGAGTCGATTATTTTTTATGTTCTGTAGTCCATGCCCAGCACAAATATCTCGCACTTTATACCAACTGGCAGAAACAAGTGTCAAGCTCCAACCCCCTGATTCTGCCTATGTTTCCGGTTAATGCGTGTTTATTTGTCCTGTTTCAGACTTAGACGATTTTTTTTCTGAAGAAGCAGCTTCTACTTCTTCATCTGATAGCGGCTTAGGTTGATAAGTCAAGGCAATTTCAAGAACTTCATCAATCCATTTTACGGCCTTAATATCTAGGTCGGCCTTAATGTTATCAGGTATTTCTTTCAGGTCACGCTGATTTTCATCAGGAATGACTACCGTTTTAATACCACCACGGTGCGCGGCTAATAACTTCTCTTTTAAACCACCAATTGGCAGCACTTGTCCACGCAACGTAATTTCACCTGTCATCGCTACATCAGCCCGGACAGGTATATTAGTCAGCGCTGAAACCAGAGCTGTACACATGCCTATACCTGCACTTGGGCCATCTTTTGGCGTAGCACCTTCTGGAACATGAATGTGGACATCATTTTTCTCATGAAAATCCGCGGGAATACCTAAAGAACGTGCTCGACTTCTGACTACAGTCAAGGCGGCCTGTATAGATTCCTTCATTACATCACCTAGGCTACCCGTAGTGACTTGCCTACCCTTACCCGGTACAACAGTGGATTCTATTGATAAGATATCACCGCCTACTTGGGTCCAAGCTAATCCTGTCACTTGGCCAATTTGATCTTTCTCTTCAGCTAAACCAAATTTACATTTTTGGATTCCGCTGTAGTGCTCTAATTCTGCAGATGTAATCTTAACCGGAGCTTTCAATTTACCTAAAGATAAATCTTTTACGACTTTTCGGCAGATTTTAGCAACTTCTCTTTCAAGTCCACGAACACCTGCTTCACGCGTGTAGTAACGGATCAAACCTGTGATGGCGTCATCACCCACTTCGATCTCTTTATCTTTAAGCCCATTTTGCTTGATCTGCTTTGGCACAAGATATTTACGTGCAATGTTTAACTTTTCATCTTCTGTGTAACCAGGGATGCGTATTAGTTCCATTCTATCCAGTAACGGGCCAGGGATATTCATGGAATTAGATGTACATACGAACATAACGTCCGATAAATCGTAATCCACTTCCAAATAATGGTCATTGAATGACGAGTTTTGCTCAGGATCAAGCACTTCTAATAACGCAGAGGAAGGATCACCACGGTGGTCCATACCCATTTTGTCGATTTCATCAAGTAGGAATAACGGGTTTCGAACACCCACCTTCGCCATTTTCTGAATCAACTTACCAGGCATCGAACCGATATACGTGCGACGGTGGCCACGAATTTCAGCCTCATCCCGCACGCCACCTAAAGCCATGCGCACATATTTACGGTTAGTTGCGCGCGCAATAGAACGGCCTAGAGAGGTTTTTCCGACCCCAGGTGGACCTACTAAGCACAATATTGGTCCTTTGAGCTTCTTAACCCGTTTTTGGACGGCTAAATACTCTAAAATACGCTCTTTGACCTCTTCTAGCCCAAAGTGATCTTCATTTAAAATCGCTTCGGCCTGAGCCATATCATGGCGCACTTTTGAGCGTTTAGACCAAGGTATTTGCAGCATCCAATCGATATACCCACGTACAACGGTTGCTTCAGCGGACATTGGGGACATCATTTTGAGCTTATTATACTCTGCCAACGTTTTATCGTACGCCTCTTTGGGCATACTCGCTGCATCGATCTTATTTTTCAGTTCTTCAATATCGCTTGCGCCATTCTCATCGAGGTCACCCAACTCTTTCTGGATGGCCTTCATTTGCTCATTGAGATAGTACTCACGCTGGCTTTTTTCCATCTGCTTTTTAACACGACCACGGATCCGTTTCTCGACTTCAACAAGGTCGATTTCGGCTTCCATGAGTGACATCAAATGCTCTAAGCGTTGGCGATTATCAAGCATTTCGAGAATGCTTTGCTTTTCATCCAACTTTAGTGACATGTGAGCCGCAATTGTGTCCGATAAGCGGCCTATATCATCAATATTCTGTAGTGATGTGAGCACTTCAGATGGTATTTTTTTGTTGATTTGTATAAAGCGATCAAACTGCTCTAATGCTGTGCGCTTGTAAACTTCACTTTCAGCTGCACTTAATTTTTCAACGGGCAAACTGCTAACAGTCGCCGAAAAGAAACCTTCATCGTCTGCGAGCTCATTAATTTGTGCTCGATAGTCACCCTCAACCAAAACTTTAACTGTTCCGTCGGGCAGTTTTAGCATTTGCAAGACACTGGCAACGGTACCAATATTGAAGAGATCGCTAGCTACAGGTTCATCGTCAGAGGCATTTTTCTGGGCTATCAGTAAAATTTCTTTATCACCCTCCATTGCTGCTTCCAATGCTTCGATAGACTTTTCACGGCCAACAAACAAAGGAATAACCATATGAGGGTACACAACAACATCGCGTAGCGGCAGAACGGGAAGCTCTACATGTAACGTATCGGCATTAGCTTCTAACTTATCCATAGTGGATTTTGCCTCTCTACAGGGCACCTTAGGTTAATAGATAGTAAGCCTAGGTGCGAAAAAATGGACATTAATATCAAAAATAATTTATGGGGACGCTAAACAGAAAAACAAGTTAACATACTCACATTATTGCCCGATATTGAATGACAAGCTCTTGGAGTTATAGCAACTCATTTGTAAACACGCAATGTGGATGCCGCATACAGACACCCTGAATGCGGCCAAGGGAGGATGTTTATTTATAGTACGCGTTATCTGTCACCGTGTGATCGGTTACATCTTTAACAGCGACTAAGCTAGGAAGCCTTTCTATTAATGTTTTTTCGACCCCATCTTTAAGAGTTAGGTCAACAGCACTACAGCCCTGGCAACCACCGCCAAATTGTAAAATGGCAATGTACCCTTCTTCTTCCTCTAGCAGCTCCATTAGCTTTACTTCACCGCCATGAGAAGCAAGGCCAGGATTGATTTCAGAATATAAGATATAGTTGATTTGCTCATTCATCGGGCTGTCAGATGACACTTTAGGGACTTTAGCATTTGGGGCTTTAATCGTGAGTTGGCCACCCATGCGGTCCTGAGAATAATCGACTGTCGCTTCTTCTAAGTAAGGAAGGCTGTTGCGCTCAAAATAGAAACGCAAATGTTCCAATTCTAAAATTTCATCTTCTGGATTGATTTCATCCGGGCGACAATAAGCCAAACACGTTTCAGCATACGGCGTACCGGGCTGTGTAACAAACATTCTTACTGCGATACCTTCTACGTTCTGCTTTTCAAGCAGATCAGCCAGATAAACTTCTGCGCCTTTGGTAACCGTCATATTCATAATAAAACACCTGATGACCGACTTACATTTACACTCAGGATACACGCATTGCAATCCTGAGTAAATTGATCAGCTATTAGCTATAGTAGTACTTTTTACATTGTGTCAGCTGAGCCTGTAGAAGTGATTATTGGTGCGAAAACAATCTTTTCAAGTAACGGTATTAAATTCGCATTACTTAGCCATAACAACGCCTGCTTTATCAAAACTCAAGCACTACAATTATGCATTGCCCGAACAAACTATATTAAAAACGCGCTTTATTACGCCGTTTCCAATACAACTCAGCTAAGGGCACCGCCGAAGCTTGATCCTCCGCCTTACCTAATAAAACGAGTAAAGCAGCGAGTGTTGATATTAAAGCCCCTTCTCCATACTCATGTGTCAGTTCGCCGCGCCACAATGCTAATAGCTGGTCTGTTTCGAGTGTCTCCTCTTTTACTAATCGACGAGGATAAACACGAGACCAAATCTGATCTGATAGCTGACCTTCTTTTATCCATCTAACCTCACAATCTGAATCGGGTTTTAGCTCAGCCTCACCACCATCCCCTCGAATCGTTAAACTATGCTGAACACCTAATAAGTGGCTAGCTTTTTGGTGCATAGGCGCATAAGCCGGATGGAAGACGCCATCGACTGTGCAGCTTGCAGAAAGAGGATTTATAAGTCGGCACAACGTGTGCACGGGTGAACGCAAACCCAAGATTGATCGCAATTCAATAATTTCACCAAGTCGCGGGACAAGAGTATTAATAGACATAAAAGCAAAGCTGTGTGAGTCTAAGGCCTGCTGCACTTCATCCCATGTTTGGGAAGCTGACATACCAAACAAAGACAGCATATCTTCAGTGTAAATCCGTCCGGGTGTATGCCCACGAGAACCATGCATGAACACACGCACACCTTCCCCCGATAATACAAAGGCCGCCAGCATATACCACGGAAGTTGGCGCTTTTTACCCGCGTAGGACGACCAATCCAAATCGACTTGCAGAGAACTTGGCGCATGAGCGTGTAAGCGGGCGGCTTTTACAAAACCGGTAAGCTCCTCGGGCGACTCTTCTTTGACTCGAAGCAACATAAGAAATGCACCTAACTGCTCAGGTCGTACTTGATCAGTTAGGATCATACTCATTGCGTCAAAAGCCTCATCCTCGGTTAAAGAACGGGACCCTTTTTTGCCTTTTCCTAAAATACGTACAAAGGGAGCAAACGGATGTTCTGCCACAATTTTTCTCCTAGAAACGATTGGAAGTACTATATCGCAAAATAGAGAAGTTAGTGTGAGGCACCCGCAAAATGTAAGCTAGCTATTTGCTTAAACTGTTCGTAAAGAACGAAAATGTCGGCGATGGCTGAGTGGAATCGACATCAGGTGCCGCTTCTGACTCATAAGCTGAAGAACAGGAGGCCCCACAGTTTGCGTTACTCGTACAGCCAATCCGTGTAACTGGAAAGTTCTTTGCATCATTCACGCCCTCTAAAGCTTCACCAACAAGCGAATAGTAAAAGCCATCTTGTACTTTAAGCAGCTCGTCAATTGCAAACAATAAAGGAAGCGCAGGCGGGTTTACATGATCAATTTTTTCTCGTTCACACGATAGCCGCCATGCCCTTTTTAGACTTGCATTGCCCATGTGTTGTGCGGGATTGTTAAGGGGCAAACTTGGCACGTGATCTAAGAATCGGCCCAATCCCTTTTTACAAAACTTACGATACTGCGCTGTAAATAAAATAAATTCATGCCACGCCTCGTCTACAACTTTTGATGGCATAGCGACTGCGTTGTTACCGGCGACATTACAAATATGAAAGTACGAACGTAAACCATCCAAGATCATATCGATATCTGAATCGTTAAAGTGAGGGTACTTTTCCAGCAGTTTATTTCGAATAGTGTCGGGAAATTTGTATCGATTTATGTAAGGGAGTCGGCGTTTATGGCGCCTTAAAAATAAGGCCAATAGTAAGTTCAGTAGAATTGCTACCGTTAAAATCAAATCAAAATTAACGCGGGTACCGGCCTCAGTAAGCACATCATGTTCCTTATGCTGCTAATCTGAATAACTTCTTCCTTGAATTCATGCGTCTTTTGCATGATTACACGCAGAATTTGCGCCCAGTGACAAAAAAAGTCAAGGCAACAAACAATTTCAATCAACACAACAAACCGATCCGGTAATGCTTTGTGCTACTATAGCCGCGCTCAAATTCAGGATACCTCTATGAAAAAAAATGCCATTCGCTTTGGCCGGCCTGCCCCGCGCAAACCTGCATCGTCCAATGCCCCCTTTACAGTAGATATTGAACGATTAAGCCATGATGGACGCGGCGTCGCGCGCTTAAACGGAAAGACCATTTTTATTGAGGGAGTGCTACCTGGAGAGACAGTTATAGCCAAAGTCACACAAACACATAAACGGTTTGACGAAGCCTCTGTGCAATCAATCGTTACACCATCCAGTGAGCGTGTAAGCCCAACCTGCGAGCATTATGAAGATTGCGGCGGCTGCCAGTTACAACATTTAGCTACGGCTGAACAAATACGTTACAAAGAAGAAAATGTGCTGAGCCTTCTACAGCGAATGAGCAGCATTACCCCAGCACAGATAGATGCGCCTATTCTATCTGACGCTTTCGGATACAGGCGATCGGCTAGGGTCGGACTGAATGTCTTGCAGCGCAACGATGAAGTCATAGCAGGGTTTAGACGACGCCAGTCAAACAAACTTTTACCCATTAAACATTGCCCAGTTTTGTCGCCCCGCCTGGATGGAATCTTTACTGACCTACAAAAGAGCTTATCTACTCTGAGCAACCCCAAACAACTTACACATGCCGAAGTACAACTGGGTGATGCAGGTATAACCTTGACACTACGCTGCAAAGGCAGTTTAAAAAGCAGTGACAAAAAACTCCTTAGCGCATGGGCAGAACAAAAGGCATTCAATCTGTTTATACAAACAGATACAAAAACACTAAACCTACATCAGCAACATGATGACTATTATCAGCTGCTTAATGGCAACTTGAGACTAGACTTTGCGTCAGGTGATTTCTTACAAGTAAACCCTGCCGTTAATGATAAAATGATTGACCAAGCATTGAGCTGGTTAGCCCTAGACAAAAGCGACAACGTACTCGATTTATTCTGCGGTTTAGGCAACTTTACTTTACCCATCGCCCCCTATGTTAACCACATTATCGGTGTTGAAGGTATCGAAAAAATGGTTGCACAAGCAACCGCTAACGCAACCCGCAATAACCTTACTAATGCCCAATTTTTTCGGGCGGATCTGAGTCAAGATCTATCAAGCGAAACATGGCTTAATCAGCCTATAAACAAAATAATCCTAGACCCTCCTAGAACCGGCGCATACGAACTGTTAAAACAATTACCCGTAACAGCAACCGATATCCTTTATGTTTCTTGCGAGCCGTCGGCATTAGCGCGAGATGCAGAACTGTTAACCCAAAAAGGCTATTCGATGGTGCGCTTTGGAGTAATGGATATGTTCCCACAAACGAACCACGTTGAATCGATGGCGCTATTTCAAAAAACAACAAAAGGTAAGAGCTCATGATAGAGGGAGTACAGATTCCAGTGCTTTACCAAGATGAGCACCTTATTATTGTAGATAAACCAGCTGACGTGCTTTCAGTACCTGGACGAGGGCCTGACAAACAAGATTGCGTCATTAGTCGTGTGATCAATCAAGGGTTTGCCAGCGCTAAAATTGTTCACCGCCTTGATTACGCCACTTCAGGATTGATGGTAATTGCCCTAACGCCAGAAACTCACAAAGCGTTGAGTCTATTGTTTCAAAATAGAAAAACTGAAAAAGCCTACGAGGCTATAATTCATCAATGCCCTGCTGAAGATAACGGTATAATTACAGAACCTTTACGTTGTGACTGGGAAAGAAGACCTTTACAAATAGTGGACTACGAACACGGTAAACCCTCAACTACTCATTGGAAAATACTAGAGCGTATGGCCAATAAGGCCCGAGTTGAGTTAACCCCCATAACCGGGAGATCACACCAACTCAGGGTACATATGCAGTGGTTAGGCCACCCGATTTTAGGCGACCACTTTTACGCAGAAGAAGACATACAAAAAGCGGCCGATCGTTTATTGCTGCATGCAAAGATGCTCAGCTTTGTGCACCCTCAAACGCAAGTGCCAATGCATTTTACATCAGCCCCAAGCTTCTAAAACCACACATGCTGATTTAGGAACAAGGTTTAAACAACTCGACGTTCGCCCTGCTCACCACTCAAGAACACGTTAACGTTTTCTATGGTTTGCTCAACTATACGCTGACGTGCCTCTTTGCTTCCCCATGCAGAATGAGGCGTTACAATTAGATTAGGCACACTTGAATCAAGTAAAGGGTTACCGTTTTTAGGGGGCTCTTCTATTAGCACATCGGTAGCCGCCCCTGCGATAACACCCGACTTTAACGCGTTAGCCAATGCCTGTTCATCCACAATCCCTCCACGTGCAACATTGACCAAAAAAGCACTTGGTTTCATTAAATTTAGCGCTTGTTCGTCAATTAGATTCTGTGTAGCGGGTGTTAAAGGACAATGCAGCGTTAACACGTCAACCTGCGGGAGCAGTTGCGCCAGAGGCAAACGATTTTCTCGACAATCAGACTCATCGCGGCTTGCAATCAGCACTTGCATACCAAATGCTTTTGCAATCTGCGCAACGCCTTGACCCAAGCTACCATAACCGACAACACCTAATGTTTTACCGGCTAGCTCACTGATGGGATAGTTAAGCAAGCAAAACTGATCCGACTTTTGCCAATCGCCCGCTTCGACAGACTGCTGGTATTGGATTAAGTTAGTGTGGAGCGCAAGTATCAAGGCAAATGCATGCTGAACAACCGACGGTACACCGTAAGCTTGACAATTAAACACCGCTATCCCACATTGCTTAGCGGCTTCTAGGTCAACATTATTTGTTCCTGTAGCCACTATGCATATTAACTTTATTTGACTTGCCTTTAATAAAGTCGCATCCAATTTGACTTTGTTTACAATCACAACATCCGCGTTTTGTATACGAGGCGCGATATCTTTCTGGGTTGTTTTATCAAAGATAGTTAACGATGAGAATGCTTGTTCTAAACCCGATAGATCCAAATCACGTAAAGTTTCAGCATCTAAAAAAACGGCCTTCATTACTACTGCTCCTGCATCTTTATGCTTAATAACTGGTGAGGACTGGTAATTTTTCGATTAAAAAAGGGGCTGGAAAGCCCCCTTTTTTATCGCTTATGTAACGCATTGCATTACATTGAGTCTTTCAGATCCCAGAGAATTTCTTCAGCTACTTGAGCATCGGCATCCTCACCCTGATCATCTAAAACGGATACCAGAATACCCGAGCGGGTACGATTCAACTTAATCTGATATCGACCAATTTGCTGGTATACATCACCATCTTTGCTAATTCGCCCTTTAGAAGAGCCTGAGTTAAAGACGTACACCACTCGCCCGGCCAGCCAAATTTTATAGCCATCTTGAGCCGATAAATCTTCAGGATCCCCAAACTCTTGCACTAGTTCTTCAGCCGATTTCGACGTGTAGCGAACATCATCAGCTTCGTCATCTACACCCACTAATGCACCTAGTGTCCCTGTATTTAACGTGATATCACCACGATCGGAGAACATCCACTCAAAAAAGCCTTGGCTTTTCTTTTCGATCGGTGTCGTGGTTACGTACGTCATGTAAAGCAACCCTTGCTTTTGATCACGCGTACCTATATCCATGCCTGCGCTGTCTGCTGCCTTGTTAACCTTTTCCCATGCTTCATCCGCTGAATCTTCGAGCTTTAACACAGGGTTTCCACTAGAGTCTCGCCCAAGCAAAGGGCGTGCATTTTGGTGGTTCTGCATAGACAGTAAGGTTTGCTCAGCAGACTGATCTGATGCTTTACTCATGTAGCGTAATAAAGAAAACATCATATCTGTTTTATAGCCAACATCGGCCGAATCTTGCTGCCAATCCACCTTATCGACTTGCTCGCTCTTGGAGAACTGAGCATGCTGCATAACAATTGCAGTACGCTGTTCTGCGTCTTTTTCAGGACGCAAGGTAACACGTATTTTATCCTGTGTGCCTTCGGGTATGTTCTGCAAGGTTAAATGCTTTATCCAACGATCTACCGCATGATATTCAGGGCCATTGGTTTCGATCCAGTCAGTCTCAATCACCCCATCACGCGCATCAGCATTAGCCACTTTGATATTGTTGTAGGCAAAGAAGTCCAACACTTTTGTCCAAGTAACATCAATTGGCTCATCAACAACGATGATTTTTTCACCACCTTGACGCTTCAAGCTAACGGCATCACTGCCTGTATCAGCATAGAAAAATTCTGGCCGTGGGACTTCAAAGCCACTTTGCAAAGCACTCGAAGTTTCACCAACTTTTGGAATTACCAGTAGATCATTTGTCTGCTTAGCCCGTAAACTTGGCGGAATTTCTAATCGCTTAGCAACGGTTGCTGTTTCGTACTCCTGATTTCGATCTCGGATAATCCCGTTTTCACCATAAATCGGGTTCTTATCGATCACACTGCAACCGCTGATCGTCGTGATAGCAACTACCGACGTGACTGCAGCGGGAAGCAACCGCATTTTAATCAAAGCAATACTCCTTACTTAACTAAACCAATATCGACTAAAGCCTGCTTAACAACAGGGCGATTCGCCTCTGACAAAACGGTCAAAGGAAGACGTATACCCTGACCAATCAACCCCATTTCATGCATAGCCCATTTTACGGGTATGGGATTCGCTTCAACAAACAAGTGCGTATGGGCCGGCATCAGCTGTTGCTGTAATGCGCGTGCTTTATCAGCCTCCCCCGCCAAACCTAATTTGCAAAGTTCTGACATCTGAGCTGGCGCAATGTTCGCAGTCACAGAAATATTTCCGTGGCCACCCGCTAAAATAAGCTCGATTGCTGTTGCATCATCGCCCGAGTAAATAGCGAACCCTTCTGGTGCTTTGGCAATTAAATCACGCGCTCGCTCAACATCACCCGTCGCTTCTTTGATACCAACAATGTTTGGAATTTCAGCTAAACGCAATACAGTTTCCGTAAGCATATCGCATGCTGTACGACCCGGTACGTTATACAAAATTTGAGGAATATCAACGGCTTCCGCTATCGCTTTAAAGTGCTGATAAAGCCCTTCCTGAGTAGGCTTGTTGTAATAAGGTGTAACAAGTAAACACGCTGATGCGCCAACTTTTTTGGCTTCACGAGTTAACTCGATAGCTTCACGCGTGGAGTTAGCTCCTGTACCAGCAATAATGGGCATACGGCCATTAACACGCTCAACTACGCGTTTGATAACCGCACAGTGCTCATCGCAATCTAAGGTAGCAGACTCACCTGAAGTACCAACGGCGACAATTGAATCTGTCCCGTTCTCCAAGTGAAAGTCGACGATCTTATCAAGCGCTTCCCAGTCGAGTTCACCGTTGTCTAACATTGGGGTCACAAGCGCTACAAGGCTGCCGGTAATCATTTTATTCTCCATTACATAAGCTCGAATGATTAATACAGTACATCCGAAACCCGTTCTGATATCGTATAAGACCCAATATTCTATACGAAATAAAAGCGTAAGGCGTAGTCACCATGACGCTTTTTTACAAACTGAGGTAAAAGAAATATGACAACGATTGCTGTAGGCCAGCCAGTAGCCGACTTTTCCGCTCCTGCAACAAGCGAAACCACTGTTAAACTGAGTGACTTAAAAGGTAAAAAAGTCGTTATTTATTTTTACCCAAAGGACAACACACCAGGCTGTACAACAGAAGGCCAAAACTTCCGAGATTTATTTGCCGAATTTGAAGCCAACAACACCGTCATTTTCGGAGTCAGTAAAGACAGTCTTCGTGTTCACGAAAACTTCAAAGCAAAACAGTCTTTTCCATTCGAACTCATCAGTGATCCTGAAGAACTGGTTTGTAAACATTTTGATGTTATTAAGCTCAAGAAAAACTACGGTAAAGAGTATATGGGGATCGAGCGGAGCACATTCTTAATTGACGAGAATGGCGTTCTACAACAGGAATGGCGTAAGGTACGCGTAAAGGATCATGTCGACCAAGTATTAGCCGCAGTTAAAGGTGAATAACCCCTGCCCCTATCAAAAAAGCCGATCATTTGAGGATCGGCTTTTTTATGCGTCAAATTCTGAATTATGGAGCTTTAATAACGGGACTTTCCTCATCAGCCGATAAATGTCGAGGCCAAGCATTCATGATCGCTTTCACAAAAGTTGCCAAAGGTATTGCAAAGAACACCCCCCAAAAACCCCACAGCGTTCCAAAGATAAGCACCGCAACAATGATAGATATTGGATGCAAGTTGACGGCTTCGGAAAACAATAATGGGACAAGCACGTTCCCATCTAAAGCTTGGATAATGGCGTATGCTATCAACAAATACATAAAGTCATCGCTCAGCCCCCATTGAAAAAAACCAATCAGTGCAACCGGCAATGTCACCACTGCTGCCCCGATGTATGGAATGAGAACAGACAATCCAACAATAATGCCCAACAATGCCGCATAATTAACATCGAGCAAAGCAAACGTTGCATACGTCACCGTACCTACAATCAATATCTCAATGACCTTGCCACGGATGTAATTGGCAATCTGGTCATCCATTTCATGCCATATATTGGTCAGCATATTTCTTTTTTTCGGTAAGAAAGATGTCCACCAGCCAATTAACGAGCGCCCATCCTTTAAAAAGAAAAACACTAAAATGGGTACCAAAACGAGATATACCAACAAGGTCATCACACTAGCTAACGAATTAAACGAGTATGTCAGCACCCATTGACCAGCCGAGGTTAGCTCCTGAGTCGCCAACGACATAATGCTTCGAATTTGAGTTTCAGTAATCCAATCAGGGTATTGCTGTGGCAACACAAGCAAAAGAGACTGAACCTGCTGTACCATTCTCGGTAACTCAGTAAACAAGGTTGAAAGCTGTTTCCACGCCAAGGGGACAACTATTAATAATAGTGCCAATACAAAGCTAACAAACCCCAAAAAAGTAATAAGAACTGCGCCTAAGTGAGGGACTTTCTTAGCCTTTAACCAATCAACGCCACCTTGCATAAGAAAAGCTATGACTATACCTGCAAAAACAGGAGCAAGTGGCTTACCCAACGTTGCCATTAACACTAGCGTTGCCACAATCAGTATGAAGAGGAACAACGCCTCTTCATCTGAAAAATAACGATCAATCCATTTGTTGAAAATGGCCTTCATTTTTTTACCCCTAACCCACAACGAATAATGTAAATATACTCAGTCTCACCAATGAACGTATCCAGTAAATCATGGTCAGAATGCTCAATAAATACTGTAATATCGCGCACTGAGCCAGCATCGGTTGCTATAACTTTTAACACACTCCCTGATGACATTTTATGAAGTGCTTGTTTCGTTTTTAATAAAGGCAGAGGACAATTTAGCCCGGAGGCATCCAAGACAGTATCAATGTTAATATTTAGCATGAGGCAACATACTCTGCAGCAAATCAGGAAAAATTCAATTGAATTCAGGCATCTGCCCATCCAACGGGGTAAGATAATGACACGCTTCCCTTTGGCATGAAAGAGAACAGGATTACTGAATGCCCTTTCTACGACTTTTTATTTTTAGCTTTTTACTTTTACCTGTCACTTCTCATGCTGACAACAATCTGCCTATTTTTGGTGATACCACATCCGGGATCATATCTCTGAGCAAAGAACACGAGTTAGGACAGGCTTGGGCAAGATCATTACGTGGCAGCGCAAAGCTCCTGGATGACCCGATTACATACAGCTACCTGAATGATTTACTGTGGAAACTAGCCTCCCATAGCCAATTGCAAGATAGGCGGCTTGATCTCATTGTATTAGACAACCCGACTCTGAATGCCTTTGCTGTTCCAGGTGGTATTATTGGAATACATGGAGGACTCATCCTTAGCGCCGACAACGAGGACGAACTCGCCTCTGTTGTAGCTCATGAGCTGGCCCATTTAAGCCAACGCCATTTTGCTTCTCAACTAGAGGAGGCTCGCCGCAACCGACCGTTTACACTCGCAGCTTTGCTAGCTAGCATCCTAGTTGCTAGCGCAGATGGTCAAGCCGGTGCCGCCGCTATATCAACGACCATCGCCTCCCAACAATCAGCCGCACTGGCTTTTAGCCGTCAAAATGAACAAGAAGCTGATCGATTAGGCATGCAAACCCTAGTCAACGCGGGTATTGACCCAGAAGCCATGCCTAGGATGTTCTCGCGCCTACTAAGATCGCAGCGCTTTGATCAAAACCGTTTACCTGAATTTTTGCTTACACACCCTGTATCTGAATCTCGTATTGCAGATGCTTTAAATCGCTCAGCGCAACTGCCTGATCAGCCGGCCTCTAAAAACTCAAAAGAATACGAAATCATACGCACACGCATGACCGTACACTTTGCAAAATCGCCACAAGATTCGTATGCATTTTATCGGCAAGCAGTAGATGCCAGCCCGACGCCAACAGCTTTGTATGGCCTTGCCCTCTCCAGCATAGAAACTAACCGGTATCAAGAAGCTCACCAAGCCCTCAAGCAATTGCCCAATGACTGGCAATCAATGCTTTACATCAAACTCACCGTTGCCGAGATTTACTTAGCTGAGCAAAACTGGCAAACAGCAGTTGAGTCGCTTCAAGCGCTTAATGAACTCTACCCGTATACCTATACCGTAGAAAAACTCTTATCAAAAGCTCTAATGGCCCAAGGGCAGCCGGCTCAAGCCATACGCGTTATGAATAATATTAAACGCGACTACCCCAAAGACGTAGATAATTGGTATTTGCTGGCAGAGGCATACGGTCAAAACAATGAACGAATGAACGTGCATCTGACGCGCATCGAGTACTTCTTACTCACCGGACAAACTGATAGAGCTAATCAACAGATTACTTTTGCACGCCGAGAGAAGAACCAAAGCCAATACGAAATAGCTAGGCTCGACCAGCTTGAGCAAGAAACCAAAGCCGTGCGCGATGCAATGAAAATGGATATTTAAAAACGAAGACTGAGGGATAACACATCCTCAGTTGATAGGCTATTGGGTACACCCAGTGCGCGGTCAACTGCTTGCTGTTTAACGATTGAAACAATAGCTCTAGCAACCAGAGGCTCTTCAACTATGGATAAGCACGCCTCTACAGCCTGATTATTTAACGAATTATCCAGCTCAAAGAAAAGCGCCAATACATCACTATTGAGCTTTTGTGATTCCCCTATGCAAATACGTAATATTGATAAGTAAAACGTTTCCTGGATAAGAAGCTCATAACCATTAAGAATGACGTTGAGTGCCTGTTTATTAGCAGATGATGAACAGGTTTGAAGAGAATCAGTTTGTATTTTTTTTGCGGAATCAAAAACAACCATGGATAACAAATGATCTGATTGTAAAATCAGCCATTCATGAAGCAATGAAAGCTTAGAAGGAAAGTTATTGTAAACTGTTGGTTTTGATACACCGGCAGTTTGCGTCACAACATCAATAGACGTCGCTTGATAACCCAACTGAGAAAACAATTGACCAGCAGTATCAATAATATGCTGCTTTTTAGATGGACGACCACGTGCCATAGATTGAATCTTTTGATAAGAATAAGGCGCGATTGTAGAGTGGATTCATATAAAGATAAATGCGCCAAGGCAAAAACCTCAGCGCATTTGTATTCAACAAGCTTATTTAAACACCTTATAAGCCATTCAATTTCGTGAGTAAAATTCGCTCAGATTAAACCTTAAGCTCACCTTCAACTTGCTTAAGCTTACGACGAGCCAGCGCAAGGTTGCCTGATTGGTTTAACACATAATAAACGAACAACTCGCGATCAGAAGCCAGTGGGCGAATCAGATGGATTTGATCAGACAACGTAATCAAAATATCTTCAATAGTAGACGTCAAGCCTAACATCTTAATCGTTTTGATTTTAGCGCGTACAACTTCTGTATTACCACCAGCCGCTACATCTAGGTCTACGCCTTGACCTGCAGAACCAAGCATCATCCCGCTATTATAATCAACCAATGCAGCGCACATAGCGCCATCAACAGTTAATAGCTCTTGTAGGCTTTCATTAATTTTGCTCATTTTTTTCCCTTTCACGTCATTCTATTTGTGGGTGATTTACTAATAATCCAAATATTTTTCTATGTATTCAGACCATTCAACACTGCATCATAAGCTTTCTGCAACGTCCAATTCGCTATACCGTGATTTACCGACCGCTTAAAGCCGGTCAACAGGACAAAGTCCGTTTCTTTAGTAAACAATAGTCTAGAAAGCAACAGCCCTTCACTACCTTCGACAGAAGCACCTTTCACTTCACCAATTTCGCACTCAGATGCAAGGCTATAACTCAACCCTGTAAAGGAAACCGCCATAGTGGCGATACGGTTTGGATCCATTTTTTGCTTATCAACTTGCGCCCCCGCGTGAGCAACCAAGAAACCATCTGATGTTGCTAACACAACAAATCGTAGGCCTTCATACTCATCTAACAAGGACTTTAATAACGCTTCTAACTGCTCAGACTGCTCTGCTAAATCTTGGCTCATTACTAATCCAATAAAAATCTCAATTCCGCATTTGAAATCAATACGTGCAATAAAACCGTGAGATCTTGCTCATTTCGTGGATCCGAGCAAAACACCGGCATTGTTAACCCTTCATCCATGAGTAATTGATTGCAATGATCAACGTCGCTGTCCGTTGCGCGATTTAGGGCGACGATAAAACTGCTAGGATCAACAAACTTTGTGAATTCGTCTACGAAATACTTAAAGTCCTTCCAGCAATTCTCTTGGCTACAATCCAGCAACATGATTGCTCCCATAGCCCCTTTTGTGATTATAGGCCACATAAAGTCAAAGCGCTGTTGTCCCGGCACACCATAAAGTGCAACTTTACCGTGTTCGCCTAAGTTTATTTCTCCATAATCCATCCCCACCGTGGTCGTGGGTTTATCAACTTTAAAGCGCTCTGTATTGCGTGCCTCTGTTTTTACCGGCTCAATCTCGCTTATAGTCTGAATTGCTGTACTTTTTCCTGACCCCATGGGCCCAATAAAAACAACTTTCAGCAACATGTACTACAGTCCTAGTTTTGCTTTGAATGCTTGTAAAACCGATAGGCTTGCATCGATAGGCGGTTGCGTTACCGTGTCGGCTTCTTCGTTTTCAACTTTAACTCTCAAGCCAGAAACACTACATGCGTGAAGGAAAGTACATACCTCTTCTGCATTGAGTCCGCTTACCATCATCCCTGTTTTCACAGTTGCAGCCTTTCGACCATATAAGGAGGACAACCTAAACATTGGCGCCGTTGACTCCCAATGCCCTAATTGAGGCCAACTCAACAAACGGTAAAGTGCATCCGGCCGATTCCACTTTTGCGCTGCATAACGATGCTCTTTAAGCCCTAAAGACCAAAGCAAGCTAGCTATTGGCAACTCCAAGCTTGGCTTAAGAATAGATACGTCTTCTGATTTTTTCCAATCTGCATCATCAGAATTAAAAATTAATTCTACTAATTCTGTTTTATCTGAAGCATTAGTACGCAGAACCTTATCCTGAGCACAAATAAATGTTTGGGTATTATTATGAACATATAGGCTACCGCTACCCTCTTGGGCCAAACCTACTATCCATTCTGCCATTGAAACCAACCCTACCTCTGGCTCTGCCGATAGGCGGCTATCTGCATAATTTAAAAGATCAAGCAGGGTAAAAACACGTAGCGGCAACTCAAACTCACCTTGACTAAGAAACCTTAGTTCGTTTGTGAGCATAATATTAAGCGCATCATCGTTAGGGGCTTTCGACCTCCCCTCTATTCCAATGCGCAAGTCAACGGACTGATCGTCATTACACAATACCCAGTTTGATGATAAATACGGACGAATCACATCCAGTTGAGCTGGCATTATCTGACAGCTGAGATCATCAAAACCATTTAATGAAAAAGTATAGGTATTCAAACAAGCCTCATTGATAAATGTCTGCTTTCACAGCTTATTACTCATACAAACTAAACAGGTGCATAAGTAAACCCTTAATTAGATAAGTGTAGACTAGTGCCTGCTCCTTTTACAAAACCTGAATAAACAAATATCTGTCTCTTTTTTACACCAAATCATCTTTTACAGCCGAAACTTGACACCTTAATCGTAAAGCTCTATTTTATTTACCAAACCGTTTAGTAAATAAATTAATTTAAAGAGAGCGACATGAAAGATCAATTTTTCGGACGTTTTGGCGGAAGCTTTATTCCAGAGATTCTCTACAACAGCCAACAACAGCTCATTGACGCATACGAATCAGCGATGTCGGATGCCGAGTTTGTAGGCCGATTAAAATCTGAATGGCAGCATTATTCAGGTCGCCCTACACCACTGACTTTTTGCAACAACTTAACGCAACAGATAGGCGGCGCCCAAATCTACCTCAAAAGAGAAGATTTAAACCACAGCGGCGCGCATAAAATGAACAACGTTATTGGCCAAGGCTTGTTAACCCAATACATGGGAAAAACACGCGTCATTGCTGAGACGGGTGCTGGTCAGCACGGAATTGCGACCGCTCTAATATCTGCTCGCCTAGGCCTTAAATGCACTATTTATATGGGCGCTACAGACATCAAACGTCAATACCCTAATGTGTTTTGGATGAAACAGCTCGGGGCCGAAGTGATACCGGTCACCACTGGAAGCGCTACTTTAAAAGACGCACTGGATGAAGCAATGCGAGATTGGGCCGCAAATTATGATGACACCCATTATCTAATTGGTACGAGCTGCGGCTGTGCTCCCTTCCCTGAAATGGTCGCTGGTTTTCAATCGATTATTGGAGAAGAAGTCAAAGAGCAGTCAATCAACCAAATCGGCAAACATCCTGACAGAATATACGCCTGTGTAGGTGGAGGCAGTAATGCTTGCGGCATTTTCCTGCCCTTTGTCGACTCGTCATCAACAGAGCTTGTTGGTGTAGAAGCAGGTGGCCGTAGCGATGCACCAGGAGATCACGCAAAACGATTTAATACCGACCAAGCACGTTTTGGTATTGCCCAAGGCTACGCAACCCGCTTTCTTCAAGACAGTGAAGGCCAGTTAATGCCGACACACTCTATTTCAGCAGGCCTAGATTACGTCGGTGTTTCGCCAATATTGGCCGACCTAGAAGAAAACGGAAAGGTCAGAATGATCAGTGCGAACGATGACGAAGTTATGACCGCGTTCTCCCAGCTAATGCGCAACGAAGGCATTATTCCCGCTTTAGAATCAGCTCATGCGGTAGCCGGCGGTCTTCGTGAGGCAAAAAGCATGAGCCCTGAGCAATCTATTGTTATTAATCTGTCTGGGCGCGGCGATAAAGATATTTTTAATGTCGCTAAAGTAATGAAGGACGAACCTTTCAGCGCTTTCTTAAACGACTTTTTATTGGAGGCAAATTAATATGCATCCTTTGACCCAATACATCCGTGACAAACGTAAAACACAAGACATCCTTTTAATGACACACGTCGTTTACGGATACCCAAGTATTGAAGACAGCCTATCTATTATGAGAAGCCTTCTCAATCAGGGTGCGGATATTTTAGAGGTACAATTTCCTTTCTCAGACCCTGTTGCTGATGGCCCTACCATTACCACTGCATGTCATCACGCTCTGGAAAACAAGCCGCGACTGGAACAATTATTGGCAGATATAGAAATGCTAAGTAAAGAGTTCCCAAAACAGCATATCTTACTTATGAGTTATCTAAACCCGCTTCTCCAATTCGGTTTAGATAACTTAGCTAACACTATGAAAAATCGTGGAATTAGCAGCATGATAATCCCTGACATACTGCAAGACAGCTATCCTCTATTGGCCCCATTGACGGAGCAAAGCATATCACCCATTTGGCTTGTTACTCTGGATATGCCTGATGAGAGGATTAAGCAACTCAAGCAAAGAGCCGACGGAATGTTGTATTGTGTCAGCCGAAAAGGAGTAACTGGAAAGCAACAAACGGATAGCGTTGATAAATCAGCAACGATCCAAATCGGTAATTATTTAAATAGAGTGAAAGGCTTAACCGAACTCCCTCTCGCCATGGGCTTTGGCATTCGAACCAGAGAAGACGTGAAGGCATTAATTGGACATGCCGATGTTGCTATTGCTGGCTCTGTCTTTTTAGACGCCTACAATGCAGGAGGGATTAAAGCAGTAGGCGAACAAGTAACCTCTCTTAAATCTGCTTAATTAGTATATAACGAGCGCCCCTAATCTACTGACAAGCACTAGTGGTTAATGGGGCGATTCGCTATAATTTTCGGCCAACTAGCTGCTTTTAAATAACGAGTTATTACAACAATGAGTAAATTCTGGAGTGACGCGATCCGTGATCTAACCCCTTATGTTCCAGGCGAACAACCTAAGGTTAGTAACATAATCAAACTCAACACAAACGAAAACCCGTTTGGCCCTTCTCCCAAAGTTACTCACGCCATTCATTCATTTGAAAGCAACAAATTGCGTAAATACCCAGACCCAGACTCTACATCACTCAAAAATACGCTGGCTGATTACTATAATGTAAGCTCCAATCAAGTATTTGTGGGTAATGGATCGGATGAAGTGCTAGCGCATGCCTTCATGGCCTTCTTCCGCCAGAAAGAGCCGCTGCTCATGCCTACCATCACCTATAGTTTCTATGATGTGTATTGCAACTTATACAATATAAACTACGAGCATATCTCCCTTGGGGATGATTTCTCCATCGACCTAACAAGATACCAGCGCCCTAATGGCGGCATTATTTTTGCGAACCCTAATGCACCTACCGGTAAAGCACTAACCCTTGATGCAATTGAAGGCCTCCTCAACACCAACACGGAATCTGTCGTGATTGTTGATGAAGCCTATGTAGACTTTGGGGCTCAAAGTGCCGTTAGCCTTATCAATAAATACCCCAATGTTTTGGTGATTCAAACATTTTCCAAATCCCGATCTCTAGCCGGTATGCGAGTTGGTTTCGCTCTAGGGAATGCAGAATTAATCGAAGGCTTAGAACGAGTTAAAAATAGCTTTAACTCTTACCCTTTGGATATGCTCGCTCAAGACACCGCTATTGCCGCGATACAAGACGAGCAATACTTCCAAGAAACAACGCAACAAATCATCAGCACACGCGAATGGACAACCGCTCAATTGGAATCGATCGGGTTTAATGTTGTTCCATCTAAAACAAACTTTGTCTTCGCGACGCATCGTTATTTGCCAGGCGCTGAGCTCATGGGCTTTTTACGTACTCATAACATATTAGTCCGTCATTTTAGCCGACCAGGCATCGAAAACCATTTGCGCATTACCATTGGAACCCCGGATGAAATGAGTGCCTTCATTGACTGCCTTAAAAAGCATCCTGATATAAGCACGTTGGATTAAAGCCCCCTCAGAAGCGTCTGAAGTCGCTACACCTTTAGACGCTTCTACCATTCAATCCAACAACGCACTGTTCCCTTGTAGATACCCAATTTATTGATAGAATCGCGCTTTATATTAAGGATTCTACCGTGACCGAGCAAAACCGCGGCCTTATCTACGCCCTAACCGCCTACCTTATTTGGGGAACATTCCCACTTTTATTTAGCTTATTCAAAGGGCTACCTGCAATGGAAGTGCTCGCGCACCGCATTGCGTGGTCTGCTGTTTTTGTAGCCATTATTATTACTCTGACCGGAAAGTGGCACCGCATTAAAGCCGCCCTTACCAACAAGCACCTGATCTTGGCTTTATGTTGCTCAACCACATTAATTGCTGCTAACTGGGGACTTTATATCTGGGCAGCTATGAACGAGCGAGCCGTTGAAGCAAGCTTGGGCTACTTCATCCACCCACTAGTATCGGTAGGCTTAGGTGTTTTTTTCCTAAAAGAATCGTTAAGCACTTATCAAAAAGTCGCGCTGTTATTAGCGGTCATCGCTGTTGTTTACAAAGTTACAAGCTCTGGAGCTCTCCCGTGGATCTCATTATCCTTAGCCGCAAGCTTTGCTCTTTATGGATTTGTGCGCAAACAAACGCAAGTGGATACCGTAACGGGGCTAATGATAGAAACGACCTTAGCCCTCCCTTTCACGCTGATATTTTGGCTGTTTACCCCAGTTAACCACTTTGGATTCAATCTACAAGGTGGCCTTTTCATTTTAGCCGGCATACTCACTGCCATCCCATTGTTAGCCTTTGCAGCCGCAGCGAGGCGCATCAGCTTATCAATGATAGGATTCCTGATGTATTTAAACCCTACACTTCAATTATTGTGCGCTGTATTTATTCTTGGGGAGCCCTTCACTCACACCGATTTAATAACATTCTCACTCATTTGGATTGGCCTAGCTATTTTCACTGGTGGAACCTATTGGCGGCACAGAAAAGACCGACAAAAACTGCGCCCAAGCGTAACTTCATCATAATGTACTTACGGGACGCGGCTCCATTTTTTCTAGCTCATCAAATGCGAGTATTAAATCATCCACGCGACTTGATAGCATGGCTTGTGCATCCCTTACGCCTTGATTATAAAAATAAGCCCCCATTTCTTGAGATATAAAATCCAATAGGAATTGGGCTTGAAACTGCCCTAATTCGTAGTCCAATTCTTTGACAAAATATTGCTTTAATCGTCTTTCTAACATTTCAAGGGACGCTTTTTCTAACGCAATTACACTCATTTAGCGATTTTCCTTTTTATTTAAAATCAAGTTATTCATAGGGTTGCTGCACGTTTAGGATTACAATGCTCACATGCTTACTATATTAAAACACATTGTTATTAGTGCAGATGAACTTGAATTTACAGCCATTCGCGCTCAAGGCAGTGGTGGACAAAATGTAAATAAAGTCTCATCCGCCATCCATCTTCGCTTTGATATCAAAGCATCATCACTCCCCGGTTTTTACAAAGAGCGCTTACTTGAATTTAAAGACAAACGGATAACGGCAGATGGTATTATTGTCATTAAAGCGCAAACTTTTCGTACCCAGCAAAAAAACCGAGAAGATGCACTGGAACGCCTGAAAATACTCATCCTTGACGCTACGACTATCCAAAAAAACAGGCGCCCAACAAAGCCTACCCGCAGCTCGCAACGCAAACGAATGGACAGCAAAACCAAGCGAGGAAACACTAAAGCAATGCGCGGCAAAGTGATGTAGTTAATCTTGCCCCCATGAACAGAGGGCAGATACAGAATAAATGCGTAAAAACCTTAAATAGGTTCGCCTTCAATACGGTTACTGCCAGATTGCTTAGCAATAAACAGGTTTTCTTCTGCACGCTTGAGCATTACTTCAGGCTCATCTTCTGGATACATTAAAGTCGATATACCTATGCTGACAGTAAAACTCAGGTCACCGGTAGGGAAAGGAATTTCTAAATTTTCTGCAAGAACACGAACCCGTTCAGCCGCCAACATCGCTTGATCTTGGTTAGTTTCAGGCAAAAACATTACAAATCTATCATCGGAATAACGGGCAAAAAAATCAGCGGTTCGCTTAAAGCCATGCAGAGCAGTCACAAATGCCTGCAACACTTGATCTCCTGCATCTAAGCCTTGCTTGTCGTTGATATCACTAAAATGATCGATATCAATTAAGAGAAATGAACACACCCAGTCATAACGCAGCGCTTGCGCAACAGACTGCTGTAAAATAGTCATGAGAGAACGGCGATTATAGGCACCTGTCAGCGGATCTCGTTGAGCTTGCTGCGAAATTTTTTGATTTAACTGACGTGACTCTGAGATATCACTCATCATAAAAAGAATATGATGAGGATCTATGGCCGAAAAGCTAAATTCTATAGCGCGCTGCTGATCCAAACCCGCCTCATGCAATTGCAATAAATGTTCGGGTTTTAGTGTGATCTGATGCTTTTGCACACCCTCACCCGCTAGCGCAGTTAATGATTGATCAAATGCTTGCTTTAGCACCTCGGCATCGGGCTCTTCGAATAGAGGAAACAAAGTGAGACCCCGTAACTTTTCGCCCCTCATCCAACTGGCAGTTCCTTCATGGACACGTGTTATTTCACCTGTGCCATTAAGAAGAAATACGGTTTGATCAACACCTTTTAGTAACGCCTCTAATACTGGCAGATCCGCTGTAGCTTCGTCTGCGGCACTCTGAATAGCACCCACCATGACAACACTCCTAATTGTTTTTTAACTCCATGTATCTTTATAGCACAGACTAGGATAATTGCCGTTATTCTTACGCCTAAAGGCAGCGCCAAAAGCAAAAGATAACCCTGTAAGGCTTAGGGAAGCACTAACCAATAAAACGTCTAACAAGCCTAGCCGCATCACCAAATAGATCTATAGAAAATTGTAGAGGCTTTTCGTCGTTAGATGATAAACGTATCAGCTCATTAATGAATGGCTCAATGGTAGCCGGTTCGCCCTCATAGCTGGCGCTGAGCAAAATAGAATTAATCTTTGACAGATGAGCACTTGATTCAGTTTCAGAGTCAAGAGCCAACATAACAGGGGAATTGTGAAGCAAGGTCTCTTCATCGTCAGCGCTTAATATACGCCAACCTAACGCTTGTAGATGAGTCGCTAACTCCTGACGAGTTAGCGAGGTTGTTACGGTTCCTAACAAGCGATACTCTTGCATTTTACTGCTATCGCTTCATCGATTTTTTAGCCAACGCTTTTTCGTTTAGTGCTCGTTGTCGTTCACGCTCAGCACGTTTAGCGGCACGACGCTGATCCATTGTTGTAAGAGCATCTTTACCAATATGCCCTTCACCACGCGCTTGAGCTAAAGACATTTGCAATTCGCGCTGACGAAAACGCTCGATTTGCTCCGGCGAGTGAGTACCAAAACAATGAGGACAACTCACGCCTTTTTCGTACTGATCCGATAGTTTATCTTCTTCTGTTATAGGCAAACGGCACGCATTACATAAATCATAATGCCCTTTTTCGAGTTGATGATTTACAGTTACACGATCATCGAACACAAAGCATTCGCCTTCCCATAAAGATTCCTCTTGAGGAACTTCTTCTAAGTACTTGAGAATCCCACCTTTTAAGTGATAAACCTCATCAAAACCTTGTTCTTTCATATACGCTGTCGATTTTTCACAACGTATACCGCCCGTACAAAACATGGCCACTTTCTTATGTTTAGTCGGATCTAAATTCTGTTTTACGTACTCAGGAAACTCACGAAAGGTATCTGTTTCTGGATTAACCGCGTTTTTGAATGTCCCTACTTGAACTTCATAATCATTACGCGTGTCCACCAGCAAAACTTCAGGGTCACTGATGAGATCATTCCAAGCTTTAGGGTCCACATAAGTACCCACAACCTGCTTAGGATCAATCCCCTCAACTCCTAACGTCACTATCTCTTTTTTAAGCTTAACTTTAGTGCGTTTAAAAGGCGGCACTTCATGAAGTGACTCTTTGTAATCGAGATCAGCCAATCGACTATCTGATTTCAACCAAGCCAATAACGCATCAATACCCTCACGGCTACCTGAAACAGTGCCGTTAATTCCTTCTCTAGCAAGCAACAAGGTGCCTCGAACGTGGTTACGCTCCATTACTTGAGTTAAAGGCTCACGAATGGCTTCGTAATCATCTAGCGTTACAAATTTGTACAAAGCGCATACGACGGTATGAGACATTATCTAGCTCCGATGCATTATTTAAACGGCGGCAACTATACAGCAAGGCCGCCATTTTGTCTTGCAGCACAGCACAACGAATTAACCGGTGTGCTGCTTGGTTTGATTAATGTCATACCGGTTTAATGTCTCTAGCGCTGCTTCTAACCACTGCCCTGATTCGCCGCGCATCCAACTGGATGTTAACTCTATCTGTATGACCTTTTTCCAGTCACGCGTTTGCAGCTGCTCGGGAAGCGAGAAGCGATACGGCAAATTTTTCAGAATAGAAAAAACTTCAAAATCGATGGAGAAATTAAAAAAGTGTTCCCGTGCATACATTTCTAACTGCGGACCATTACAAGCGGAGGGATCAAATGAACGCCCTTTAGATACGTGCGCAATCGGATCAATCCCTTTCAGCCCCAGCTCTTCTTTTTTAAGAGGAAATACGCCATAAAGATTGAAAGCACGCAAATAAATTTGGCGCAAATAAGAGCTGTAACACTGATTACTGATCGCTTCCTTGCGGGACATACCCGTTATATTCTGAACCTCACATGCTGCATCAGCTATTGCGTAAGCTCGACCTTGGCTAGCAACAATGTCTATTTCTGATGCCTGATGGCGAATCCAGTGGCAAATTGGCCGCTCGGTTTTCCAAAGAAACTCCAAAAAAGCAGCGGACAGCTCGAAAGGCTGAGCCATATCCGTAGTGACACCGCCCACACCAAAGCGGACATTCAACATCCCCAATTGCACGTTGCCTAACAAGGCCTCAATCAACTTACCAGACTCCTCATGAAAACTCAGAAAGTCGTCCTCATAATGAGTAATCATATCGGCCGGGTTATTAAGGATTGCCACTAAGTTAGACACAGGCCAGCGCTCACAAAGAAGCGATTCTTCTTCAATACCACCCGCTTTCGGTTCTAGATTGTTCGAAATCGCGATAGTTTGAGCCGTTTTGTCTTCTGTATGCTTAACCATGAAATACCTTCCCTTGATGACCGGTCATCCATGATCGCGTTTGTTATTTTTGCGTCCAAGCTACTTCAACCGGTTAGTTAATTCCGCTTCTCAATAGTGAGAGGCAAATTAACGTGTTGCGCCAGCCTCAATATCTGCTTTAAGCATCAACTTGTTCAATACCCGTGATGCTGCAACCATACCGAATGTGGATGTCACTACAACCGCAGCGCCAAAACCCCCATCACAATCTAGTCGAGTCAGTCCTTCATCAAGGTTTTTTTGGTTACAAACCGAACCATCCGCTTGCGGATAGCGCAGCTGCTCCGTCGAAAACACACATTCCACGCCAAACTTCTTACCACTTTTACTATAATTATAGTGTCGGCGGAGGAATGATCTAACTTTAGCAGCTAATGGATCATTATGTGTTTTAGATAGGTCGCATACACTCACACAAGTCGGGTCTAACTGCCCTCCAGCACCACCAACACAAATTACTGGTACTTTATTGCGACGACAATAAGCAATTAATGCGGCTTTGTCTTTTACACTGTCTATTGCATCAACCACATAGTCAAAGTAATCACCAATTAGGTCGGCAGTATTCTCTTTATTAATAAAGGCTGATTCTTCATGCACTAAGCACTCCGGATTAATAAGCCTTATCCGTTCTGCCATTTGGGCTATTTTTGATTGACCTACAGCACCGTCTAACGCATGTATCTGCCTATTAATATTCGTTTCACAAATGTCATCTTGATCAATCAGAGTAATTTCACCTACTCCTGAACGGGCCAGTGCCTCTGCCACCCAAGAACCTACACCACCAATACCTACCACGCACACATGCGACGAACGAAAACGCTCGACTGCATCGCTCCCATATAAGCGACGCGTACCCCCAAACCGATTGTCATAACTAGACACGCTAATCACCTACCTGAAAATATTGACTGCCAACCACTTAAACCCATTGTCGCCCATGCAACTAAATATCATCATCCGTTAACTCGGTATACACGGCTTGACCACATTGCAGACACTGCCCTTCAATGAAGATTGTGCCTTCTAGTTCATATTCAACAGGCTCCTGCATCCCTAAATCAGCTTTCATGCAGTGATCACACCAAGTGGTTTCTAAAAATGCCTTTTGCTCTTCTTTGTCTCGAGCATAAAAATCACGTGACGTAGGCGTTCCCATAACTTATCTCTCTATTCGTTGTTTGCCGGCCACTTGAGGCTGGCTGGTTGTTCCCAGCGCTTCAGTTGAGCCTCGACTTCTGGGCAATCAAAAAAACGTCCCCATTCCGGCTGGGCAATAAAATGATAATAATTTTCGTTAAAAGAAAACATCAACTGCCATGCGTGCAAATACGTTCTATCAGCTGGCGAGCCACTATATTGAGCGTCTCCAAGGACAGGCGCCCCTATGCTTTTTAAAGCCACACGTAGTTGGTGAGTTTTACCAGTAGAGGGCTTTAACAAAAACAAACGACGCCCTGGCGAGGGGCTCATACTAAAAAAATGTGTCTGCGCTGGTGAAGTATTAGTTTTAGTTAACTTCCATGCGCCACGTCGCGCTTTTATCATGTCGCCTTTAACAAGGCCCTGTTTTTTACTGGGTTTTTTATCGCTCAGCGCTATATAGAATTTTTTTACCGTCTTCTTAGCAAACTGATCAGCTATCTCAGCAGCAGCGTCAGCTGACTTAGCAAAAACCATAACACCCGACGTTACTTTATCAAGCCGGTGTACCAGGTAAACATGAATACCCAGTGCAGCCGATAACTCCATTGTTAGGCCTGACTCATTATCATCTTTATGGACAGAGATACCTGGCGCCTTATTGATAATAATAAAATCGGCATGATTAGCGATTATACGAAATGAACTCATGATAGGGAGGCGACAAAAGTAGCAGAAAAAACTACCACCCCATTTCCTGCTTGATGAACGGGATTGTGACTTTGCGCTGAGCCATCAATGATGCCTTATCCAAACGCTCTAACATTAAACAAAGGTCAGACATATTGCGGCTAGCATGATGAACTAAATACTTAGCGACTTCTTCTGTTAATTCAAACCCGCGAATCTTGGCGCGCATGGCAATAGCAGCGGCTTTACCTTCATCGTCGAGCTCGGAAACACTAAACACACCACCCCAACTTAATCGCGAAACCAAATCAGGCAACTTGATAGTCAATTGTCTGGGAGGCGTGTTTGCCGCTACGATAAGCGTGTTTTGTTCTTGCCGGATGCGGTTATAAAGATGAAAAAGTGCTTCCTCCCACACTTTATTCCCCGCAATTGCTTCCACATTATCTACGCACACCAAGTTAAGATGCTCCATCCCTTCTAAAATAACGGGACTTAAGGAGATCAAATCAGCTAATGGTAAATAGACAGCTGTACGCTTTAGCGGCTCTGCAGTATGGCAAGCGGCTTGTAGCAAATGGGAACACCCCACTCCTTCATAACCCCAGATATACAGGAATTGCTCGCCTCTGCCTTCTGCCGCTTGTCGCAGCATAGAGCACACAAGACCATTTTCCCCGGTCATAAAGTTTTCAAACCGAGCCTCGTCTTGAAGGGAAACGCCTAAAGGCAGTTGCTGAGGCGCATTAGCGCTGTTCATCTGTCTCAAATTCCTGTGTGTCGGATGGCTCATCCTCAGCGATAGGCCGGGGAGTTTCTGAACCATAAAGATGGCTATTTTTATACCCATCATGAAGATGGCGCAAAAATACCATAATTACGGCCGCAACGGGTAGTGCTATAAGAACACCAACAAAACCAAATAACTGACCACCGGCCATAATGGCAAAAATTACCGCAACCGGATGCAAACCTATTTTATCACCAACCAGTAAAGGAGTAAGCACCATGCCTTCTAACATTTGGCCTATTCCAAACACCAATGCTACCCACAACAGTATGGATGGCTCATTAAACTGTATATAAGCAGCAATAGCCGCTACTGCGATACCTACAATTGTCCCCATGTAGGGAACAATGCTAGCCAACCCTGCAATTAACCCAATTAGTAGCGCCAAATCAACGCCTATTGCCCACAGACCCAGGGCATAAATAGCCCCCAGCATCAACATAACGAGCAACTGTCCTTTTATAAACGCAGCCAGAACCTCATCACACTCAGTTGCCCATGAGGTAACTGTTGGCTCTAAGTTACGAGGCAACAGACGGCCTATCTTAGCCATCATGACGTCCCAATCACGTAATAAATAGAAAGTAACGACAGGGATTAACAGTAAATTTGTTAGCCAGCCCATTACCGCCAAACCAGACTTGGTAAGCCCAGAGGCCACCTGAGCCATTATGCTTCCGGTTTGCTCCCAATGAGTGGTAATCAGCTGTTTAATGGACTCACTTCCTCCAAAACTAATCTGGGTGCCAAGATATGTTTCTATTGCTGGGAACACCTTGCTCTCAAACATATCAGCAATCGCCGGTATTAATTTTATAAGGGTCTGAACTTGAGCGCTCAACTTCGGCACCAGCAACAACACAAACAAACTCAAAATGGTTGTCATGACGACAAACACAACCACAACAGCTGAGGTGCGTTTTAGGCCTACCGCTTCAAGGCGATCGGCTAAAGGATCCGTCAAATACGCTAAGAGTGCGCCAGCCAGAAACGGAGATAATATAGGCCCTAATAAATACAACAAAACCCCTGAAATCACAGCAACCGTGATGATGAACCACCGCTGAGTTTTCAATAGCACTTCCACTGAGCTCATGCCCACTCCCTATTACTTAACTAAGCATCTCACTAAAAACATAAAACAAGCTTGTAACGCGCCTGCCTACTAATCAATATATGATATTACGAATAAGCTTACGGCACTGTAACTGAATTATGAAAAAGCCTAAAACCTTATTTTTAAGAATATTTTTTTTATTTCAGGCATAAATATGGCAGGTAATCGGCAACATACAATAGCCCACGCTATATCAACCTGATAGAATACTGCGCATATTTTTACACCTCACTTACCCAGTCTGAAGGTTAAGATACATGTCTACTGGTTCCGACAAAAAATCCTTAAGTTATAAAGATGCCGGCGTTGATATCGATGCAGGTAATGCCTTGGTTGATCGCATTAAAGGGGTTGCTAAGCGTACGGCTCGCCCTGAAGTAATGGGCGGTTTAGGCGGCTTTGGAGCGCTCTGCGAAATTCCAGAGGGCTACAAGCAACCCGTTTTAGTATCCGGCACGGATGGCGTTGGGACGAAATTACGTCTTGCAATGGAGCTAAACAAACATGACACCATTGGTATTGACCTTGTTGGCATGTGCGTCAATGACCTAGTAGTAGCAGGTGCAGAACCTCTTTTCTTCCTTGACTATTACGCTACCGGCAAACTTAATGTTGAAATGGCAGCGGATGTCGTAACCGGTATTGGCCAAGGCTGCGAACTTGCCGGTGCGGCTTTGGTAGGCGGCGAAACAGCTGAAATGCCTGGCATGTACGAGGGTGACGATTACGACTTAGCAGGCTTCTGTGTTGGCGTCGTTGAAAAAGCCGACATTATTGACGGCTCAAAAGTTGCCGCAGGCGACACTTTAATTGCTTTAGCGTCTTCAGGGCCTCATTCCAATGGCTACTCTTTAATTCGCAAAATCATTGAAGTATCGGATGCAGACTTATCACAAGAAGTCGATGGTCGACCATTACGCGATGCGCTTTTAGAGCCCACACGTATTTATGTTAAACCATTACTTAAGCTGATCAAAGAATCACAAGTCAACGCACTTTCCCACATTACCGGCGGCGGACTGCTAGAAAACATACCTCGCGTACTACCCGCTGATGCCAAAGCTGTTATTAATACCCAGTCATGGACACTGCCAGGCGTATTCCAGTGGCTACAATCTGCAGGTAATGTTGAACCACGCGAAATGTATCGTACATTTAACTGTGGCGTTGGCATGGTAATCGTTGTTCCAGCAAGTGAAACAGACAACGCACTTAGCATTTTAAAAGATGCTGGCGAATCAGCATGGGTCATTGGCCATATCGATAATGCTCAAAATGGCGAAGAACAGGTAGAGCTGAGCGATTCGGAGTAAGCATGTCCACAAAACGGATCGTCGTACTGATCTCGGGTAGTGGCTCAAACCTGCAAGCAATTATTAACGCAATCGATGCGGGTCATATTAATGGCCGCATCGAACACGTTATCAGCAACAAAGCAGATGCCTACGGCCTAGTACGCGCAGAACAAGCCGGTATTTCATACTCGGTTATTGATCATAAAGCCTTTGACAGTCGCGAATCATTTGACGCCCACACCCGTCAAGTGATCGACAAGTATGCACCTGACCTTGTAGTGCTAGCGGGTTTTATGCGGATTTTATCCGCCGCATTTGTTCAGCATTATCACGGGAAAATGCTCAACATACACCCTTCGCTACTACCAAAATACAAGGGTTTACACACGCACAAACGGGCCCTAGAGGCTGGCGATAATGAACATGGCTGCACCGTACACTTTGTAACTGAAGAGTTAGACGGCGGCCCATTGCTAGTACAAGCTTGTGTTCCTGTATCCTCTGACGATACTGAAGCTTCCCTTCAGGCCAAAGTCCACCAGCGAGAGCATGTAGCTTATCCACTGGCCGTAGAACTTATTTGTGCTGACCGCATTCGATTTGACGAGGCAGGTATCTTTCTGGATGATGAACTTTTACCACCTTCTGGATTCAGATTAGCATACGACGCGTAACTGACCTGATCAAAGGAGATCGATTTTGCGCCAGCTTATATCCGGTGTAGTACTCTCTGGAATTTTACTATGCCCTACTGCACAAGCAGATGTGACCGCATACAAGGCGACCTATGCTTCTGAATTTGACATCGGCATTGCTATGTCTGGAGAGCTTACTCGGTCACTTCGTCAAACATCCAACGGTCAATGGCTCTTTTCAACCAATGCTGAAGCAATGATCGCTTCTATTAAAGAGAATACATCCGTTACTTTTTCCAACGATCATGTTGTTCCTCATACTTACCTTTACAAGCGTAAGGTGCTGGGTAAAACACGCGAGGCCAAACTGACCTTTGATTGGAATAATAACCAAGTTACCAATGATGTTGAAAAAAAGCCTTGGACTATGCAGGTTCCCGATGGAACCCAAGATAAGTTAAGTTATCAGCTACAAATGCGCTTGGATCTCATGTCTGGTAAGAAAGGCCCTTTTAGCTATCAAATAGCCGATGGCGGGCGCCTAAAGACCTATGATTTTAATATTATCGGTTCTGAAAAAATCACCTCACCCATGGGTGAGTATGACGCCATCAAAGTAGAGATGGATAGAGGGACGGATGCCAAACGTGAAACTTATATTTGGTACGCACCTGCCCTTGATTACATGATCATTAAGCTCAAGCAAACAGAGCCTGATGGCAAAACCTATGCTCTACAACTTAAATCACTAGAAACTGAATAACCGGGTTTTACACAATAATGTCTATGCTAAACGGCGAACAACTTTACAACTGGCTTTTACAACAAGAAGCTGAAGGCGATGATGATCGCCGTTTCTACTCAAGCTATTTGCTAGGCCACGTTAGTCTCGCCATCGCCGAAACAGAAGAAGCACCAAGCCAATTCAAAAACCAACTCTACCACTGCGTCGAAGAGGCACTAGGAATTGATAAATTGAGCGAGGCAGATATTATTGGCATACGAGAGCTACTCAAACAAGGAGCTAATCAAGCATCCAATCAGCTCTCGCCTGCTTAGTTTTCTAGCTCTACGCCCAGCGCATGTGCTCGCTGCTTAACAGCAGCGGACACCTGCTCATCAGTCAGCGTTCCATTGCCATATGAGATACTTAATACCCTTTCACACTGCTGATGCATTTCATCGATGTACCGATTATCAGCGTCAGTATTTTTCCACGCCATTGATTGACGCCTAAAGCCCACGTATTCCTCCCGAAAAGACTCTAACGTGTAAGGTGTAGCCGGCTTTACTGTTTGATTGAGCAAGGCAATAAATCCCTTGGTCATAATAATAGATGCCGTGGAATATTCGAATAGATCTTGCTTAGACAAACCTGGCACAACCGATTTCAAATCCGTCAGCATCACATGGCTCTTAGCCTCGTCTAAGTTATGCACCAAGGCATATAGGCCATCGTAATAACCAGCACACTGCGCACCAACTGACGTAGCCAAACGAACTTGCTCCACATCAACCGAGTTCGTTTGGCTAAAAGTTACATTAGCCCATGTACAGGCCGCTACTATGCAAGTCAGCCGAGCATTAACTGAAAATAACTGAGCGACACTTCTACGCTTCATTGGTTTTCCTTATAACCTTCAAATATAAAACTATCATACCAATTCTTAACGTAATTAAATGTGTTAAGTTACGCTCAATTACGCACAACAAGCCCTTAAGAAATAGCCTCCTCCGATACCTCTTTGTTGGCAATATCAACCTGCTGCACCAGCCCCACACCTCCTGACTCCTTCAAGAACACGCCCGTCTCACGAACGGCTGCTGCCACCGCCCCATTGTCGTTATACTGCATAAATGGTGTACTGGAAGATGCCAGCCCAATCGCACCTACATCAGATCCAAGCAACGAAGTCAGCTCATCTCCTGCCTCTGTTTTTTTCCATAGCTGCAAACTGTCAAAAACTGAGTCAGCCTCATCAATAAAGCCATTATTATCTTCATCGTATTGTAGGAGATCATCAAAACCACTTCCTGAAATAGCACCAAACAATTCAGAACCATCATTGATTTGACCATCATTATTTTTATCATAAGCTAACCAACCACTTCCACTGACGAGATACGGCATTAAATCGGACACACCGTCATGGTCTATATCGAACGAAAAAGTCTCATCGCTTAACTCAACCGCCCCGCCATCAAAATTCAACACCAGCGGATCTTTAAAAACAACAGTCTGCTTTTCGACGCTATCGAATTGATAACTTTGCTGATTATGCATTTGCAAAGAAACATCGACATCAAACACGTGGCCATCCAAGGTTTCAATTGTACCTGTTGCAGAAAAATTGGTTGTTTCTGTACGCTCATAACGCTGGGTTAACGTAACCTCGACAGATTCCCAAGCCATGCCACCGAGCCCTTGAGTAACAGCCGAACGCTGCACTCGTCCACCTTCCCAGCCACCCACTGGGGCACTAGAATCAACGCAATCGCACGCAAGCTCAGGACTATTCGGGACATACTCCTTACCTGTAATAGCGGCAAACAGAACATTAAAAAGTTTTGTTTTTGTATCCTGGATCGACTCTGCCTCAGAAGTAGAGCTTGCCTGACTTACACCAGATAGATCAGATGAAGCCTGAATAAACTGCGCATTAAATAATACGCCTGATTCCCTCACCTCTTTTTTCATGATCTGAGTTGACTCATTCAATACATGCCCTGACTGAAGCTGCATATCATTTTTTGCTACGATCATATCCACCTCACCCAATTATTTACGGATTCAATAGCCATTTATTGCGGCCAATGTTTGCCGCATTGCCGCCCTGTTAATCAAAAGAAAAGTGAAGGTAATACCTAAGCAACTGTTATTTATATAAATAAAACCGTTAGCTACACTTAACTTCCTTTGATTTCTACTAGCACTTGCAAGACCTCTTATGAAGAAGCAAGATACAGGCCTCATTGTCATTCTCGGGACATTTCCATGCCATTCGCTCATTTAAAGACCCCACTACTTATCACGCTAACCTGCCTATGGATGACAGGCTGCTCGACTGTTAAGCAAGATACATCTACAGAACATCCAGCAGCCGGTATTGGCGACCCTATATGTTGGAGTCAGCTACCAAATTGGCATGAAGATACAGCTTTACAAGCCATACCGGCGCTTGAAAGCCAATGCCCTCGTTTGGGAAAGCAAAGCGAGTGGTCAAACTTTTGTGAAGCCCTAACCAATCACACGCCGATCGATGAAGAAGGCATTCGCCAGCTACTAGAAAGCCACTTTGTACCGCATCGCATCAATGGCAATAACGGTAATAACCGCGGCCTGTTTACAGGCTATTATGAACCCACACTCAATGGCAGTTACCAAAGATCAGATCGCTATCATTACCCGCTCTACCAACGCCCGCCTTCAATGCTACAACTGGAATTAGGCTCCCGTTTCCCTGATCTAAAAAATCAGCGTGTCAGAGGTCTATTGAAAGGCAATAAAGTAGTACCCTTTTATGATAGAGCGACGATTGATGGGGCAAACAAACCACTGGCCGGTAATGAAATATTATGGGTAGACGATGCGGATGCCGCTTTTTTCTTACATATTCAAGGTTCCGGACGTGTCCAACTTCCTGATGGCACAATGGTAGCCGTAGGTTACGCTGACCAAAATGGTCAACCTTATGTTGCTATTGGCAAAATCCTCATTGAGCGAGGAGAGCTAACACCACAAGAAGTTTCGTTACAGACCATCAACGATTGGCTAAAGTCACACCCCAAAGAAGCGGATGAACTCAAAAACCATAACCCAAGCTATGTATTCTTCACTTTACGCAACGATGTAGAATCAGGGCCAAGGGGATCCCTCAATGTTCCTCTGACTCAAGAGAGAAGTGTTGCCGTTGATCGTAGAGTCATCCCTTTAGGTACACCGCTATGGATTAACACCACACTCCCTGACAACACCCCCTACCAACGCCTGATGGTTGCTCAAGATACAGGAGGAGCGATTAACGGCCCAATTAGAGCAGATATATTTTTTGGCCGCGGCAATCGCGCCGAAAAATTAGCGGGTGAGATGAAACAAAAGGGAGAAATATACGCTCTAATACCTAAAGAAAGCTCAAAAAGCGCCGAAAGTGCAGAGTGTAAGTAGATGAAAAGCTCGATTACTTTGCATTGCGGGCATAGGATACAAGCTCAACGCTACTAAACACCCATGGAGCATTACCTACAGGATGTCACTCAAAAATCTATGACATTAACGGAGCGCCTCAAAGCGCTCCAATACGCCTGGTACAGGTAGGAGTGATTATGCCACGCCAATACATAAGGCATCCGGCACAAATACCCATCCAAGTCGAAGATGCATCACACACATTAGAATGCCCAGCACAAACTCACAATATTAGCCTAGGCGGCTTGGCTTGTGAGTCTAGGTTGGCCTTCTCTCCCGGCGACCGTGTTGAGATTGTCATACCCATACTTCAACCCGCTTTTTCTGCTCAAGGCCATGTTATGTGGTGCGAGAAATATATAGATCACTTTCTTCTGGGTATAGGGTTTGACAACCTGCAACAAGTTTATGCCATACGCATGATCGAACAAGTGTGTCATATAGAGCAGTATAAACAATCCATAGAGAAAAACGGACGAGCCATCACTACCGAAGAAGCGGCTCTAGAATGGATCAGCAAATACGCTAAGGAATTTCCAAAACTACATTAAGCCGCCACACAAGTTACGGAAGATAATGAATAGCCTGCAGATTAACAGCGGACGACGTCTGCCGCTGGGGTTGATTAGTAAAAAAGTCGATAGCGGATGGCGCTGCAATATTCGCTGGCAATATCGCTAAAATTTTACCCGCCAATTCGGTATTTTCTCGAGTTTCCCACATTTCCTTAAACTGCGAATCACTATAAGTTCTATTACCCAATGAAGAATCGGCCAGCCAAACCGTATTCACATCAATACCGCGCAATACAGAAAAATGATCATCTTTACGGTAGCTCAAATAAACAATTACAGGGATTTTAAGCTTAGTCAGCTGCTCATAAGATGCCGCATAACCCACTCCCTTAAAACCTATTTCTTTGAGTGCTTTTGACATGTCACTAAATGACGCTTTATCTTGCTTGCCGATTAAATCGAGTACTTCTGCTTCAGTGATAGGGTAACCATAGAACTCACTTAAAATAGTAGCTATTGATGCAGAGCCACAGGAGTAATCAAGATTCTGCTTTACTAGGCGCTCATCCCTGAGAGACTTCCAACTTTTAATAGGTATAGCACCATTTATAGTATCGCTTTTGAAATACAGTTCATCCTTCGCAAACGTGTGGTCTAAACAACAGATAACACCTATGAAAATACTGAATACTCTCTTTCTTAAACACCACATAAAGGTGATAACTCCTGTACACAACCCTGCCGACAAATAGCAAAAGGCCGCTAAGCGCGGCCTTTGTGTTTTACAACGCTTAAATTAACAACCGCAAGGAATGTGACCACCGCCATGGCCACCATTATGACCACCGTGGCCGTGGCCATAGCCATAGTGACCACCAAAGTAGTGGTATTTATGATGGAAGAGACCACCGAACAAATAGTGAAGGAAAAAAGCACCTTCAGTATTTTGCATTTCTTCCTGAGATAAGACCTCTACTTGAGCAGAGTCCGCTGCATCCAAAGCAAATACGGCATTAATATCAGAAGCATCATCTGCCGCAATCGCAGGTAATGAAAACGCAGCACTAAGTACTACTGTGGCAAATATTTTTTTCATTTGTACACTCCATGTGTCAGGGGACATTAAAAGGCTTTAAGCCAATTAAACCTCAGGTCTGCCCCGTCACGACCTGTGGCATCCGTCTTAAAAGAAAAGCTCATAGTGCTTCCCTTAGAGACTCCATAGCCAAGACCTAACATCAAATCAGTGTTGGTCTGACGAATTCCATCTCGTTGATCACTCCATTGACAAGGCTGCTTCTGTCTCTTATACACATCT
>NZ_JAPNXU010000018.1:0-1205 GCF_030397555.1 Neptunomonas sp. CHC150
AAGAAATCATTTGAACGTAATCTGCCGCACGTTAACGTAGGTACTATTGGCCACGTTGACCACGGTAAAACAACTTTGACAGCAGCACTGACTCGCGTATGTGCAGAAGTTTTCGGTGGTGAAGCCGTAGCATTTGACGGTATCGATAAGGCACCAGAAGAGCGTGAGCGTGGTATCACGATCTCTACGTCTCACGTAGAGTACGAATCTAAGATTCGTCACTACGCGCACGTAGACTGCCCGGGTCACGCTGACTATGTTAAGAACATGATCACTGGCGCGGCACAGATGGACGGCGCTATCCTAGTATGTGGCGCGACTGATGGCCCTATGCCACAGACTCGTGAGCACATCTTGTTGTCTCGTCAGGTAGGTGTACCTTACATCGTAGTATTCTTGAATAAAGCTGACTTGTTGGCAGAAGACTGTGGCGGTGTTGATTCTGAAGAATACGCAGAAATGCGTGAGCTTGTAGAAATGGAAATCCGTGAGTTGCTAGACACTTACGACTTCCCAGGCGATGACACGCCAATCATCTGTGGTTCTGCTTTGATGGCATTGAACGGCGAAGATGAAAACGAATTAGGAACAACAGCGGTTAAGAATCTAGTAGAAGCGCTAGATGCTTACATCCCTGATCCAGTTCGTGCGATCGATCAGCCATTCTTGATGCCTATCGAGGACGTATTCTCTATCTCTGGGCGTGGTACAGTAGTAACAGGCCGTGTAGAGCGTGGTATCGTTAAAGTCGGCGAAGAGATTGAAATCGTTGGTATCCGCGAAACTACTAAGACAACATGTACTGGTGTTGAGATGTTCCGTAAGTTGCTTGACGAAGGTCGTGCAGGTGAGAACGTTGGTGCATTGTTGCGTGGTACTAAGCGTGATGACGTTGAACGTGGTCAAGTATTGGCTAAGCCAGGTACAATTAACCCGCACACGAACTTCGAATGTGAAGTATACGTACTGAGCAAAGATGAAGGTGGTCGTCATACTCCATTCTTCAAAGGCTACCGTCCACAGTTCTACTTCCGTACAACTGACGTGACAGGTAATTGTGAATTGCCAGAAGGCGTAGAAATGGTAATGCCAGGTGACAACGTTAAAATGGTTGTTACTCTGATTGCACCAATCGCGATGGATGAAGGTCTGCGTTTTGCGATCCGTGAAGGCGGTCGTACAGTAGGTGCAGGCGTTGTATCTAA